>RZZS01000031.1 GCA_009929775.1 Alphaproteobacteria bacterium
GTGTATCGTTCCCGGCGCCGCCATACAGGACGTCGGCATGATACCCGCCATTGAGCGTGTCGTCCCCGCCCGCGCCCCACAGCGTGTCGTCGCCCTCGTCTCCGTTGAGATTGTCGCCGTCAGCCTCGCCGTAGAGCGTGTCGGAATCGGTTCCGCCGTAGATCGTGTCGACGCCGTCCCCGCCATAGATCGTGTTGATGCCCTCATAACCGTCGATGGTATCGTTCCCCGCATAGCCGTAGATCAGGTCGTCGACGCTGGCTCCCTCGCGGTAGGAGGAATGGGCGTTCGTGCCTTTCATGCTGTCGTTCCCGGCGGTGCCGTAGGCGGGGACGAGCACGGTTTCCATGTCCCAGACCGTCCCGTCGTGGAAGACGATGTAATCGATGTTCTGTGTGTCGATCTGGCTGTTGATGAAAATGCTGCCGCCGCCGGCGAAGTCGATGGTGACGGTGGAGCGACGGCGCTTGTTCGTCGTTGGCCGTGTGGATGGAGTTGTGGATAAATCGGTGGATTGTGTCCGAGGCGGTCTTGACGCTCCAGTTTTTGGTGTTCAGAGAAACCTGAATCATTTGAATCGGTTATGTTTGTTTGTTCGCCTTGTGTTCTCCGCTAAAGCGTTGAATCAGCTTATTTATTTTCTTGACCTGACCGATTCGTTTGTGATTCGATGAATACATGAACGGGATCAATGCATACAAACTTTTCCTTCGCCAGAATCTGATGGGTTTTATCGGGTTCTGTTTGTGTTTCTATTTCTGCTATCATCTGATTCAAGGAGATCGCAGCTATCTCCGACTTCTTGTGCTGGAAAAGAAAATCGATCATGTCGAGCGCGCCTGGGAATCGAAGGCGGCAGAGCGCGCTGCCATTGAGGAAAAGGTCGTTATGCTCCGTCCCGGTTCGATTAACCGCGATCTTTTGGAGGAGCGCGTTCGCCACGTTCTTGGCTACGTTCGTCCGGAAGAGCGGATCATTTTCGAGTAGCGCCAATTGATCTTTCCGTTCGAATGCCCTACATAATCTGCGTTTTTGGCTGATGCGCGGGTTCCTTTGCGCGTCCGCCAATCTGCCTTGCATGGAAGGGTGATTTCGCCTAACGTCACCTTTCAAATCAGGACGATCCAAGGAGGATTTTCGCCGTGGCCGCAAAAGACAAAGCTCAGGCAAAGCGCACCTCGAATATCGATCCGGAAGTCTCGCAGGACGAGATGAAGGAGTTGTACCGCGGGATGCTGCTCATACGGCGGTTCGAGGAGAAGGCCGGGCAGATGTACGGAATGGGCCTGATCGGCGGTTTTTGTCACCTATATATCGGACAGGAGGCGGTCGTTACGGGCATTCAGTCGATGCAAAGGCCGGAAGATACTGTCATCACAACATATCGTGATCACGGGCATATGCTGGCTACCGGCATGGATCCGAAGGGCGTCATGGCCGAACTGACAGGCCGCAAGACGGGCTACTCCCGCGGCAAGGGTGGCTCGATGCATATGTTTTCGAAGGAAAAAAAGTTTTTTGGCGGCCACGGGATCGTCGGTGCGAGCACGGCGATTGGCACCGGGCTCGCTTTTGCGCACAAATACCGCGAGGACGGGGGAGTCGCGGTTGCATATATGGGCGACGGTGCCGCGAATCAGGGGCAAACTGCCGAGAGCTATAACATGGCCGCGCTATGGACGCTGCCCGTTCTTTATATCATCGAGAACAACCAGTATGGCATGGGCACGAGCGTGGCTCGTCATGCCGCTGGAAAATTGTACGCCCGGGGGCAGGGCTTCGGGATCCCGGGAGAGCAGGTCGACGGCATGGACGTCTTTACGGTGCGCGAGGCGGCGGCGCGGGCGCTCGATTACGTGCGTTCCGGAAACGGGCCCTACATTCTGGAGATGATGACCTATCGCTTCCGCGGCCACTCGATGTCGGATCCGGCGAAGTACCGCACGAAGGAAGAGGTCGCCAAATACAAGGAGGACCGCGACCCGATCCTTTCGCTCAAGGCGATCATGATGGACGAGGGCGGTGTCAGGGAGGACGACGTAAAGTCCATCGAAAAGCAGGTCAAGGACGTTGTGAACGAGGCTGCCCAGTTTGCTACCGAATCCGCGGAGCCTGATCCGGAAGAGTTGTGGACGGACGTTTTGGTGGAGGCGTGATGGTTTGTGCACTCTCTGCCTTCCGGAGAGGAGCAAAAAATTTTTCGGGTGGGCTTGCGACCGTCGCCTCGCGCCTGAAGGGAAAACAACCAAGTATTCTTATCACTGAGAAAGTTTGAATTAATGGCTGAATTAAAAAAAATAAGGCTGTCTCCGCCATCGATGCCCAAAGCTCTCGGCGCGTATTCTCACGGATTGGCCGTCGATTTGATCGGTCCCGCGCGGATGGTTTTCATCACGGGTCAGTTGCCCCTGGACACTGAAGGCAACCTCGTGTCGGAAGATGTCGAGATTCAGACGCGCCACATTTTCGAAAATATCAAATCGATTCTGGCGGAGGCCGGGGGCGACATGAGCCATGTTGTCAAGGTCCAGACATTCCTGACGGATGTGGCGGACTTCGCGAAGGTCTCGCCGGTTCGAAACGAATATTTTGAAGAATGCCGCCCGGCCAGCACGCTTGTTGGTGGCGTCACTCTTGTCAAGCCTGGTTGCAGGATTGAAGTTGAGGCGATTGCGGTAATTCCGCTGTAAATCCATGGAATGCCGGCAGACCGCGCCGTGCGCGCGCAGGTGATTACTTAAAATGTGAGTGAACAACAATGACGATCACAGTTCTCATGCCCGCTCTTTCGCCGACCATGACGGAGGGTAATCTTGCGAAGTGGCTCAAGAAAGAGGGGGACAAGGTTTCCGCCGGCGAGGTGATTGCCGAGATCGAGACTGACAAGGCGACGATGGAGTTTGAGGCCGTCGACGAGGGCGTGATCGGGAAAATCCTGATTGAAGCGGGGACGGCAGGGGTCGCCGTCAATACGCCGATTGCGATTTTGCTAGAGGACGGCGAGAGCGAGGGGGATCTCGAGTCTCCCAATCTTCGTCCTCCTGAATCCCCGAAAGAACAGGCCCGTGATCGTTCGGAAATGCGGAATCATGGAGACTCCGGGGTCCGGAACCGTGACATTCTCTATGCCCAGGGACATGTCATTGAGCCGCCTGCCTTCGATGAGGCAGCTTTCTTTCGTAGCACTGAAAAGTTGACGGTGCGGGAAGCGTTGCGCAACGCCATGGCGGAGGAGATGCGCCGGGATCCCGACATTTTCGTCATGGGAGAAGAGGTCGCGGAATATCAGGGGGCATACAAGGTTACGCAAGGGCTGCTTGAGGAGTTCGGGGCCAGGCGTGTGATCGACACGCCGATTACCGAGCACGGATTCGCCGGCATTGGTGTTGGAGCGGCCTTCTCGGGCCTCAAGCCGATTGTCGAGTTCATGACCATGAACTTTGCGATGCAGGCCATCGATCATATCGTGAACTCCGCCGGGAAGACCCTGTACATGGCGGGCGGACAGATGGGGTGTCCCATCGTGTTCCGCGGGCCGAACGGCGCGGCGGCGCGGGTGGCCGCCCAGCACAGCCAGGATTTCGCGAGCTGGTATGCGCATATTCCGGGCCTCAAGGTTGTTGCGCCGTGGTCGGCGGCGGATGCGAAGGGTCTCTTGAAGGCGGCGATCCGCGATCCGAACCCGGTTGTGTTCCTTGAGAACGAGATTATGTACGGCCAGAGCTTCGACGTGCCTACGGATGAGGAGTATGTTCCGCCCATCGGGAGAGCGCGCATCGAGCGCGAAGGGAAGGACGTCACGCTCGTGGCGTACTCGATCATGGTAGGCAAGACGCTTCAGGCGGCTGACGAGCTTGCGGGGCAGGGGATTGATGCAGAAGTCATCAATCTGCGTACTATCCGTCCGCTCGATCGTCACACGATTATCGAGAGCTTGAAAAAGACAAACCGGATCGTCTCGATTGAGGAGGGTTGGGCATTTTCGGGCATCGGCTCGGAAATTGCGGCGCTCGCGATGGAGCACGCCTTCGATTACCTCGATGCCCCGGTCGCCCGGGTGTGCGCCGCCGATGTACCGCTGCCCTACGCCGCCAATCTGGAACGTCTGGCGCTCCCGCAGGTCGCCGATATCGTTGCTGCTGCGAAGAAGGTTTGTTACGCGGAATGAAATTTATCACCTCGCAGGCACGAAGCGCATGAAGGAGGCGCAAAGAGTGTTGTAGTTCGTGATCTTCGTGTCTTCACGGTGAATTAAACAAGGACGACTGTAATGCCGATTAAGATAACCATGCCCGCTCTCTCGCCGACTATGACGGAAGGGAATCTGGCGAAGTGGCTTAAGAAGGAGGGCGATGCTGTTTCCGCCGGCGACGTGATTGCCGAGATTGAGACCGACAAGGCGACGATGGAGTTCGAGGCTGTTGACGAGGGCACGCTCGCGAAAATTGTCGTTCCGGAAGGTACCGGGAACGTCAAGGTGAACGAGGTGATCGCGATTCTGGCCGGGGATGGGGAAGATATCGAGTCGTCGAATTTCCGCTCCGAGTCTTCGAATCTTCGCAGTTCGGAAGCCCCGAAGGGCGAACCGCAGGAAAGCGCGGGCAGTCAAAATCAGAGATCTGCGGAGTCGCAGGAGCACAAGAGCTCCGAGATGCGGAATTATGGAGCTTCGGGGATCCGGAACCGCGTCTTTGTCTCTCCCCTCGCGCGGCGGGTAGCGGCGGATGCCGGAATCGATGTTTCGACGATCGATGGTTCCGGGCCGCGCGGACGGGTCGTGAAAGCCGACGTCGAAAGGGCCATGGCGACCGGGGCCGGGAATGGCCCGTCTGTGACCGGAAGGCCTGCTTCCTCGGTGCCCGCGGGCCCCGGCGTACGGGAAATGGCCGACGCGCTTGGCATGGAATACGACATCATTCCGAACGACAATATTCGCAAGATCGTGGCGCGGCGCCTTTTGGAATCCAAGCAGACCGTCCCGCATTTTTATTTGACCGTCGAATGCCGCATCGACGCGCTTCTCGAGGCGCGTAAACGGATCAACGATGAGGCTGAGGGCGCGTTTAAGCTTTCGGTTAACGATTTTGTTATCAAGGCTGTGGCGCAGGCTCTTAAAGCCTATCCGCAAGCCAACGTCGCATGGACCGATGACGCGATTCTGCAGTACAAGAACGCTGATATTTCAGTCGCGGTCGCGACGCCGAGCGGTTTGATCACGCCGATCGTAAAGAAGGCGGAGACCAAAGGCTTGCGTGCGATATCCGAGGAGATGAAGGACCTCGTCAGGCGCGCCCGCGACGGCAAGCTGAAGCCGGAAGAATTCCAGGGCGGCACGTTCAGCGTTTCCAATCTTGGCATGTACGGGATCAGGGAGTTTGGCGCAATAATCAATCCGCCCCAATCCTGTATTCTTGCCGTCGGCGCGGGCGAACAAAAGCCTTTTGTCGAAAATGGCGAAATCAAGATTGGCACCTTCATGCACTGCACGCTTTCGGTCGACCACCGCAGCGTCGATGGAGCGGTGGGGGCGGAGTTTCTTAAGGTTTTCAAGGATTATACCGAGAACCCGGTGCGGATGCTGTTGTAGGCGTAGGGTAGCGTTTACGTTCCTGGCACGCCAGGCGGGTTTTGCGAGGGCGCCGACCATTTGCGACGAATGAGCTATGTGAGAAATGTAACGACGGGATGAGCCTGAATGACTGAAAATACTTTTGATCTTGTAGTCATAGGCGGCGGTCCTGGCGGGTATGTTGCCGCGATCCGCGCGAGCCAATTGGGCATGAGGACGGCGCTCGTCGAAGCCAGTCATCTCGGAGGCGTCTGCCTGAACTGGGGATGCATCCCGACCAAGGCGCTTCTGCGGTCCGCGGAGGTGCACAGGCTTGTTCGCCATGCCGACCGGTATGGTTTGAAGGTCAGTGGCTTGGAGGTTGATTTCACGAAAGTGATTGAGCGTTCGCGCGCCGTGTCGAAGCAGCTCTCGCAGGGGGTCAAGGGACTTCTCCGGAAAAACAAGGTCTCGATCATTGACGGATGGGGAAAGCTCGCAGGCAAGGGCAGAATTACGGTCGAAGTAGATGGAAAGGTTACGCAAAACCTTTCCGCGAAACACATCGTTCTCGCGACTGGCGCGCGTGCGCGCGTCCTGCCCGGTCTTGAGCCGGACGGAAAGGTTGTCTGGACGTACAAGGAGGCAATGGTTCCAGATGCGATGCCGAAGAGCCTGCTCGTCGTGGGATCAGGCGCTATCGGGACAGAATTCGCAAGTTTTTACAATGATCTTGGCGCGAGGGTAACGCTGGTTGAGGTCGTGGACCGCATTTTGCCGGTCGAGGACGAGGAGATTTCGACTATGGCCCGGAAGGCCTTCGAGGCGCAGGGGGTAAAAATTCTTACGGGGGCGACGGTTACGAAACTTGAGAAGAGCAAATCCAACGTCAAGGCGACGATCCGCGCGTCGGATGGCAAGGAGGAGCAGCACGTCTTCGACCGCGCCATCATGGCGGTCGGGATTGTCGCGAACACGGACAACATCGGGCTTGAGAATACGAAGGTAAAGCTGGAGCGCGGGCAGATTGTTACAGACGAATGGCTGCAAACAGGTGAGTCCGGAATCTATGCGATTGGCGACGTCGCGGGCGCGCCGTGGCTCGCACACAAGGCCTCGCATGAGGGGGTGATCTGCGTCGAGAAACTCGCGGGTGTCGGGGACGTTCATCCGCTGGACAAGCGGAATATTCCGGGTTGTACCTACAGCCATCCGCAGATTGCGTCTGTCGGGCTGACCGAAAGGGCGGCGAAAGAGGCCGGTTATGAGGTCCGGGTTGGCCGGTTTCCGTTCATCGGTAACGGCAAGGCGATCGCACTTGGCGAACCGGACGGGCTTGTCAAAACCGTATTTGACGCAAGAACGGGAGAGTTGCTTGGTGCACACATGATTGGTGCGGAAGTGACAGAGTTGGTCCAGGGATTCGGGATCGCCCGAACGTTGGAAGCAACGGAGGCGGAGCTTATGCACACCGTCTTTCCACACCCGACGCTTTCAGAAATGATGCATGAAAGTGTTTTGGACGCGTACGGAAGGGCGATACACTACTGACGGTAACCCGTTGTTCCTGAAGAGAAGGGGATTTGCATGTTCAGGCCGCAAAAAGAGAGACCGTCCCTCGTAAAAATCGGGATCGCTGCGCTCGCGATTGTCTGGAGCCTGCCGACGCTGCTCGTTAGCGCGACCAATGGTCCCGCTGTGCCGCCAAAGGGCGCGGAGGACGCCGAGATGATGTACAATTTCGTTTTCTTTCTGTACTTCTTTTTCGCTCTTGCGGTTTTCCTTGTGGCCGCTCGCTGGTTTTACAAACATTTTCTTGCCCCGGGCGAGTAAAGGCTTATGACCTATAACCCTAAACTTCTGGATCCGAAGAAGCGCCATCCGGAAAAACAGAAAAATCCGGACCGTCCGAGCGGTCGCAAGCCGGACTGGATCCGTGTCGGCGCCCCACAGGGGAAGACTTACGGGGAAACCGTCGATATCGTGCGGAAACTCAAGTTGACGACGGTGTGCGAAGAGGCTGGCTGTCCGAACATTGGCGAGTGCTGGAACAGAAAGCACGCGACTTTCATGATCATGGGGGAGGTCTGTACGCGGGCGTGTTCGTTCTGCAATATTGCGACCGGGCGACCCGATGCGCTCGACCGGATGGAGCCGCTTCGGGTTGCCGAGGCGACGGCGAAAATGGGTCTCCGCCACGTCGTCGTGACGTCTGTAGACCGTGATGATTTACCGGATGGCGGCGCGGCGCACTTCGTTAACACCATCGATGCGATCCGTTACAAGAGTCCGGAGACGACAATCGAGATTCTTCCTGGAGATTTCCGCGGCGACCATGCGGCAATTGATCTGGTTATCCGCGCGCACCCGGATGTATTTAACCACAATCTTGAAACCGTTCCGCGCCTGTATCCGACGATTCGGCCCGGGGCGCGCTATTTCCGCTCGCTGTCTCTTCTTGCGCGAGTTAAGGAGCTTGAGCCATCACTGTTCACCAAATCGGGTATGATGGTGGGACTTGGCGAGACGCTTGAAGAGGTCGGGCAGGTCATGGACGATTTGCGCGCCGCCGATGTCGACTTTCTGACCATCGGCCAGTATCTTCAGCCTACGCCGAAGCACGCGCCTATCGACCGGTTCTGGACTCCTGAAGAGTTCGAAAAGCTTGAGTCGATGGCGCGAGGCAAGGGCTTCCTCATGGTGTCGGCTTCGCCGCTGACGCGCTCGTCCTACCACGCGGAAGACGATTACAACAAGCTGAAGGCCGCGCGGGAGGCCCGGCTCGTCGGTATTAAGGCAGCAGAATAGATAGGGATATGCCCACGCACGCGGAACAGAAGGTCCTTCCCTATTCGGCGGAACAGCTTTTCGATCTTGTAGCCGGTGTCGACGAGTATCCGAAATTCCTTCCGTGGTGCGTGTCCAGCCGTATTACAAGGCGGGAAGGAAATGTTTTTTACGCTGACCTCACCGTCGGTTACAAGATGATCCGCGAGCGTTTCACCTCTCGCGTGACAGCACTCCGCCCGGACCACATCCACGTGGAATATCTTCGGGGCCCGATGAGGAATCTTTCGAACCATTGGCGGTTCATTCCGCAGGAAAACGGGGCAACTCTGATCGACTTCTATGTCGACTTCGAGTTCAAAAGTCCGCTTCTTAAAAGTCTTATGAGTGTTTTCTTCAACGAGATTATAAAGCGCATGGTCGGTGCATTCGAGACACGGGCACGGGAGCTTTACGGCTCCTGACGGTTCCCGGTGGCAGTAACGGCCTGCGCCGCGTTCTTCAGTTGCACTTCTCTCTCCGGGCTTGTTTCCTCGCCTGTCTCGCCGTTGAACCAGGGATAGCGGTAGGTCATTTGAATGGTCTTGCCGTCCAGCGTCTGGAAATCCGTTGTGTCGCTGCGGTCTATGCGCATCCGGTCGTAGCCGGACAGATGCAGGATTCCAAGCCTTTCATGCGGCAGGAACGGTTCGACCCAGCATTTGTTTGCAGCATCCCATTTCGGTTTGAACTCGCACAGCCAATGGCACCAGGCAGGCATCACTTCGGCGGGGAGCTTTTCGAGATGGATCATGATGCCGAGGGTAAGTTGTTCGGCCGTGAACGGTTTTCCTTTCTCTAGTGCCTTGAGGATCAGTTCCTGCCATTTGGCCCAGTGCGGGGCGTCCTTGTGCAGGCAGAAAGCTCCCGCGAGGACCACGTGGAACGGAAAAAGCTTTCGAGCCATGTCCCGTCCAAAGGCCATGCGGGCATTCGTGAAGTAAAAGCCGCGTACCTTCCACGGCCAGTCGCCGAGCCACTTGACTCGCATGCCTTTGGGATAGGCGCGGTCGGACTGGCTGGTCAGTGACATCTTTCCGCGGCGGGCGCCTTCGATGAAGTATTCAACCGGCTGCCACCTCTGAACCCATGTGTCAGCATCCATCCAGAAATATATGTCATAGCCGGGAAAAATATCTTTAAGGAACGGACGGTTGACGCAGGCCTTGATAAAGTCGCGACCGCGAATACGGTGCGCGGGAATCTTCTTCGGCCAGTCGGCGGGCTTGATGACCGTTACGAGAGGGCGGATCGTGGCGAGTTGCTCCTCGGTCATGCCGACGTCGAGGATGCAGATATCCAGTCCATGGCTTTCCGGAAAGCGGCGTATGGAATGAATCCATTCCCGCAGCATCGGGAAATATTTATGGTCGGCGGATGAAATGAAGGTAATTTTTTCGCTCATTGTTTTTCCAGAAGATCGATGAGGTTTTTCAAAACGCTTTGTCCGGTGTGCGCCCGGATATCGGCGCGGGAGCCGGAGAAGTTATGTCTGATAATCCGCGGCGCACTATCCCGGAGTGCGTAGCCGGTATAGACAAGACCGACGGGCTTGTCCGCTGTGCCTCCGCTGGGACCGGCGATGCCGGTGACTGATATGGCGGCGTCGGCACCGGAACGTTCCAGAGCGCCGCAGGCCATGGCAAGGGCGGCTTCGGGGGAGACAGCGCCGAATTCGGCGAGCGTTTCCTCCGGGACTCCAAGCATGCGAGTTTTCGAGGCGTTGGAATAGGTGATGTAGCCGCACTCAAACCATTCCGACGAACCGGCGAGATCGGTCAGCGATGCGGCAATGCCTCCACCCGTGCACGATTCTGCGGTGGCGAGGCGCATGCCGCGCGCTTTCAGAATATCCGCAACTCTAGAAGCCAAATGGAGCATAGGTTTTGATCGCCCACAGACATAGCGCGGCGAAGACGCCCGCAATCAGATCGTCGGCCATGACGCCCCAAGCGCCCGGCAGTTTCCTGTCAGCCCAGCCGACCGGCCCGGCCTTGACAATGTCGAACAGACGGAACAGGAAGAATCCAGCCACGAAAAGGATAGGGTCGAGACCGGCCGGAAGCAAGGCAATCCAGATGCCCGCGACTTCGTCGACAACGATGATGCTCGAATCGTGGGTTTGAGTCTCCTCTTCGAAGGAGCGCGTGGCCCAAAGGCCGATTGGTATGATTGCGACGATCGCGATCGCAAGCAGGGCAGGACCGCCGAGCGCCATAAAGGCCAGTGCGAACGGCATCCCGCCAAGAGTCCCCCATGTTCCGGGCGCGGGCACCATAAGACCGCATCCGAACCATGTCGCAACCCAGTTGTGCGGCTTGCGGAAGTCGAGGTGCGGTGGCCTGGAGCGCAGGATGTTGAGTTTCATAAAGGGGAGTGTACCGGGCGTCGCGGATTTTCCAAGGCAAAGTTTCATGCGGTAGACAGTTCAATCGAAACAGACGCCTGCGCTGCGATTCCCTCGCCGCGTCCGGCGAAGCCGAGGCCCTCAGTCGTTGTGGCCTTGACGTTGATGCGGGACGGAGGAACGCCGAGAATTTCGGAGATTCGGCTTTTCATTATCGCGCGGTATCCGCCGAGTTTGGGGCTTTCGCAGATGATGGTCACATCGGCGTTAACGAGGCGCCCCCCCGCCGCGAGCAGAAGTTTTGCCGCATGGCCCAGGAACAGCGCGCTGTCTGTGCCTTTCCATTGCGGGTCGGATGGCGGGAAATGGACTCCGATATCGTCGGCCCCGAGAGCGCCGAGAAGGGCGTCGGTCAGGGCATGGAGGCCGACGTCCGCGTCAGAGTGACCTGCGAGGCGCCGGTCATGGGGAATGTCGACACCGCACAATCGTATGCATTTCGCTTCGGACTCCAGAAATGCGTGAACGTCGAAGCCGGTTCCCGTCCGGAATTCTGTTTTCGGCGAATGCATTGTGCGGGCGAGCTCCATGTCCTCCGTGGTTGTAATTTTGATATTCCGGCGACTGCCAGTGACCAGAGCCGTCTCGATCCCGATTGCGCGCATGAGCGACGTGTCGTCGGTCGCTTCAGCCGTATCGGCAGTTTCGTGGGCATATAGAAGGTCGCCGTATCGAAAAGCCTGCGGGGTCTGAAGCGTGAAGGCTTCGGATCGAACGATGGGGCGCGACGGATCAATGTTCCCGGCGCTGGCGTGCACGGCCGTTTCGACGAGCGGACTCGCGAGAGATGCTGCACGGCTGGTTTTAAGGGCGCGGAGCAACGCGTCGATGGACTCCTCGTCGATGAATGGCCGGGCTGCATCGTGGACAAGGACGATATCGTTCGCAGCAAGAGACAGCGCCTTCAGGCCATTATAAACGCTGTTCTGGCGCGTTGGACCTCCCGGTATCCATGGAGGTAAATGTAGTCCAGACAATGACCTATAATAAAGATCCTGATGATCAGGATGAATAACGATCCGGATTTCCGGGGCGCAAGAGAGGTTCATGAACCTCTCGACGGTCCATCGCAGAACCGGCTTGCCGCAAAGGTCCTGGTATTGCTTGGGAACGGGTCCGCCGAGACGGGTTCCCGCCCCGCCGGCGACGATCAGGACGGCGAAGGTTTTTCTTGAAGGTCTTTCCATAGGTCACTATTGTTCCGATAAGATGCGCAATCTGTGGATATTCCCTAAGTTTCCGGTCGTCAAGCCTGACTTTCCGGTGACCCTGTTCCGCAATCCCGGCGGCGAGGGTCTGGACGATGTCCCCGCTCCCCGGAGCGTGTCGTCTGCCGGTATCCATCATGAGTCCCGTTTGCATCGGTTCTACGTCGCGGTTCGGGAAAGCGGCTGGGAGCGCAAGGTTGCAATTCTTCTAGGCCTTGCGGCGATTCTCTCCGGGTTTGCGACTTACGCCGCGCTCAAGGCCATGCCGCCTTTTGGCGACGATTCCGATACGATCTTCTGGCTTCTTAATCTTGACCTTGTCATTCTTCTTGCACTTGTATCGCTGATCGCGTTGCGGATCGTTGCGCTCTGGGCCGGGAGGAGGCAGGGGGCTGCGGGGTCGCGGCTGCATGTCCGGCTTGTGTTGATTTTCTGCTTTCTGGCTGCGACGCCTGCTATCCTGATGACCGGGTTCTCCGCGTATTTCTTCCATTACGGCATCCAGGCCTGGTTCAGCGAGCGGGTAAGGACCGCGGTGAACGAATCGCAGGCGGTTGCTGAAGCCTATTTGCAGGAACACCATCAGGTCATCCGGGCCGACGTTCTGGCGATGGCGAATGACCTCGACCGTCAGGCGACGCTTTTGCTTGCCAATCCCGGCGCGTTTGACCGGCTTATGCGTACCCAGTCTGTCCTCCGTAACCTTTCCGAGGCGATTGTGTTCGACCGGTCGGGCCGGGTTCTTGCCGAGTCGGGGTTGACCTTTACGCTTGGGTTCGAAACGGTGCCCGATTATGCGCTTAAGTCGGCCGAGGACGGCGACGTCGTGCTGATGACGGCGGGGAGCGACGACCGGATTCGGGCGCTTGTGAAACTCAACAATTTCTTCGACAGCTACCTGTTTGTCGGTCGCATGGTCGATCCCGTTGTGCTCTCGCATCTTCAGGATACCCGCAAGGCTGCTGAGGAATATGAAGATCTTCAGGGGCGCTACTCCGACTTGCAGGTAGCAGCGACGCTTATTTTCTTTACCGTGGCGTTTGTCATTCTACTCGCGGCGGTCTGGTTCGGGCTTGTCTTCGCTCGCCAACTCGTCGCTCCGATCGGGGTTCTCATCAACGCTTCCGATCGAGTTCGGGCGGGTGATCTGACGGCGCGGGTGCCGGAGGCGAAGACGTTCGACGAGTTCGAGTACCTCGCGCGCTCATTCAACCGGATGACGAGCCAGATTCAGAGCCAGCGGGACGAACTCGTCAACGCGAACCGACAACTCGATCATCGTCGCCGTTTTACCGAAACAATTCTCGCAGGCGTATCCTCGGGCGTGGCGGGCATAGATAATTATGGGCGGATTACTCTCGTAAATTCCACTGTTTGTGAGCTGTTTCAGTGCGAGCCGTCGGAGTTGTCCGGTCGCGATATCTGCGATCTGGTGCCGGATCTAAGGCCTCTCCTGGCGGCGGCGCACCGCCGTCCAAGTCGAATTGCTCAGGCGGAAGTGCCGTATGCGCTTGCGGACGGGTCGCGCCGGACGTTGCTCGTTCGTATCGCGATCGAAATGATCGGCGAGGAGGATAAGGGTGCAGTTCTGACGTTCGACGATATTACCGAGCTTCTTGCGGCCCAGCGCAAGGCGGCCTGGGCGGATGTTGCGCGCCGGATCGCCCACGAGATCAAGAATCCGCTCACGCCAATTCAGCTTTCGGCGGAGCGGCTTCGTCGCAAGTACCTGCGCCAGATTGACGAGGAGCCGGAAACGTTCGAGCGTTGCATCGAGACGATCATTCGACATGTCGGGGATATCGGGCGAATGGTGAGCGAGTTTTCAGCATTCGCGCGTATGCCGGAGCCGATTATGAAGGAAGAGAACATTGTTGCGCTGATTCGCGATACCGTTCTGTTCCAGCAGCAGGCACATGCATCGATCCGGTTCCGCGTGGCGGGCGACGGGGCGCTTTCGCCCGGAATTGTGTGTTGTTGCGATGCCTCGCAGTTTCGGCAGGCGCTGACCAATCTCATTCAGAATTCCGTTGATTCCATCGAGAGCGTTGTCGCTGCGGATCCCGCGCATCAGGGCCGTGTCGATGTGTTCGTCAGTTCACGGGGCGGGAATGTGTATGTCGTGGTGAGCGACAACGGCGCCGGGCTGCCAAAAATGGACGAAGTGTCGCGGATTGCGGAGCCGTACGTGACAATGAAGGAAAAAGGAACCGGGCTGGGGCTTGCTATTGTACGGAAGATTATGGAAGATCATGGCGGGAGGCTTATCATCGGCGCGCCAGACTGGCTCCGGAGGTCGGATGAGTGGACGGAACCTGGCGGGGCGACGATCGTTCTCGCGATGCCGGTTGGTCATTGTGAAGCAAGGGGGCTCGACCCCCTTACCTCTGGCGAAGCTGCCTGAACAGGAGAGTGCATGTCTGCGGACATCTTGGTTATTGACGACGAAGAAGACATTTGTGGCCTTATTCAGGGGATTCTCGAGGATGAGGGCTACCGGACCCGTTCGGCAGGAAGCGCGACCGAGGCCTATGCGCAAGTCGGCGAGCACCTTCCCGATCTCGTCGTTCTCGATATCTGGCTCCAGGGGAGTGATCATGACGGGCTGGATATCCTGGCACGGCTCAAGGATAATCACCCGCTGCTTCCGGTTGTGATGATCAGTGGGCACGGCACCATTGAGACCGCTGTATCGGCGATCAAGCGTGGTGCCTATGACTTCATAGAAAAGCCTTTTAAAGCCGACCGGCTCCTTTTGCTGATCCATCGGGCTCTGGAGGCCGCTTCGTTGCGGAAGGAGAACCAGATTCTTCGGGCAAGGGGCAAGGAAGAGGCTGAGCTTCTAGGCGATTCGGCGGGCATCTCGGCCATTCGCCAGATGATTGCGCGAGTCGGGGCAACCAACAGCCGCGTGCTGATCACTGGCGAGCCGGGAACCGGCAAGGACCTTGCCGCACGGTTGCTCCATAAGTGCTCCGCGCGCGAGAGTGGGCCGTTCGTGTCGTTGAACTGCGCCATTATGCATCCCGACCGGTTGGAAATGGAGTTGTTTGGCGCGGAAGGGGCGGCGTCGCCGGAAGGTCGCAAGATCGGCGTACTTGAGCAGGCGCACAAGGGCACGCTGCTTCTGGACGAGGTTGCGGATATGCCGCTTGAAACCCAAGGAAAGATTGTGCGAGTGCTGCAGGAGCAGCGATTTACCCGGGTGGGCGGCAAGGACCCGGTCGAGGTGGACGTCCGCATCGTTGCCTCGACGAACCGTAATCTCGAGGAGATCATTGAGGCTGGACGCTTTCGTCAGGATCTTTACTACCGCCTTAACGTCGTGCCTATCGAGATTATCCCGCTGCGCGAACGGTTGCAGGACGTGCCCGTTCTGGCAAAGTCCTTTATGACCCGTTATTCCCGTCAAAACGGGGTTCCCGAGCGCGAATTCATGCCGAATGCCGTTGCGGCGATGCAGGCCTATGACTGGCCGGGCAACGTGCGCCAGCTTCGGAACGTTGTGGAGTGGGTAATGATCATGCATAACGCCGCTGAGCCGGTTATCCGTCCCGAGCACCTGCCGCCGGAAATCCTGGCGTGCGGCGGCGAAAACTCAGGTCAGCAGGCGACCGATTATCTGGCGTTGCCGCTTCGGGACGCCCGGGATCTCTTCGAAAAAGAATATCTGCTCTCGCAGATTTCGCGCTTTCACGGTAACATCTCTAAGACGGCGCAATTCATCGGTATGGAGCGTTCGGCTCTTCACCGTAAGTTGAAGTCGCTTGATATTTCGGTGTTGGAGCGACACGGTTCGTCCGGCAAGGACGATCGGTCTGCAGTGCCGGGTCGCCGTCGCGTCGGCTAGGGAACGAACAGGCAGTTACCATGCGCGTAATCATCTGCGGGGCAGGTCAGGTCGGCTATAACATTGCTGCGTATCTGTCGCGTGAAGACAACGACGTTACGATTATCGATGTCAACCCACTCATCATCGCCCAGATCAACGACGATCTCGACGTGAACGGGATCGTCGGCCATGGCTCCAGCCCGGATGTTTTGGATCAGGCGGGAGCAAGCGACGCGGACATCATCATCGCCGTCACGCATTCCGACGAAATCAATATGGTGGCGTGTCAGGTTGCGCATTCGCTGTTCAACGTGCCGAAGAAGATCGCGCGTGTGCGCGACCAGCATTATCTCGATCCTGCGTGGTCCAACCTGTTCAGTCGCCAGCACATGCCGATCGACGTCATTGTGTCGCCGGAAATTGAGGTGGCAAGGGCGATCAGCCAGCGCCTGTCAGTGCCCGGAACGACCAACGTCATTCCACTCGCTGACGGCAAGGTGCATTTTGCGGGGGTCACCTGCAATGAAAAATGCCCGGTCGTCAATACGCCGCTGCGCCAGCTGACCAACCTTTTTCCGGATCTCAATGTCGAGGTAGTCGCCATGGTGCGTGGCACGCAGGCGCTTCTGCCGGACAGCGACGACCAGATTCTGATTGGCGACGAGGTTTTTTTCTGTGTCGATACGCGCCATCTCCGCCGCGCGCTTGTTGCCTTCGGGCACGAGGAAAAGGAAGCCCGCAGGCTCGTCATTGTCGGGGGCGGTAATATTGGATACGAGCTTGTTTCTCTTCTCGTCCGGGAACAGAAGGATTTGCGTATCAAAGTTATCGAGCGGGACGAGGATCGCGCCGTTTACCTGAGCGAGCAGCTCGAGCGGGTTGTCGTCTTGCATGGGGACGGGCTCGATCGCGATATCCTTGAGGAAGCCGACATAGAGCATGCGGAGACCCTGATCGCGGTTACGGACGACGACGAGGCGAATATCCTCGGCTCCATTCTTGCCAAGCAGTATGGATGCGAGCGGGTTATTACCCTGGTAAACAAAAACGTATACATGCCACTCATTAATCATCTGGGGATCGATGCCGTCGTGTCACCGCGCGCAATTACGGTTTCGACGATCATGCAAAACGTCAGGCGCGGCCGAATCAAGGCACTGCACAACATTCGCGACGGGTTCGCCGAAGTTATCGAGGCGGAGGCGTCGGATACGTCGACGATCGTCAATACCC
This sequence comes from Alphaproteobacteria bacterium, assembly GCA_009929775.1. Taxonomy (GTDB): domain Bacteria; phylum Pseudomonadota; class Alphaproteobacteria; order Micavibrionales; family Micavibrionaceae; genus RZZS01. The sequence goes on from RZZS01000031.1 coordinate 17,055, forward strand.
CCATCGAGGAGCTTGATCTCCCGCAGCAAATCATTATCGGGGCGATCGTGCGAAAGGACCTGGTTATCATTCCGCGCCCCGATACGGTGATTCGTGCCGGGGACAGGGTCATAATCCTTGCAACCCAGGGACAGGCGCGGCGGATCGAACGGATGTTTTCCGTGCAGGTGGATCTGATGTGATGAATACGCCTGTACACACACTTCCGAAGCTCGTGCTGCTGGATTGGGATGGCACGCTGGTGGACAGTTACCGGTTTCTGAAGGCGGCGCATAACCACGTGCGGGAGTCGTTCGGCTTCGAGCCCTGGGACGACCGCGCGTTCAAGGACGTTCTCCGTCTTTCGACCCGGGATACCTACGGCAGACTTTACGGGGAGCGGGAAGAGCAAGCAACGGCGATCCTGATTCGATATGTCGACGCCAACCATGCCGATTCGCTCGTTCCGATGGACGGGGCGCAGGAACTCCTCGAGACGTTGCACGCGCTCGGCATTCCCGCCGGGATCGTCTCCAACAAGCGCCACGAGCGGTTGGCGGGGGATGTCGCGGCAATGGGATGGAGCCGGTTTGTCGCCGCCTGTGTCGGGGCTGGGCGGGCGGAACGCGACAAACCGTCGGCCGATCCGATTCTTCTCGCCATGTCGGATGTCGGCTACACGGGCGAACCCGCGGACGTCTGGTATGTCGGCGACACCGAAACCGACCTTCAGGCCGCCGCGGCCGCCCGGGCCACGTCGGTGTTCGTGCTGCATGGCATGGGAGACGCGGATCTTGCGGAACGATACCGTCCGTCGTACGTTTTTGAAAATCTGAAGGCGTTCATTCGAGCGATCGAAAGTACAAAAATCGGGGCTTCGGAAGAAAAGAGGCTTGCCAGACCGGGGCAGGGACTTTAAATAGCTGTAACTACAATTAAAACAAAAATTCAGGAATTTTGGGATATGGCTGAAAAATCACAAAACGTTCAGGACGTGTTCCTGAACAAGATTCGCAAGGAAAAGATGACCGTAACTGTTTTCCTTGTGAACGGCGTAAAGCTGCAAGGGATCGTAACCTGGTTTGATAATTTCTGCCTCTTGCTGCGGCGGGATTCTCATATTCAGCTCGTTTACAAGCACGCGATCTCGACAATTATGCCGGGCGGGCCTCTCAAGCTTTATGAAGAGGGTGACGGAGAATCCGCTTCCTGATCCCGTTTTCGGCATCTATTCCGATCGCGACCGATCATGAACGATGAGCATCTGTTCCCGACTGGAAGCAACGTTACCGCCGGTCGGTCGACGGCGCTCGTCCTTCAGCCAGTTATGGCCAGCCGACCGATCGACCGGGATGTTCGCGATCAGGTCGAGGAGGTCGAAGGTCTGTCGCGGGCGATTTACCTGGATGTTCTCCGAACCGAGACGGCGCGAATCACAAAAATCAATCCTGGCCGTTATTTCGGCAAGGGGGCGGTGGAACGGTTTGCCGAATTAGTCGCCGAGCTTTCGCCGACGGTTGTCGTTGCAAACTGCTCGTTGTCGCCGGTGCAACAGCGTAACCTCGAACGCGCGATCAGGGCCAAGGTCATCGATCGGACGGGGCTTATTCTTGAAATTTTCGGGGAGCGTGCGCAGACGAAGGAGGGTCGGCTTCAGGTAGATCTGGCGCAGCTCGAGTACCAGCGCTCGCGGCTCGTCCGCTCATGGACTCACCTGGAGCGACAGCGAGGTGGGGCCGGGTTCATGGGCGGTCCGGGGGAAACCCAGCTTGAAATCGACCGGCGGATTATCACGGACAGGATCACGCACCTTAAGAAGGACCTTGATGACGTTCGGCGAACGCGCAACCTGGCGCGCAAGAGCCGGGAGCAAGTTCCGTTCCCGGTTGTGGCGCTTGTCGGTTATACGAATGCGGGCAAGTCGACATTATTCAACAGGTTGACCGGGGCAGGCGTCTTCGCTGAAAACCTGCCTTTCGCAACGCTCGATCCCACGATGCGCCGGGTTGATCTTCGTGGCGGGCAGCCGGTCATTTTTTCGGATACGGTTGGATTCATCACCGACCTGCCGACTCATCTGGTTGCCGCTTTTCGCGCGACCCTTGAACAGGTGGATTTCGCCGACGTAATTTTGCACGTCCGCGACATGGCCCGGTCCGACAACGAAGCACAAAGGCGCGACGTTATATCCATTCTCGGAGACCTGGGAATCGCGTATGACTCGGACGGACGTATTGTCGAGGTCCTGAACAAGATCGACTCCCTTGGAGAGGATGCCCACGCGGAAGCCATTCGGCAGGCAGCGATGCCGGGTAGCAGGAGCGCTGCCGTGTCGGCGTTGACAGGGGAGGGGCTTCAAGGGCTTCTGGCACGGGTCGAGGCAATCGTCTGTCGCAACCGTGAGGAGGTGAGCTACTTCCTCGACGTCGCGGATGGAAGGGCGCTGGCGTGGTTATACAGCCATGCGGAAGTTCTGGAGCGGGAACCAGGAGAGAAGGATGTGAAGGTGAGGGTCAGAATGGAGCCGGTGAACGTCCGGCGTTTTCAGAGCGAATTCGGATACAATTCGTCCGTGGCCGGACGATAGGGTAAGTAAAGAACGGGTATTATGTCGTACGACGTTGATGCAGCGGAAATTGAAAAGATCATCGCCGAATTGGCCGGTCGCACGATTTTGCCACGTTTCGACGCCTTGCAGACCCACGAGATCCGGAGCAAGACCAATCCTCATGACCTCGTAACCGAGTCTGACATCGAAATGGAGGGAAGTCTTACCGCATGGCTTACGAGCCGCTATCCCGGTTCAATGGTCGTCGGGGAGGAGGCGGTCGCCGAAGGCAAGGCCGATTTTGGTCCGCTTGAGCGGGGAGAAGGCATCGTGTGGGTCATCGATCCTCTCGACGGCACATATAACTTCGTTCACGGGCGCAGGGAATTCGCCGTAATGGTTGCCTGCGTTGTCGACGGTGAGACGCGCTATGGCTGGATCCATGATGTGCTGTCCGGCGTTACGGGTTTCGCCGCAAAGGGCGAGGGGGCGTGGATTGGCGGCAAGCGGGTCCGCGTTGCCCCTCCAGAGAGCATCCGTACTGCAACGGGATATATCAACCTGAAGTACTTTCCGGAGTTTGCCCGGGACCACATCAAAAAATCGGGGCAGGTCGTTGAAAAATATTTCTCTCTCGGCTGCACGGCTCACGAGTATCTCCGGGTTGCTTCGGGACGTTCCGATTTTGCAATCTACAGCCGCGCGAAGCCGTGGGATCATCTTGCCGGAGCGTTGATGGTAGAGGAGGCGGGGGGACGGGCCCTGTGCTGGGACCGGTCTGCCTACCTGCCGGAGATGATGCGTACCGGTTTGATCGTCGCGTCGGACAGTGCGCTTTGGGAAAGCTTGCACGATTTTCTGATTCAGCCGATTGTCCTCATGCAGATGAAACGTCGCTGAGCGGTATCAGACCCGTTCTTTCATTTTTTCGGCGACCCAAAGTTCTTCCATCTGGTCCAGGGTTGCCTTGGCGGGGTCGTCATACGCTTTCCTCAGGGCATGCTCCATTCCCTTGAAACGCCGCTCGAATTTGTCGTTCGTGGTTCGCAGGCAGTCCTCGACATCGATATCCAGCTTGCGGCCAAGGTTGACGAAGGCGAACAGAAGATCGCCGAATTCTTCGCGAATATGCGCTTCGTTGTCTGCCTGAAGAGCTTCCTTCATCTCGGCAAGCTCTTCCTCGATCTTCTCCATGACTTCCTTTGTCGAAGGCCAGTCGAACCCGATCCGCGCGGCGCGGCGCTGCATCTTCTGGGCGCGTATCAGCGCGGGCAAGGCGAGGGCGATGCCGTCGAGAACGCTTGGCGGCGACTCCCTGAAGGCGCTGGCCTTCTGTGAGCGCTCCTGCGCCTTCTGGTCTTCCCAAAGAACATTCACATCTTCGGCGGCGTTCGCTGAAACGTTGGCAAAAACATGCGGGTGGCGGGCGATCATTTTGGCGGTGACGCTGCGCACGACATCCTCGAATGTAAATGCATTTTGTTCGCTTGCGATCCTGGCATGGTAGACCACCTGAAGCAGGAGGTCGCCGAGTTCGTCCTGAAGGTCGCCGAGGTCTTCCCGATGTATGGCGTCGGCTACCTCGTACGCTTCCTCGATCGTATAAGGGGCGATTGTCGCAAATGTCTGCGCCAGATCCCAGGGGCAGCCGGTGCCAGGTGTTCGAAGGCGTGCCATGATGGTCAGAAGCTCGGTGATCGGATGATGGGTCATTGACATGAATTCTCGAAATATGGTGGACGTCAAAGTCGAGCATAAATTAATATGGTCGGGTTTTCATGTGGTATAGTTTACTGGCATTGTCGTTATGGTAGATAATTTCGATTTCACGAGCCCTCCGCGCAGGCGTCAACTCGTTATCGTCGGCGTCGCCACGCTCGTGGTCCTTGTCCTTTTGCTTTTGGGCGGGCTGACGGCGGAGCGTCGAGGCATGCGCATTGCTGTGGTCGGTGCCGAGGATTATGCTGCGTTTCTCGCCTGTAACGAGTTCGTCTCCGACGAACTCGGTGTTCCGTTGGAGGATTTGCAGATCTGGGATACGTTTCGCGTCGAGTCGCCTTACGATGAGACGAGGATGGAAATGGTCGTCTATTCGTGGATTGCAGTGACGAAGCACATCGGCGGGCCGGTCGCTTATGAGTATGAGTGCAGCGTCCGTAGAGTCGACGGGCGCTGGGAGCTTGACAAGGGGGGCGTCGAGATAAGACGAAAGAAAAGCGATGAACTATAATTCGCCCCTCGTTGCAATCTTCCTGGGCGGCCTTCTTTTGAGTGGCTGCTCCGATGATAGCGGAGGCCGTTCGATCGGGATGCACTCGAACGCGTTCGATGCATGTATTTACTATGCGAAAAAGGAACTTTCTCTTCCTTCCGACACGGTGTTCGCCTGGGGAACTCACCGGGAGTCGTTGGATGAAGATTCCGTCGCTCATGAAAACCGGGATTTCCAGGTTGTCGAAACCTGGTTCGTCGTTCCGCAAAACGTTGGGCCTCCTGACTCACGAACGCTGCGCTGCGTTGTCCGAAAGGACCCGGGTGGCTACTGGACCGCTATTGATATTTCCACCGAGAAGAAAGTAAGCCCCGGGCTGAGTACGACTCGCTGGCGGGAGTAGGCCGGTTCACGGCGCCCCCATGGCCCTGTCATCCGGGGGCGTTTGTGTGATAATGTATATTATGGAAATGCGCGGGCGGGCGGAGCGGGGGGCTTAAGGTCTCACTTTAGGTTTCCTACGAGGTAACGACGACTTCCAGCCCGTCCCATGCAGGCTCGTAGCCGTCGGGCAGTTCCGACTTCATCGTTGCGTAGTCCATCGATGGCGTCAGGTGTGCGAGAATCACGCGCTTTGCGCCGATGCGCTCGTTCAGGAAGAATATCTTGTCGAGGTTGGCATGCACCGGATTCGTTTCGGACTTATACCCGGCGGCGTCGACGATCCAGTTGGATATGCCGTCAAGGACGCGGATGGCGTCGTCGTCCAGATGAATCATGTCCGGCGAGTACGCCGTGTCGCCGATACGAAGGCCCAGCGTCTCGCATGTCCCGTGATCTTGCTGGAAGACCTTGAAATTAAGGTCCCCGGTTCGGAATTCCCGGATTCCGTAATCGGCGGGACGGATGCATTCCGCGTCGAGTACGGCGTGATAAAGGCCGCTGGCGCTTTCGGTGAACAGGTATGGAAAGCTCCGTTGAAGGCTTTCGAGCGTGGCTTCGTTCGCATAAACGGGAATAAGGTGCTTCTGGCGATGGCTGAGAATTCGCAGCTCGTCGATTCCCATAATATGATCGCTGTGGGCGTGGGTAAAGAAGACGGCATCGACGCGGTCGATATTCGCCCCGTTCATCTGGTGCTTGAAGTCTGGTCCCGTGTCGACGGCGAGCGTAGTCGTTTCGCTCTGGACGACGACGCAGGGCCTTGTGCGGCGGTTCCGCGGCTCGGCCGGGTCGCAGGCGCCCCAGAAATTGCCGATGGTCGGCACGCCCGCCGAGTTTCCGGATCCAAGAATCCTTACAACGGCTCTCATGGCGCGTACGTCTCCTTTGCTTTTGCAAAGAGACGCAATGTATTCTCGCGGGTGATGCGTGCAAGGTCTTCTTCAGTGATGCCGTGAATGTCCGCAAGCACCCTGCCGGTATGCGGCATGAGAGCGGGCTGGTTGATCTCCTTGCGGTGCGGTTCAGGGGCGAGGTATGGGGCGTCGGTTTCGACAAGGACGCGGTCGAGGGGTACGTCTTTCGCGATTTCCCGCAGCTCATCCGATTTTTTGAAGGTCAGAATGCCGGAAAACGAAACGTAGAACCCGAAGGCAAGGGCCTCCTCGGCAAGGACACGCTTCGAACTGAAGCAATGCATGACGCCGGTGAGGGCGGTCCCCTGCCCCTCCTCCCGGATGATCCGCATCGTGTCTTCCTCGGCCTCGCGCGAGTGAACGACGACCGGCAGACCGGCTTCGATGCCGGCGCTCAGGTTCTTGCGGAAGTTCAGGTGCTGGTCCTCGCGGCTCGCGAACTTGTAGTAATAGTCGAGCCCGGTTTCGCCGATGGCGACGACTTTCGGATCGCTGTTTGCCAGGCGAACGAGATCGGCGCTCGTTACGGATTTTTCAGCGTCATCGCTGGCCTCGTGCGGGTGAACGCCGACCGTGCACCAGACATTTGCGAGCGGCCGTACGGTCTCCAGAAGCCCGGGAAATTCGTCCGAAGCCCGGCAGCAAACGCTCAGCATGCCCTCCACGCCCGAACGCCGCGCATTGTCAGCAACCTGTGCCGCTCCGCCAAGGTGCAGCAGACGGTCGTGGTTCAGGTGGCAGTGGGAATCAATCCACAATGGCGCTTCCTTTCGTCAGGCGGCCTCGTCTTGCGCTTCGATGCGCGGAAAGACGCCTTCGGGCTTTTCGATGGGCGTTCCGGGTGTCAACGCGCCGTCCGCGTTCAGGAACGCGAAGATGCGCCGGTCTACGGGAACGGCCAGCTGCTCCAGCATTTTTGCCGCCGAGTCCGGCATGACCGGCTGGACGATGAGCGCAAGACAGCGGATGGTTTCGGCCAGAACGTACAGGACTGTGTTCATTCGCTCCGGGTCTTCCTTTTTCAGCTTCCACGGTGCCTGCCGGTCGATATAGGCGTTGGCGGCGTTGACGACATGCCAGATTTCCTCAAGCGCCTTGTGGAGCCGCTGCTCGTCCAGTTCCGTGCGTACGGAGGCGAGCATTCGCACCTGCGCAGCTTCAAGCAGATCTTTATCGTCATCGGTCAAGCCATTGAAACGCGGAATGTGTTCGCCGCAATTCTTGTGAATCATCGACAACGTACGCTGCGCCAGATTGCCGAGGCCGTTGGCGAGGTCGTTGTTGATGCGGTTTACTGCCTGCGCGTGTGAGAAATCGCCGTCGTTGCCGAACGGAACTTCCCGCAGCATGAAGTAGCGGGCTGCGTCGACCCCGTAGCGTTCGATCAGGTCCGCGGGCGCGATGACGTTTCCGAGAGACTTTGACATCTTTTGACCTTCGATGGTCCACCAGCCATGCGCAAAGACCCGGCGCGGAGGCTCGATACCGGCTGCCATGAGAAACGCGGGCCAGTAGACCGCGTGAAAGCGCAGGATATCCTTGCCGACCATATGAACGTCGGCGGGCCAGAACGTCCGGAAATCGTCCCCTTCGGTGTCCGGATAGCCGAGCGCGGTGATGTAGTTGGTAAGTGCATCGATCCACACATACATGACGTGCTTGTCGTTACCGGGCACGGGCACACCCCAGTCGAAATTGGTCCGGCTGACCGACAGGTCGCGCAGGCCGGACTTCACAAAACTTGCGACCTCGTTCAGGCGGGCTTTCGGAAGCACGAAATCCGGGTTTTTCTCATAAAGTTCCAGAAGCCGGTCGCCCCATGCGGAGAGCCGGAAGAAATAACTTTCTTCCTCGACCCACTCGCATTCCGCACCGCTCGGGGCAATCTTTTTGCCGTCCGGTCCGTCGGTTAACTCATCCTCGCCGTAATAGGCCTCGTCGCGTACGGCGTACCAGCCGCTGTATTTTCCGAGGTAGATGTCGCCCGCGTCTTCAAGTTTCTTCCAGAGCGCCTGAACGGATTTCCGGTGCCGCTCTTCGGTTGTGCGGATGAAATCGTCGTTCGAATAGTTCATCGCCTTGACCAGATCGCGGAAGTTCTGCGAGACCGTGTCGGTAAAGGTCTGCGGGTCGACTCCCGCGGCGGCGGCGGCCTTGTGGACCTTCTGGCCGTGCTCGTCGGTCCCGGTCAGGAACTTCACATCAAACCCGTCGAGCCGCTTGAAGCGCGCAAGCATGTCGCAGGCCACCGTCGTGTAGACATGTCCGATATGCGGCTTGTCGTTCACATAATAGATCGGTGTTGTAATATAAAAACTCTTCGTCATCTGTTGCCTGCTTTCAGTATCGAGTACGCGCCGAGCACGGTCTGGCGTTTGTCGAGATTGGACATATTGGCCTGTCGGAAGTGCCGATCAAGGTTTTCACAGATTCCGACAAGGGTTTCAAGCGTACACCGCGCCGCCATTGCGGAAAATAGCCCGCAGTATTCCGCTCCCCGTGCTCTTGCGCGCGCGGACTTCTGGAGGGCGGATACGAAGACTTCCTGCAAGGATTCGTAGGCGGCGGCGTTTCCCGGCATCGAGAGAAAATCGGCAAGATGATGGGCTTTCGGCCAGTCGATGGACGGAAAGTCTCGAAGGACCTCCCCGGCATCGCCCAGAACGGACGGCAGTCCCGCTTCCACATAGCGAAGCGCGCGGCCCGGACTGTTTTCCGATACGGCGGCGACAAGGTCTCGTTCCGACTCCCCGAGCTCGACAAAGCTCCTCGAGCGCGCCAGAACGGCAAGGCAATCATCGCCGGAAAGCGGCTTGAAATCGATAACCTGGCAGCGCGATCGGATGGTGGGCAGCAACGCGCCGAGGCCTTGCGATATCAGGATCAGCATCACGCGCGGCGGGGGTTCTTCGAGAACCTTCAGAATGGCGTTCTGGCTGGCGCGGTTCATCGTGTCGGCGCGGTCGACGATGGCGACGCGCCATCCGCCCGAGGATGAGGTCATCCGCAGAAAAGGCCCGATCCGGCGGGCATCGTCGACAAGTACGCCCTTCTTGCCTTCTGCGGGCTCTATCGACAGAAGGTCCGGGTGTGCGCTGGCGGCAACCCTGCGAAAAACCGGATCCTGCGGATCGGTCGCCAGCGTTTCCGGAGATGCTGCGGGAAGTGCGAGCGCGTCGTCGAACAGGCCACTTCCGGCATCGCCCGGCGGCGACCGGCTCAACAGGAAACGCGCGAAGCGAAAGGCCATCGTGGCCTTGCCGATTCCTTCGGGGCCGGTGAAAATAAGGGCGTGGGGAATGCGTTCCCCGGTCGCGAGCGCCAGAAGGTGCTTTTCGACGGTCTTGTGACCTTGAATATCGGCCATCTCCCGCGGCGGCGCGAGCGCATTGCGTCTGTCAGGAGCAACCGGGCCGGGCTCATCGTCGTACGGGTCGAGGTCTCCGTCGTCCATCGGTGCGTCGTCGTCAAAGAAGGTCATGGAAGCGCCTCAAGAACGATCCGGCGAATATATGTTTCAAGTTGCTCAATGGTCAGGCTCGCGTCGACGACCCGGCACCGTTCAGGGTGCTGTTCCGCGATACGCAAATAACCGCTGCGCAGGTTCCTGTGGAAGGTGAAATCGAGGCGCTCGAACCGGTCTTCAGTCCTGCCGCCTTCGCCGACGTGATCTTGCGCCAGCCGCTTTTCGGAGCGGCGGATGCCGGTTTCCGGGTCGATATCGAAAATAAGGGTCAGATCCGGCTCGAAATCACCGAGCGCGATCTGCTTGATCGCCTCGACCTTGGCAAGCGGAAAGCCGTGACCGAAGGCCTGATAGGCGCGCGTCGAATCGGTGAATCGGTCGCAGAGCACGATTTTTCCGGTTTCGAGCGCAGGCTCGATAAGGTCGCGGACGTGCATCGCGCGTCCGGCAAAGAGCAGCATGCACTCGGCGACGGGCGACCAGTTTCCGCCTTCGCGCCGCACCAGAAGGTCGCGGATTTTCTCTGCCTCGGGCGTGCCGCCCGGCTCGCGGGTGACAACAACGTCGTGGCCGCGCGCGCCAAGGACGGCGACGAGCGGGCCTTCGAGGAGCTGGCGCTCCGCTATTCCGATCGACTCTACGCGTTCTGCCGGGCCAGGCTCGGCTCGGAGGACGACGCCCCGATTGCGAACGACGACGAGATGCGTACAACGGAAGATCACGCGGCTTCGATCAACGTGCTCGACAACGACTTGGATTACGACACAGGTGACACGCTGCATTTTGCCGGATTCAAGGGCAGTGTTTCGACCCTGCCGGGCACGTTTGAAACGAACGCAAACGGCACCGTAACCTTCACGCCGAGCGCGAATTACAATGGCTCGTTTACGGTGGAATACTATGTTGCCGATTCAACGAACCTGACCGATCTGGCAACGATCACCGTTACCGTTTCCGCGGTGAACGACGCGCCGGTCGCGCTGGATGCCGAAGCGACTACACCGGAAGACACGGCAAAGACGATAGACGTTTCATCGCGCATCAGCGACGTGGACGTTGAGACAAACGGGGATGTTCTTGTCGTTTCGGTTGCGGAGGACAACGGCCCCGCGCACGGCACCTATTCGCTCAGCGGCACACAGATTACCTATACGCCGCAGAGTGACTTCAACGGTTCGGATCAAATCATCTATACCGTGACCGATTCTCTTGGCGAGAGCGATACTGGAACGATTTCGATTACGATCTCAGCCGTAAACGACAAACCTGTTGCAAGCGACGACAGCACCGAGACACAGGAGGATACGCGCGTCACGATAAACGTTCTGGAAAACGATTCGGATGTGGACATCAACAGCGAACTCAACGCTCTGCCGGATGACGCGCTCACCATCGCCTCCGTCGGCGCGGCTGCGCATGGTGCGACGCGTATCGAAGGCGTACAGATCACCTATGAGCCGGATGAAAACTTCAACGGCTCGGACAGTTTTGTCTATACGGTGAGCGACGGCACTCTTAGCGATACGGCGCGCGTTTCGGTTTCGATCGCGCAGGTCAACGATGGAATCCTTGCGCAAGACGACGAAACCTCGACGACGGATGAGGACCCCGTCGCGATCGACGTTTTAGCCAATGATACGGACGCAGACACCGATGAAGCCACCAATCTGGACGCGCTCCACAGCCGGGACGACTTCCGGTTAACCGCGGTTGGCGCGGCGAGCAACGGAACGACGAAGATCGAGAACGGAAAAATCACCTATACGCCGTTTGACCGTTTCGCGGGCGAGGATAGCTTCACCTATACGGTTGCGGATGGTCACGGAACGAGCGATACCGCTACGGTAACCGTAACTGTTTTGAGCGTAAACGACGCGCCAATGATCATTGAGTTCAGTAAACCCGCGGAAGGGACAAAGGCAATCCCACCCGATGCGATCAGCGTTGTATGGACGGCGTTTGATATCGACGGTGACACGCTGACCTACTCGCTCGAATACTTTGACGGAAAGGACTGGCTACCAGCCGCCTCCGGCTTGTCCAAGGCGGAGTATGCGTTTGCCATACCTGCTACGCTTGCGAGCACAAGCGGACTGAAGTTCCGCGTCACCGCGAACGACGGCAGCCTGACGAGCGAATACGGGTATTCCGGCGCGGTCAAGGTGGACAAGGACGCGCCGACCGGATCCGTCGTTTCGATGCGCACCGCGGACGGGCGCGCCTATACGGCGGGCACCTGGACGAATCAAAACGTAACCGTGCAGGCGTCGAGCGCACAGGACGCTTCGACCGTTGTATACTATTACGCAATGGACGGCGCGGCCGAGGAGGCGGGAGACGGCATGACCGTGACGGGCGGCGTGCGTACTGTATCTGTCATCGCGCGGGACGAGTTTGGCAATCAGACGGCTCTAGGCGGATATCTCGCGCGCGTGGATAAACAACCGCCGGCCGTTCCGCAGATGCGCGAGAGCATCTCCGGCGCAAACGTGATCGTCAGCTTCTCGCTGCAAGCCGATCCGGGCGGCAGCGGCAACGACTACCTCATTCTGCCGGATGGCTCCACACTGAACGCGGGTGGAACGCTGCAGTTTGCCACCGCAAAGAACGGCACCTACTCGTTCACGCTCGTAGACGTTGCCGGAAACCGCAGAACGTTTTCTTATACCGTGAGTTCCGCGGATACGACAAAGCCGCTGATCAGCTATGCGTCCGGCGCGTATCGTGTTGGGACAAGCTCGCTGGAAAACATCTCGGTTACGCTGACATTCTCGGACAGCGAATCCGCGATTGTCGCGCGCGGCTATCAACTGAGTACGAGCGCTTCTGCAAACGGCGCTTACCGCAGCTATAGCGGCACGATTTCGATCGACGAAGCGGGTACGTATTATATCCATGCGTTTGCGAGAAACGCCTTCGACAACACGGCTTATCAAACCTTCGGTCCGTTCATCCTTGTGAATGAGGCAGCGACGCTGGCGGGCGCCACACCGATGCCGGAGCCGAGAAACGGAAGCGTGGTCGTTACCCGGGAGGATGTCGAAGAGATTCCCGGCGAAACAGTCGCAATCCGCTTGCCGGGCAAGGAGTGGAGCGAAACGCTCACGCTGGAGGACGTTACCCCCGGCGACTACCTTGTTGAAGTGATGGACGCAGACGGAAACGTTCGCACCGTCACCGTACACGTGACCGCGCAGGATATCATTGCGCGCTCGCTCAAGAGCGGCGATTCGCCGACCCTGATGATTGCGCTTGCGATTGCCGCTGCAGCGGGGCTGCTGCTTCTGCTGCTGTTTGCGGGATACAATGTGATCGTTACGGTAATCAACGTTCCGTTTACGCAGGAGAAGAAGATACGGGCCATGCGGCGCATCATGTTCGCGCGCGAGGAGTTTGTCATCAAGCTGGAGCAGCGGCATATTCAGGGCGGACGGTTCGCTCGGATCAAGATTGCGAAGCACCTGACGAAGAAGCTCCGCGGGAGTTGGATCATCGTTCAACTGCAAGGCGCAGAAGTGCTGCGCGAGCAGGTCCCGGAGGACGCAAACGAGCCGTTCCGGCGGAAAATCACACTGGAGTAACTGACGCATTCAAAACGGTACATGCAGCAAACGGAGGGGTGAACGCCCTCCGTTTTTGTTGCGAATGCAATTGCATCTTTTGATATTGAATGGAAAACCGGCGTTATTTCGGCGCCGAATCGCGCCCCAACGAAACAACGATGCGGCAGGAGGTGTCTCCGAGCAGCGCGCACTCGACAATCTCCGCCGCAAGTGGTCGGCCAAGCAGATATTCAAATTTTCTTCGGCAGCGGCTTGCGCAGCGCTCGCACCAGACGACGGAGACCGTCGGTTTACCAACTAGGAACGAGGCTCGCACAAAGGGATCGCCGCAGGCATAGAAGCGCCTCTTCTCCAACGTATTCGCTTGCAGATAGTATGCCGGCAGATAAGGGGGCAGTGTTACATATATCTGATTGCCGTGGTGAACGCCGGAGAGCATCTCCTGAAAGAGGGCGACGCGATCGACATACTCCTTTGGATAAAACAGGCTGCTCCATTTTGAACCGGAGTGTTGGACCGCGCGATATTTCAGCGCTTTTAACCGCGCGCTCGCGAGCAGGTAATCATCCAACGAAGCTGCGGCTTGATAGAGCGCCCGCTCGTGTTCAAACCGGACGGGTAAAAGGCATTCTTCGTGATCATCCAGCACGCGACGCACGTCGATCTCATTCAGAGACCGGAACAGTCGTCGTACAAACCGCGCGGTGAACGCCGGAAAACGCGAAGGATCCGTGCCTAGC
>RZZS01000169.1 GCA_009929775.1 Alphaproteobacteria bacterium
CATCCTGCGCGACGAATCCATGCACATGAACTTCGGCATCGACGTGATCAACCAGATCAAGATCGAGAACCCGCATCTGTGGAGCCCGGAATTCAAGCAGGAGCTCATCACCATGATCCGCGATGCCGTCACCATGGAATCACGCTACGCCCACGACACCATGCCGCGCGGTGTGCTCGGGCTCAATGCGCCCATGTTCGAGGAATATCTGCAGTTCATCGCCAACCGGCGCTGCGCACAGATCGGCCTGCCCGAGCAATATCCGGGCGCATCCAACCCCTTCCCCTGGATGTCCGAGGTGCTTGATCTCAAAAAGGAGAAGAACTTCTTCGAGACGCGGGTCACGGAGTATCAGACGGGTGGTGCGCTGAACTGGGATTAAACCGCGTGTTGGTGGTCACTTGCCGGGTGTGAGCGAACGCCAGTCCCTATGCATCAATGTGCCTCTGCGTCACGCGGTTTAAGATTTTCGAATCAATCGATGCCTTAAACCGCGTCTGCTCGGGGAGTGGCTGGTTTCTTCGACGCTGATCAGGCCGGCATCGAGCGCGTATCACGGGGAGTCGCGGTTTAATGCGCGCTGAAACGAGCCTTTATGTCTCGATGACGGACGAGGAAAACCTGCTCTCCGCCGTCTCGCCTCGACCATTCTCCCTCGACGACGCCGTATGGCCGACGGCCGAGCATTATGTGCTGGCCATGCCGTTCGAGGATCCCGCACTCAGGGCCGAGATCCGATCCGCCCTCGACCCGCAGCAAGCCCGCAAGCTCGCCAAGCGACATAAACGCCACCTCCGCAGCGACTGGGAATCGGTGCGGCGCGTCTACATGACCCGCGCCATCTACACCCGTTGCCTTAGCCATCCCGAGTCCGCGCAGGCACTGCTCGAAACCGGCGACAAACGCATCGTCGAAAGCAGCCTCTATGATTACTACTGGGGCTGCGGACGCGACGGGCGTGGACTGAACATCTATGGAGAGGTGCTCATGGATGTGCGCGAAAAGCTCCGATCGACGTCGGTCTCTGCCTCTTCAACGTCAAGCCAGGCTTATGATCAACCGGAGTGACCTTGACCAACAATCGCTTCTGACCCGCTTGGGCTTTCGCTTCGGCATCAACGGGCCGCATGCGGCGCGCACGATGATGCTGGACGATTTGCGGGTTCTGATCGCTCACACCGCATCCTCGGCGACGCGTCAGGACTACGCGACTGCGATCGTCGCCGATAACCTGCTGGGTAAGTCGACCAGGAAGGCGCGCGAGTTGTCGCTCCGACATCTCGCCACGCTCTATGGTCTCGACCCCGCCAATCCGCTGTTTCGGACGCTTCGCCGTCTCTGGTCGTCGGATGCAGCCGCGCAGCCTCTGCTTGCCCTGACCGTCGCCTTGGTCCGCGATCCGCTGCTGAGTGCATCGCAAGGCTTCATCCTCTCGCGCCCCATCGGCGCGCCGGTGTCGCGCGAGGAGGTCGAGGCATTCCTGGCCGACACCTTCCCGGATCGCTTCAGCCCCGCATCGCTGAAGTCATTTGCCCAGAACATCGCAGGCACCTGGACCGCCGCGGGCTTCCTGCGTGGACACCGGCGCAAGAGCAGATCTCGA
>RZZS01000170.1 GCA_009929775.1 Alphaproteobacteria bacterium
ATCATGAAGCTCGCACGCAGCGAGGCTGGCCCAGTGATAGGCGAGGGACTCGAATCGCTGCAAGTCCTCGGTGCTCCAGGCGCGCAAGATCGAGCCACTGAGAACGTCGAGCGCTTCGATCAGGCCCGGGGTCGGGGGTTTGGTGGTGGTGGTCATGGCGTCCTCCTGTGGGGCCTGCCGGGGTGGCTGGCTTGAGTTAATTTTCGGGACCAAACGCGAGCCATCCTGGCGAGACGCCAAGCTCTGACGCCACGCGCTTGTATTGCGAGATGCTCATTTCATAGCGACCGCTCATCCAGTGAGATACCGCACCGTCGCTGACGCCGATCTGTTGCGCGAGCTTGCGCTGAGACATTCCGGCGCGGCTTAAAGCAACAGCCAGGCGCCCGCCGAGCGTGCTTTCGTCGGGCAAGGATTTAATTACCGGCTGGTCCGGGTCGATCAGCTTGATCTGATCTATTGCACTGACGACCGCATTTACGGCAGTGTCAAAAGACTCAGAAAACCACTCGCCGACAGTTCTAACTGACGCCATGGCGTCGTGGGCTCTAAGCTCGACGCCATAGGCATTGTTGATTGATGGCGTCATCCATACCCGCGAGACCTTAAACCCGCCCTGGCTCTGGATTGCTCGGATTCTTGCGGTCGGATTTCCGCTGACTCCAACCTTGACGCCATGTGGCGCTTCGATGGCGTAGACGTGCACCTTTGGTCTCCTCTGTCCTGTTGCGGTTGGCTATCTCAGGTAGACAGTCTATCCAGGATAGACGAGCAAGGCAAGCTTTTTTTGACCCCACCAGATACGGCGATCGGGCCTAGCTTTCGCTGGGAGGGTCTTCAGGCTTTGGAACGAGTCCGTCGAGGATTTTGGCAGCGTGCTTGCGCAGCTCGGGAGGGATCTTGCGGTAGCGCTCGATCAGGGCGCGTTCGTGCTCATCGGTCAGATAGTAGGCGTCTTCGGCGACAAGCTCGGTCAGGGGCACGTCGAGCATCCTGGCAATCTCCTTGATCACGTCGAGGGTTGCGCGATTCCGCCCGGTGAACCAATGGCCGACGGTGGCCTTGGACACGCCGAGCCGATCGGCCATCGACTGATAGCTGATTTCGCGCTGCTTTGCCAGCGTCTTCGCCACGACGTACCAAGGTCTGCCCATCGACGAATGATACGCCCCGGATCGGGCGCCGCTGGCTATTTCTTGTAGACTTTCGCTTGTCATGATCGTATATCCAGGATAGACTTGCAACCATGAACATTCTCCAGACACACATTGCAACGGTTGGCGTCTCGGCTTTCGCCGCGCAGCTAGGGTGCTCAAAACAGCTCGTGAGCCACTGGCGAGTCGGTCGGCAGGCGCCGTCTCCAAAGATGGCCAGGCGTATCGAGGACGCAACAGGCGGGAAGGTGCGGGCTTCGGACATCCGTCCGGACATCTTCATTGCTGCGGCTTGATGTCTACGCTCATCCTACTTTGAGCATAGACGATTTGCCGAATTTTGCGCGGAAGAAGGCGCCCGGCGCGAGCACGCCGGGCAGACACACAACCGGCTAATGACTGAGGGCCGATTGCATGACGAGAGACAGTATAACCAAACAGGGGCA
>RZZS01000101.1 GCA_009929775.1 Alphaproteobacteria bacterium
TAAATCAGCATCATCGCACACCCAGGCCACGCAGCAGGTGGTCCACCCGCTCGAACACGTCCCGCTTGAGGATTTCTCGTTCTTCTTCGTCCTCTATATCCTCGAAGTCCGCCACAAAGTTCGGGCCGATGTGATTCGGCGATTCGAATTTCTCGGCCAGCTTCTGAAGTCCTTCGCGGACGAGGCCGTGTTCGAGGTGCGGCTGGAAGAGCCTGACAAGGTCGTCCGGTCCGCCCGGGAATCAGCTCGTTGTCTTCGATGAACCGGACGAAGACACAGCCCAGGATCCAGGCGACCGCGGCCTGTGTGACCTGGTCGTCGCGCCATTCGGTGAAACTGCTGCCGGTGCGCTGGGCGGCACGGGCGGCCTCGTAGTCCTGCTTGAGCCGATCCTTCAGTTCCGGGACCTCCCCGGCATGCTCCCGCATGTCGTCCTCCAGGTTCCGGAGCTCGACTTTCAGGTCCTTGAGCAGTTTCGGGGCGTCAATCATGCTGCAGCCTCCTTCGGAAGGCCAAGTACACTTGAGACAGCCTTGGAACACACTTGGGACAACACCTGTCCCAAGTCAGGTGCACTTGCCGGGTGCCTGCCAGACTCTTGTCGGGTACTTGTCGGGTCGGATCCGGCCATGTCCGGATATGTCCGGATCAGCGTTCGCACGATCTGCCCAAAGCTCAGGAAGCCAAGCTAAGCCCAAGCTAAAACGAGGCGGCCTAGCTTGGCTTAACATGCTGTAAATAAGCGCATTAAGACTTTTAAGGCAAGATTTCACAAGCTAACCCTCGCCTTTCTGAGGTGATACAAGCACCCATTTAGCTTGGTCTCCTCGACCCCCGATGTTCTGGATGCTGCGCTCCTTTTTGGACATTTCCTGCATCAGGTTCCGGACCTTGCCCCGGCGCTGTTTATCATTATCCATGTCAGTCAATTTGTCCATGAGAAGACGCTGCAGCTCGGACGGGCCCGCTTCCCCGTGCTGCTTCAGATAGGCGAGAACGAGATCTTTGTAGTACTGCTTATCGAAAGCACGGTGCTTGATGTACTCTGCCCCGGTCCTCGTGGCTTTGGCGATTTCGGCGGATACATAGAGGCGGGGATACCGACCCTCAATCAGGCCTTGTTGACGAAGCCGTTTGGCATCCGCTCTTTCAATAGGCAGGCTCTTTTGCACGCGGTCCAGGAGAAGAACCTCGGACAGGGGCAAGTCATTTTTCTCGATCAGCATTCGGCTGTAGTTTTCATCGATCAATTTCCCATAAATCGTGAGGCTCACCCTGTCCGGGTCCGATATGTCGTACTCGGGCAGCGGGAAGTAGCGATGGCTGAGAAATACTTGCAGAGGTCCTTAAATGAGAAATTGTCCCGTGCGTGCTTGAACTCGAACACTTCCGATTCTCCGGGGGCCTGCAGGAGGTGGTTCAGTATGTTCTGAATTTCTGATGGTGTCTTCATTGCGATTCGTCCGCGTGTTTAAGCCATGAAACCGGTATGCGGGCATGCTGCCCGCCGCTGATGACCGGGATGGGCTTGCCGTTTAGCGTTGGGAGTGACCCGTGCCCATCCTCGGTTACCAGGACCCACAGCCCGTGCAGTTTGCTCTCGCTGGTGCCAATCTTGTCCCTGAGCCGTTCGAGCATCCCCATCTGATCGTAGCGGGCCAGCAATCCCGGGTAGGTAATCAGTGCCGTCTTTTCGTTTTCGCTCAACTTGGCTTCGATTGGCGGGATGCAGAGGCCGAAAAGCATGTTCAGCCGGCTCCAGTCCTGGCTGTCGCGCTCGGCCTGGTCGGCGCGGAGCACGACATCCCACTTCACCTTCTTCTCGGACGCCCTGGCCCGGAGCTCGGGTAGGAACAGCCGGTCCAGGTTCCAACGGTCCAGATCAAACCGTTTGGCGAGTACTTCTTCTGCCTTGGCCAGGCGGCGAGGGTCGACCGACAGGACAAGAAACGCGCCTTCCCGGGCGGCGCTCTTGAGCTTCTGCTCAAACAACCGCTCCTCGGCATCGGAGACAGCAACGCTTGGTTCTCCCTCCATGGAGGTGAACCCGCTGCCGTAGGTGCCGCTGCTGACAGTGTACTGCTCGATATGTCGAAAGCGGTAGGCGCCGCGTCCACCATCGGCGCTCGGCTTCCACTCGAGTTCCAGCCCGACCTCGCTCAGCAGTTCATCCAGTGCGGGCCGGTCCGGCAGGGTCTCGCTCTCGGGATAGCGTCCCTTGATACGGGCGCGAATGGTGGCGACGGAAAGTTCCATCGATCCGGCCAGCGCACCGGCCGCGAGGCGCAGTGCACGGACGGCCGCCATGCCGCGCGGGTAGATCTCCAAACGACTGGATACAGCGGCGGTGTCGGACATGTAGACTGCAAGCCGCACCAGCTCGTTGTCAGTGGCGATCATGGGTGCGCCTTCCGGCGCCGGGACTTCCCTGAGCTTCTCGATGGCCCGGCCCGGGGCCAGAAGCGGGTCCTGCCGGGCAATCTCATCGGCCAAGGTCCCGAGTTTCTCTGCATAGCGCACAAGCTCTGGTTCCTGGCTGACCAGGATATGATCTCCTGACCGGTGGTCACTGAAGCGAAGGTCCTGGTTGCCTCGTTCGGCCTCGATTGCGGCACGAACGGCGGCCTTGGCCCGTTTGGTTCTGGACGGCTCTTCGGAAGTGGACCCGCGGGATGCCAGGATGGCGGACGCCATGTCGGGGACACTCATGATGCCGCCGTATTCGTCCAGGATGCGATGGATATCGTCCCGCAGATGGGTGATGGACGGCATGCGACGCCAGTTTTCCCGGGCCTTGGTCACGATCTGCCCGATACGCGCCCTCGTCACCTTGAAGTGTCGCCCCAGCTCGCTCTGGTTCGCCCATTCCGGCTCGCCTTCGGTATCGCCGACCCCCAGGAACGCCATCAGCATCGGTTTGGAGGCCGATTTCTCCCGCCCGCCGGTGCTAACCACGTCCCGGAATAAGGCATCCACACTCAGGGATTCCGGGGCGACGCTACCCGCCGGAGTCTTCTCCTCTATACCGCCAACCGCTTCCTCACCGGCCCGGTCATCCACTGGAATCTCGGGGAACCGTCGATGGAGAGAACGCGCGAGATGGGTAATTTCGTCCCGGGTCTTTCGACCGACGCCGCGTAAACGGTAGAACTTGAAAATCGGGACCCGCAGCAGGTCTTCGGCGGTGACCACATTCAACCGGTCCATGGCATTCATCGCGCGGGTACTGAGCCCGAGCGTCACGAGCTGGGTCTTTAGATCGGCGCTCTGAATGGCCGCATCCTGATCGAAGTCTTCATCATGTGCGGTGACCGTCGGGGCTTTTTCCGCATGCTCGAACAGCGCCCGCCATGCTTTCAGCATTTCGTCGGCATTGTCATAGCGCTGCTTGTAGTTTCGCTTGAGCGCCTTGGCGAAGAACTCCTGCATACCGCTCCGCAGCCCCGGCTCGAACATCTCGGCCTCAATGGTGGCCTCGCAATCCAGCATGGCCGGGTCGCTCTTGCCGTCGCCCCACTTGGGAAGCATTCCGGCGGCCATCTCGTAGAGCGTCATGGCCGCAGAGAACCGTTCGGCATAGAGGTCGTATTTCCTCGCAACGGGCATTTGGAGGAAAGGATCCATGTATTTCACAGTGCCGGCGCGGACATTGTCAAGAGGGGTGCAGGAAAGCGAGAAGTCGAATAGTAGAAGCCGAAGCTTCCCCTTAGCGCTAGTGGAACCAATGCCAATATTGTCAGGCTTGATGTCACGGTGGTAGATCCCGTGTTCTTCGAGGAGCTTCAAAACTTCAAGCAGGTCGTTGCCGAACCGCTCCAGGAATTCCACCTGCATCCGGCCATCCTTCCTCAGGCGCTGCGCAAGCGTTTCGGTTCCGGCATACTGAGTTGTAATTCCTCGCAAGTCACCAATTCTCACCAAGTCGTAGGCTTCAACAATCAGGGGATGCCGCAACTTCTTAAGTGTGCGATACTCTGATTCCAAACGCTCGGTGTAGTCAGGCTTGTTGGCGACTTTGAGAACCTGCTCTTTGCCGCCCTGGTCCACCAGGAACGCGGTCGAGGAGCCCCCGGAGCCCAGACGCTTCTTGACCTTGAAACCACCCTCGATCACATCGCCGGCCCGGGCTTCGAGTGGATTCTCGATGAACTCTTCCGTGGGGGCCGTGAGTTCGTCCTCCACCGCTTCCAGCAGCTCGAGGAAATCGTCGATGGTGTCAAGACGACTGCTGACGTGAGGGTTCGTGCTGAACTTGATCAGTTCGCATAGCTGTTCGCCCGCTCCGTCGCTGATCGCCGCGATGTCGAGTCCTCGTTGCTCCTGCAGTTTCTGAGCCAGCTCCTTGGCCGATGATGCCGGCGGCTGGCCTCCGAAAATATGGTAGGCAATGGCGCCAAGCGAGAAGACGTCGGCATAGGGTTCGACGCTCTCCGGGTCCGTGATGCTCTCGGGGGCCATGTAGAGCAGTGAAGCATCTTCGACCAGTTGCTCGGGGTGAATGGAGAAGGTATGCCTCACGGAGCTAGATGAGGTTGCCGCGATGTACTGCCTTCCAAGTTGCCAGTTCAGGATCTTGATGCGGGGTCGCTCGCTGTCCGGGTCATAAACCAGGATGCTCTGGGGGCTCAGGGTTCGGTGCACAATGCCCTTTGCGTGGGCAAAACGGAGGGCTTCAGCCACCTGGCGAACCAGGCTGAGACGGATATCAATGCTTAAGGTCTCCCCCCGTTGGATCAGGAAATGGTCCAGTCGGACAGCTTCCGGGTCATAGCGGAAGATGAGCGCCGGACCCCGTTCATGCTGGGTGAACTGGTCGGCCCTGAGAATGCCCTCGTGGTCGAGCTGCTCCAGCAGCCTGAACTCACGCTCCGCTGCCTGATGGATAATGCTTCGGTTCTGTTCGCTCTCCTGCAACGCGACGTTGTAGATTCGGATGCGTCGCTGGGCGTCCTTCATCGAAACATGCGAAGCGACCCATTCCTGGTAGGTGTCCTTGGGGCACTGAAAAATCAGTTCATCGAGCACTAAATCGGCGACTTTTCGAGATCGCTGGGAAGGTCGAATCCCCATCTGCTCAATGGCCCGGCCAATCGCTCGGGCAATGGGCTTGTCAATGGTGCGCACATCCTGCTTCAAACCCGGGCAGTCCCGCTTGACCAGCGCTGAGATGATGCCCTGTTTCTCCTGCTCAGGGTCGTCGCGCAGGCAGATGCGATTGCAGGCGGGACCCGCAAGGTGACAGTCGATCTTCTCCGAAGAGAGGAAGACCAGCTCATCCAGATAGGGACACGCCACCTTGGAGAAGGCCTTCTGGCGTCGGAGCAGGCTGATTAACTTCCTGGCCTTCCGGCTGGTCAAAAGCAGCGGGTTGTCGCCGGTACGAATGCGGCCCTGTTCGTCCGTCCATTTCCAGGTGCTGTTGTCCCCGTCCAGCCGACCGGGTCGGCTCTTGATCTCGACCATGAAGAAGCCATTTGGTGTCACGACCAGCAGGTCCACCTCATTGATCGTCCCATCGTCGGCGATGAACTCGAAGTTGGACCAGGCGTGATAGGGCTCGTGGTCGGGCAATTGCTCCCGGACAAAGTCCAGCGCCTCCCGTTCCCAAGGGAACTGGGAGGGCGCAATCTCCTGCCATCTTGATATCATCACCATACTGATTTCTAACCTCTTTGTCCCAAACAACTCAGGATCGGAGGCCAGCATAAGGCATGCCCCGCCGTTCGGCAACTTTTTTTGCCCTCAGATTTCACTGATTTTCACAGATTTTTTAGGCGTGCAGCCGAAAAAACACCCCAATCACTCGAAAAGTGGCGGGTTCATCACGGCGTGACAGAATAATCGGCTCAAAATCGGGGTTCAGGGGGCTTAAAATGATGTTTTGGTGCTCAAAAACGCCGTTTTTGTCGTATTTTTTGGTGCTGGCGTACTTTTTGACGGTAAAACGGCTGTTTGTGTCGGGGTCAAAGCGGTCGAGGAGCTGAACGAGGACGATTTTGCCCTGCCGGGAGCCTGCAAGGGCGTTTCCGGCTTGGAAAACGGCGATGGCACCGTCGGGAATGCGCGGCTCCATGGAGTGGCCTTTGATGCGGATGGCGAACATGTCGCGCGTAATTTTTCCGTCAAATCGGACCCATTTTTCGTGGCAAGAAAATTCATCGACATAATTTTGCTCGTCTCCAAAGGGTCCGGCAGCCGCTTCGAGGTCAAAAAAAGGCAGGCAGGTCGAAAATTGGTCATTTTTTAGCGGAAATTCGATGATTTCGGACACCATTTCATCATAAACTGGCATCTCCTTGTAATTTTCTTCATTTTTTGTGCCTTTTTGTGTCTTTTTGTGGCCAATTTCTTCAAAATGGGCCTCGCTGACGGCGAAACTGCCCGGCTGCCAGCGTTGAGCGCCGCGCTGGATGGCGGTGATTTCAACGGCCTCGGTGAAGGCTGAAAAGAGCGAATTTTGCCAATTTTCGGCGTTTACAAGTGATTTTCCGACGAATTTTTCGGTTTCAAAGGCAAAACGGTGCTCGTAGGCGTCTTTCATCTGCTCCCAGTAGTGGATTATGCAGTCTTTTCGGGCAAAAACGAGGTCGCGGGAGGGCAATTTGTCCCGTTTGGCGTTGTTTGCGGTTTTTGTAGCGGGCAGCAGGTTCCAAACGTCATTATTGTGCCACAGACTGAAGGGTATGGCGTGGTCGACCTCATACTGATTTCTTCGGATTGTTTTATCGCTCCATACGCAGACTTTATCGTCCATGGCGTCGTAGACAAGCCGTGCGGCGCCGACTTCCCGTTCAGGTATGGGCACGGTTAAGAGCAGGTCGATGACTTCGCTGGGTTTGATTTCTTCATGCGAAATCCGGGTGGTCAGTTCTGCCCAGCGCAGGATGGTGGCGTCAACGATCCAGTTTCCCATCAGGGCGAGTTCCCGCCACATATCGGCAGGAACAAGGATGCATTTGAGTTGTTTGTCGTACCGGAATGTATCGGAGCCTTCGCCGCCGGAATGTTTGATCGGGCCGTCGATCAAGGTGTTGCGAATCATGCGCGTAACCTGTCTGAGCGGCTGGTCGGCCGGTTGGGGTATGGCGTTGTTACGGTACTGAACGGTAAAGGCGGCCTGTCCGCCGCTGTTACGATAGGCATCGATGAGTTCCCCCATCGGCGCACGAAAAGCGACCGGCTTTTTGCATTGGGGTTTCTCGCCGCCGTTCTGGGGTATGAATTTACCGGACTCAAACAGCGGCCAGTAGTATTCCATCCACTTTTCGACGACAGATAATAGCGGTATGCTGACGAGTCCGTCCGGCAGCCATACCGCGGAGTTGTATTTGGTCATAGCCAATTCTGCCAGCGCTCTAAACAGAGCCAGCTTGTAGGTGGCGGTTTTCTTGTCACGGTTCAGGATGGCTTCGATTTTATCCAGACTGCGCGCGCCTTCCTGACTCTCCAGTTCAAACAGCATGGTGGCCCAGCGGCGGTGGGTGCGTCCGAGGGAGTCGTCGTTGTCGTGGCGGGTGATGAGTTTGAAGCTGGTGCGCTCGAACAGAAACTGGAATTTTTCGGGGGAGACGCCGTTAAAGAGGCGGTCGTTGGCATCGCGGCGGGTTTGGTCGTTGATGGTCGGGTCGGGCAATGGAACGGACATCAGGAGGCGTCCTTTGGGCTTCAGGATGCCGCGCAGGGCGTAAATGGAGTCAAAAAGCAGCTCTTCGGG
>RZZS01000003.1 GCA_009929775.1 Alphaproteobacteria bacterium
ACTGATCGCGCCGATTGCGATGGATGAAGGTCTGCGCTTCGCCATCCGCGAAGGCGGTCGCACCGTCGGCGCAGGCGTCGTCGCGAAAATCGTCGAGTAAAGAAGGAAACAGGGTCTAAAGCAATGGATACGCAAACGATACGGATCACACTGAAGGCTTTCGACCACCGCGTGCTGGATGGTGCGACGGCGGAGATTGTCGGCACCGCAAAGCGCACGGGAGCCCGTGTTCGTGGACCGGTTCCATTGCCGACCCGCAAGGAGCGGTTTACCGTGCTGCGCTCGCCGCACATCGACAAGAAGTCGATGGAGCAGTTCGAAATGCGCACGCACAAGCGCCTGATCGATATTGTCGACCCGACGCCGCAAACGATCGATGCCCTGATGAAGCTCGATCTTGCAGCAGGTGTCGACGTTTCGATTAAGATCGGCGGCATGGCGGCTGCTGCTTAGCAGCAAGTCGTAAGTAGCGAGTTTTGTCAGGAGGAAACGGGCACGGCAGTTGATGAACGGGGAGCAATAAGGTTAGCGAGGTTTGGTCTCGCAACTCGCGCCTCGCAACTCGCACCTGTTGAACGGAGTGAAGCGAAATGAGAACAGGACTGATTGCACGTAAGGAAGGCATGACGCGCGTCTTTAATGACGACGGCCAGCATGTGCCCGTGACTGTATTGAAAGTGGATGGCTGCCAGGTTGTGGCGATCCGCAGCGATGAAAAAGACGGTTACACGGCTGTACAGCTCGGTGTCGGCAAGGCGAAGGTCAAGCGCACGGCGAAGGCCCAGCGCGGTCACTTCGCCAAGGCGAAAGTCGAACCGAAGAAGAAGCTTGCGGAGTTCCGCGTTTCTCCTGAAAACGTTCTCGAGGTCGGCGCGACCCTGAGCGCGGCGCATTTTGTGCCGGGCCAGTATGTCGACGTGACGGGCACGTCAATCGGTAAAGGTTTTGCCGGGGGCATGAAGCGTCACAATTTTGGCGGCCTTCGCGCGACACACGGCGTCTCGGTATCGCACCGGTCGCATGGTTCGACAGGTCAGCGCCAGGATCCGGGCAGGGTCTTCAAGGGCAAGAAAATGGCCGGTCACATGGGCGATGAAACCATTACGACCCAAAGCCTCGAAATCGTCGCGGTCGACGAGGAAGACAATCTGATTCTCGTAAAGGGCTCGGTTCCGGGTTCAGAGGGCGGATGGGTTCTTATCCGTGATGCCGTCAAAAAAACCCTTCCCGAAAATGCGCCGAAGCCTGCGGGTTTAGTCACGGTCAGGGAAGCGGCTCCGGAGCAGGACGCCAAACAGGAAGAGACTGCGGCTGATGAAGCTCCGGCGGAAGACGTCAAGGCCGAAGAGGCCGCCGCCGAAACGCAGGCGGAAGCAACCGAAGAAAAGAAGGACTAAATAAACCATGAAGGTCGCGGTCAGAAATCTTGAAAACAAGGATGTCGGAGAGATCGCTCTCGACGACAACGTCTTTGGCGTGGACGTTCGTGAAGATATTCTTCACCGCGTCATTCACTGGCAGCTCAACAAGCGCCGTTCCGGTACGCACAAGACGAAGGGAATATCCGAGGTATCCGGCACGAACCAGAAGCCGTGGCGCCAGAAGGGAACGGGTCGCGCGCGCGCCGGTTCCACAAAGCGTCCGCAGGACGTCGGTGGCGGAATTGTGTTTGGCCCGGTCGTGCGCAGCCACGCGACGGATCTGCCCAAGAAAATTCGTGCGCTTGCATTAAAGATCGCGCTGTCTGCGAAGGCGAAGCAAGGCAAGCTCGTGGTTATCGAAGCGGCAGAGGCGAAGGACCACAAGACGAAACCTATGGCTTCCGCGTTCAAGGTGCTCGGGCTTGACAATGCACTCGTCCTCGGCGGCAAGGAAATCGACGTAAACTTTGCCCGTGCGACCGCAAACCTGCCGCGTATCGACGTGCTGCCCTCGCAGGGCGCGAACGTATACGACATTATGCGCCGGGACACGCTGGTGCTGACGAAAGAAGCCGTCAGCGATCTCACGGAAAGACTGAAAGGTTGACGACCATGGCCAAGGCAAAGAAACAGGATAATGTGCAGGAGTGGATGTACGAAGTCATTACGGCTCCGCACATCACGGAAAAGGCAACGCTCGGCTCCGAACACGGGCAGGTGACGTTCAAGGTTCCGCTATGGGCCACCAAGCCGAAGATCAAGCAGGCGGTCGAAACGCTCTTCGACGTCAAGGTTAAGGGCGTAAACACATCGATTCTGAAGGGCAAGACCAAGCGCTTCAAGGGATCGATCGGTCGCCGCAGCGACCAGAAGAAGGCTGTTGTGACTCTCGAGGAAGGGCAGACGATTGACGTCGGCACCGGAGTCTAGAGTCTCCTTTTTAACTATGGTGATCCGCCGATAAGGGATGATGAGGAAGAAAATGGCACTGAAAAAAGCAAATCCGACCTCTCCCGGTACCCGCCAGCTGATTATGGTGGACCGGAGCGGTCTCTGGAAGGGCAAGCCGGAGAAGAGTCTTACGGAAGGCAAGACCAGGACCGGTGGCCGCAATAACTATGGACGCATTACGAGCTGGCAGCGCGGCGGCGGGCACAAGCAGCGTTACCGCGTGATCGACTGGAAGCGTAACAAGGCCGGCGTTGAAGGCACGGTCGAGCGGATTGAATACGATCCGAACCGCACCGCTTTTATCGCTCTGATCAGCTACAGCGACGGCGAAAAGAGTTATATCATTGCGCCGCAGCGTCTCTCGACCGGCGACAAGGTTATGTCTGGCGAGGGAGCCGACATCAAGCCGGGCAACGCGATGCCGCTGAAGAACATGCCGATCGGCACGATCATTCACAATATCGAGCTCCGTCCCGGAAAGGGCGGACAGATGGCGCGCGCCGCGGGGGCCTACGCCCAGCTTGTGGGCCGAGATCAGGGCTATGCACAGGTGAAGCTGGCCTCGGGCGAGCTTCGTGTGGTACGTCAGGAATGCATCGCCACAGTCGGCGCGGTTTCAAACCCGGATCACATGAATACCAACAAGGGCAAGGCCGGCCGAAACCGCTGGCTTGGCAAGCGCCCGAGCGTTCGCGGCGTTGCCATGAACCCTGTCGATCACCCGCTGGGTGGCGGTGAGGGCCGCACTTCCGGCGGTCGTCACCCGGTCACGCCGTGGGGCAAGCCGACGAAGGGCTACCGCACCCGCAAGAACAAGAGCACGGATAAGTACATTATCCGTCGCCGCAAGAAGTAAGTGAGGAAAAAAACATGACACGTAGCGTCTGGAAAGGTCCTTTCGTAGCGCGCAGCCTTCTGAAGAAGTCTGAAGCGGTTCGCACGAGCGGCAAGAAGGAAGTTATCCGCACATGGTCGCGCCGTTCGACGATCCTGCCCAACATGGTCGGGCTGACGTTCGGCGTGCACAACGGCAAGAAGTTCATTCCGGTCCTTGTCACGGATCAGATGATCGGTCATAAACTCGGTGAGTTCGCGCCGACGCGCACCTACTTCGGTCACGGCGCCGACAAGAAGGCGAAGAGAGGCTAACGATGGGACAGACTGCTAACGCACCGCGTCAGGCGGAGAACGAGGCGCGAGCCTACGGACGGAATATTCGCACCAGCCAGCGAAAGCTGAATCTGGTCGCGCAAATGATCCGTGGCAAAAAGGCCGGGCGCGCCCTTGTCGATCTCGAGTTCTGCGAGCGCCGCATTGCGCATACGGTCCGAAAGGTCCTGCAATCGGCGATTGCCAATGCCGAGAACAACCACGGTCTCGACGTCGACAGTCTCGTTGTTTCGGAAGCGACGGTCGGCAAGGGGATCCGTATGAAGCGGTTCCGCGCCCGCGCCCGCGGTCGCGCCAGCCGGATTGAAAAGGATTTCAGCAACCTGACCATCGTCGTCAGAGAGGATGCGTGAGATGACCGGGAAAGTGGATCTCTACTCGTCCTTCGACGCGCTGAGCCCTGCCCCTTTCGATGTGGACGGGCTTACAGGAGTGTTTATGGGTGAAAAAACCACAATCAAAGGGAACTCGTTTGTACGTGTAGAACACTCCGATATCCGGCTGAAAGGGTCTGATCACAGGTGGATTCCCGATACGGCGGAGAGCCGCGCTGTGCTGCGCGCGGCCGGTTTCAACCTGACAACCGGTGTTCGACAAATTCCGGAGGCGTGTCCGGCATAATCTTGTCCGGTTATGCGGAAACAACAGAAACGTAAAGGCATTCAAAGGAAAACGTAATGGGTCACAAAGTCAATCCAATCGGTCTTCGCGTCGGTATCAACCGGACCTGGGACTCCCGCTGGTATTCGGGCCGTGATTATTCGGACAAGCTGGTCGAGGACCTCAAGCTTCGCGAATACATCCATGAGCGCCTGAAGCCCGCCGGGATCAGCAAGGTCATCATTGAGCGTGCGGCGAAGAACACTCGCGTGACCGTCCATACGGCTCGCCCTGGCGTCATCATCGGCAAGAAGGGCGCCGACATCGAAAAATTGCGTCGCGACCTGTCGAAGCGCGCCGGGGGCGAAGTATCACTGAACATCGTTGAAATTCGCAAGCCGGAAATCGACGCGCAACTGGTTGCCGAGGGCGTCGCCCAGCAGCTTGAACGTCGCGTTTCGTTCCGCCGTGCCATGAAGCGCGCCGTCCAGTCGGCCCAGCGCCTCGGTGCGCAAGGCATCCGGATCAATGTATCCGGGCGGCTTGGCGGTGCGGAGATCGCGCGGACGGAATGGTATCGCGAAGGCCGCGTTCCGTTGCACACGCTGCGGGCCGACCTCGATTACGGATTTTCCGAAGCGCTGACGACCTACGGGATTATCGGTGTGAAGGTATGGATTTACAAGGGCGACATTCTTGCTCACGATCCGATGGCGCGTGACAAGCGTATCCAGGACGCGCAGGGTGGGATGCCGAGACAGTAGTCGGTGGCCGGTTTCTGGTTATCGGTAAAAGAAGTTATTGAAACGGTGGCCGGGTTGTGATACACGTCCAGCGCCGTAACAGAAAACCGATAGCCGGAAACTGAAAACCAGAATCAACACACGGGAACTGAAGTCCAAAGGACTTTAAGCCCATGTGAAACGAATTTTTTTGTATAGGTGGAACTATGCTGAGCCCGAAGAAGACCAAATACAGGAAGCAGCACAAGGGCCGTATTCATGGCGTGGCGAAGGGTGGAACCACCCTCAATTTCGGCGCCTACGGACTGAAGGCGCTGAGTCCTGATCGTATTACAGCGCGCCAGATTGAGGCGGCTCGTCGCGCGATTACCCGCTGTATGAAGCGTCAGGGGAAAGTCTGGATCCGCGTGTTCCCGGATGTGCCGGTTTCAAAAAAGCCGCTTGAAGTGCGGATGGGTTCCGGTAAGGGCGCTCCGGAATTCTGGGCGGCGCGTATCAAGCCGGGCCGAATTCTGTTCGAAGTGGATGGCGTTTCGCCGGACGTTGCGCGAGAGGCGCTGGCTCTGGCCGCCGAAAAACTTCCGATCAAGACGAAGTTCATCGCCCGTATCGGTGAAGGAGCCTGAGAGAAATGAAAGCTGAAGATCTGAAGACAAAGTCGGAAGACGAGTTGAAAAAGATTCTCCTGGATGAGCGCAAGAGCCTTTTCAACCTGCGCTTCCAGAAGTCGGGCGGTACGCTGGAAAATACGTCGGCCATCCGCAAGTCCCGCCGTGCGATCGCGCGGGTAAAGACCTTTCTCGGCAAAAAGGCCGCAGAAGCGAAGTCGGGCAAGGCCGCTTAAAGAATAGGAGCAAAGAACGATGCCACGCCGCATTTTGGAAGGAAACGTAGTCAGCGACAAGATGGACAAGACCGTCACGGTTCTTGTCGAGCGCCGCTACATGCATCCGGTGTACAAGAAGTATATCCGTAAGACGGACAAGTTTGCCGCACATGACGAATCGAACGCGTTCGGTGTCGGTGACCGGGTCCAGATTGAGGAATGCCGTCCGATCAGCAAGCGCAAGAGCTGGAAAGTGATTACTCCCCCGCCGGCGCAGTCGAATCGCGGCAAGGCGGAGCAGGACGATCTCGCGGCGGCGGAAGCCAAAGCTTCGCGTCCCGACACGAAGAAAAAGAGTGAGAGCAAGAAGAAGGACGCTGAAGAATGATACAGATGCAGTCCACCATGGAAGTGGCCGACAATAGCGGAGCCCGCAAAGTCCAGTGCATCAAGGTGCTCGGCGGATCGAAGCGCCGTACGGCCAATATCGGCGATGTGGTCGTCGTCTCGGTCAAGGACGCGATTCCGCGTGGTCGCGTAAAGAAGGGTGAGGTCCGCAAGGCGGTCATTGTCCGCTCCCGCCACGGCCTGAAGCGTCAGTACGGTGAAAAGATTCGTTTCGATACGAACGCATGTGTCCTGATTAACAACAACGGCGAGCCGATCGGTACGCGTATCTTCGGACCCATTACCCGTGAACTGCGCGGCAAGGGCTATATGAAAATCATCTCGCTCGCGGCGGAGGTGCTCTGATGACCCAGGCGAAAATGAAAATCAAAAAAGGCGACAAGGTCGTCGTGATCGCCGGCAAGAACAAGGGCCAGAAGGGCGAAGTCCTCAAGGCGATTCCCGCGGAGAGCCGCGTCATTGTTCAGGGCGTGAACATGGTCAAGCGCCACAACCGTCCCTCGCAGACGAGTGCGGGCGGGATCGAGCAGAAGGAAGCCTCGATTCACGTCTCCAACGTGGCGCTTGTGGATCCCAAGACCGGCGGGGCGACGCGTGTTGGTTACACGGTCCTCAAGGACGGCAAGAAGGTTCGTGTCGCCCGCAAGTCCGGCGAAACGATAGGATAAGGTGAAGAGCGATGAAAACGCGTTTTAAAGAGAGATACGACAGCGAAATCCAGCCCGCTCTGATGAAGAAGTACGGCTACAAGAACAAGTATCAGGTTCCGAGGCTGGACAAGATCGTCATCAATATGGGCGTGGGCGAAGCAACCCAAAACCGGGCCTTTATCGATGGCGCTGTCAACGATCTAGTGCGCATTTCCGGTCAGAAGCCGGTTGTAACCCGCGCCCGCAAGTCGAACGCTTCGTTCAAGCTGCGCGAAGGGATGGCCAACGGCGTGAAGGTTACGTTGCGTCGCGAGCGGATGTATGAGTTTCTCGACCGTCTGGTGACGATCGCGCTTCCGCGCGTTCGTGACTTTCGCGGCATTAACGGAAAGAGCTTTGATGGCCGCGGAAACTACGCGATGGGCCTCAAGGAGCAGATTGTTTTTCCGGAAATAGAATACGACGAAGTTGATCAGCTGCGGGGGATGGACATCATCATCTGCACGACGGCCGGGACCGATGAAGAAGCGAAAGAACTTCTCCGCGGCTTTGATATGCCGTTCCGTAATTGACACCAGTAAGGGTGTCGCTCGACAGGATAAATTTTTGAAAGACGAAAGAGACTAGTATGGCGAAAAAAAGTGCAGTCAATCGGGACATGAAGCGCCGCAAGATGGCCAAAAGCCTCGAGCGCAGGCGTGGTGAGCTGAAGGCGATTATCTACAACCGGGATCTTCCGGCCGAAGAGCGCTTTCAGGCGTCTCTGAAGCTTGCGGAGCTGCCACGTAACTCGTCGAAGACGCGCGTTCGCAACCGCTGCGCGCTCACGGGCCGCCCGCGCGCCTTTCACCGACGCTTCAGCCTGTCGCGGATTGCCCTGCGCGAGCTTGCTTCGCGCGGTGAACTGCCCGGCGTAACCAAGTCCAGCTGGTAAGGAGGATACGAAGATGTCAATGAGTGATCCCCTTGGCGATCTGCTGACCCGCATCCGTAACGGCCAGCATGCGCGCAAGACAAGTATCGAATGCCCCTGGGCCAAGCTGCGCGAGAACGTGTGCAAGGTTCTTCAGGAAGAAGGTTATATCCGTGGGTACAAAGTTGCGGACATGGGTGGTAACCGAAAGACGCTTGTCATCGACCTCAAGTACGAGGCGGGCGAGGGCGTTATCCGCAAAATCCAGCGCGTCTCCAAGCCGGGTCGGCGGATGTACACGAAGGTCGCAGACATGCCGCGTTTTTACAACGGCCTTGGTGTGTCGATTGTATCGACCCCGAAGGGCGTTCTGTCGGATTCCGCAGCGCGGGAGCAGAATGTCGGCGGCGAAATTCTCTGTCAGGTTTATTAAGGGAAGCTGGTTATGTCACGTATTGGTAAAAATCCCGTTCCGGTGCCTCAGGGCGTGACCGTCGAGGTCAACGGCCAGGATGTCGCCGCAAAGGGCAAGCTTGGTAGTCTTGCCCTTCGCGTCCACGATGACGTCTCCGTGACACTGGAAGACGGTGCGAACGGCGGCAAGCAGGTGCGTCTTGCACCGCGCTCGAACAGCAAGCTCGCAAAAACCCTTTGGCCGACGTCGCGCACGCTGGTTCGCAACATTGTCGAGGGCGTCAGTGAAGGCTTCTCGCAAACGCTCGAAATTCAGGGCGTTGGTTACCGGGCAAACCTCCAGGGGCAGGACCTCGTGCTCTCGCTGGGCTACAGCCACGAAGTGCGCTACACGGTTCCGCAAGGCATAAAGGTTGAAGTGGACAAGCAGACGGTCATCAAGATCAGCGGCATCGACAAGCAGCTGGTCGGACAGGTCGCCGCCGAAATCATCTCCTGGCGTCCGGTCGAGCCCTACAAGGGCAAGGGGATCCGCAAGGAAGGTCAGTTCGTTGTGCGCAAGGAAGGTAAGAAGAAATGACGAAGAGATTGAGTTCGGCACAGCGCCGCACGTTCCGTACGCGCAACAAGCTGCGCTCCGTGAATATCGAGCAGAACGCCGTCCGTGAAATCCGACCGCGCCTCTCGGTTCATCGCTCGGACAAGCAGATTTACGTCCAGGTGATCGACGATCTCAAGGGCGTTACGCTCGCCGCGGCGTCGTCGATTGACAAGGAGCTGAAAGAGCAACTGAAGAACGGAGCGACGGTGGAGGCGGCCGCAAAGGTTGGCAAGCTGGTCGCAGAACGTGCCCGGAAGGTCGGCGTCACGAAAGTGCAATTCGACCGCGGAAGCTTCCTGTATCACGGCCGTGTGAAGGCTGTGGCCGAAGGGGCTCGTGAGGGCGGACTGGTATTCTAAAGGAGAGAGATTTTATGGCTCGCGCTGCAGAAAAAAGAGACAATCGCGAACGCGATAGGGACGAACCGGAACTGATCGAACGCCTCGTCGGCATCAACCGTGTCGCCAAGGTGGTGAAGGGCGGTCGTCGCTTCGGCTTCGCCGCGCTGATGGTCGTCGGCGACGGAAAAGGACGCGTCGGGACCGGCCACGGCAAGGCCCGGGAAGTTCCGGAAGCGATCCGCAAGGCGACGGAAGCGGCCAAGCGCAACATGGTTCGGGTGCCGTTGCGCGAAGGGCGTACACTGCACCACGATATTTACGGTCGTTTTGGTGCCGGAAAGGTGTTCCTCCGTTCGGCCCCGGCCGGTACGGGGATTATCGCGGGCGGTCCGCTCCGCGCAATTTTTGAGGCTCTCGGCGTTCAGGATGTAGTGGCGAAGGCTATCGGCACCAGCAATCCGTACAACATGATCAACGCGACGTTCGAAGCGCTCAAGGATGTGCAGAGCCCGCGTCAGGTCGCCTCGCGCCGAAACCGCAAGGTCAGCGATATCATCGCCAACCGCGAAGCTGCCAAGCCGCAGTCCGAGCAGGTTGCCCAACGTGAAGAGGAGCAATCCAATGGCTGAGGAAGAAGAGAAGAAGAAAGCCCCGGCGAAGAAAGCGCCCGCGAAGAAGGAGACGTCCCCGAAGGCGGCTGCAGAATCGAAAGCTGCGGCGAAGGCGGAAGAGCCCGCCGCGAAGGCCGCTCCGGCGAAAAAGGAAGCTGCCGCGCCCGAAAAGGCCGCCGCGAAGACGAAGAAGCCGGTTGCCAAGAAGGAAAAGAAGGCAGGCGTGAAGACGATCCGCGTCACGCAGGTCGGAAGCCCGATCGGCCGCAAAGACTATCAGCGTCAGACGCTGGTCGGCCTCGGTCTTAACAAGCTGCACCGCACGCGTGAGCTTGAGGACACGCCCGCTGTGCGCGGTATGATCAACAGCGTCCGCCACCTCGTGAAGGTGGAAGAGGCAGCATGAACTAGTCGTGAGTTACGAGTGGCGAGTAGCGAGAGCTTTCCCGCCCTTCCCGCTCGCAACTCGCAACTCGCAACTGAGAGAGAACGACATGAAACTGAATGAAATCCAGCCCAAAGAAGGCTCTGTATTCGAACGGACCCGTGTCGGTCGCGGCATCGGTTCGACGAAAGGCAAGACCTGCGGCCGTGGCGTCAAAGGCCAGAAGGCGCGCACCGGCGTGGCGATCAAGGGCTTTGAGGGCGGCCAGATGCCGCTCGACCGCCGCCTGCCGAAACTGGGCTTCCGGAACATCTTCCGCAAGCATTACGCGGAACTGTCTCTCGGCAAGCTTCAGGCAGCGATCGACTCGAAGAAAATCGACGCATCCAAGCCGCTCGATCAGGAAGTCCTGTTCGCCGCGAAGGTCGTCAACCGTGAGAAGGACGGCATCAAGCTGCTCGGGAACGGCGAGCTGAAAAGCAAGGTCACTCTCAAGGTCGCGCGGGCCACGGCATCGGCGAAAGCCGCCGTTGAAAAGGCGGGCGGCAAGATCGAAACGAGCGCCAGCCAATCCGCATAACAGGTCGTTGCCGCACTGGCGTGTTGACGTCTGGCGACGACGTGGCATCAGGGGCTTGTGTGCCCCTTTTGTTTTCTTTATGTATCAGATGGATCCATTTGAACAGAACGGGTAGACGATGTCATCGGCGATAGAACAACTGGCGCGCAACGCCAACTGGGGAGCCTTTTCTAAAGCGAAGGAGTTGCAGCAACGCCTTCTGTTTGTCATGGGCGCGCTTCTCGTTTACCGGCTCGGCACCTATATTCCCGTTCCCGGGATCGATCCCGAGGCGTGGGGATCCGTTTTCGACGACAAGGACCAGGGCATCCTGGGAATGTTCAACATGTTCGCAGGCGGTGCCCTGCAGCGGATGACCATCTTCGCTCTCAACATCATGCCCTACATTTCGGCGTCGATCATCATGCAACTCGCCGCCGCCATGTCGCCGAAGCTCGAGGCAATGAAAAAGGAGGGCGAGTCGGGTCGGGTCAAGATCAACCAGTATACGCGCTACCTGACCGTTTTGCTCGCCTCTGTTCAGGGTTATGGCCTTGCGGTCGGCCTTGAGAGTGCGGGCGGGGTCGTGCTCGATCCCGGCCTGTTTTTCCGGATTTCCACCGTGATTACGATTGTCGGGGGGACGATCTTCCTGATGTGGCTCGGCGAACAGATCACGAGCCGCGGGGTGGGGAACGGAATTTCCCTTATTATCTTCGCGGGGATCGTCGCCGAATTGCCTCGTGCCTTTGCCACGACGCTGGAACTCGGGCGCACGGAAGTGCTGAATATCCTGCAAATCGGTCTTATCATGGCAATGATTGTCGCCGTGATTGCATTCATCGTTTTCATGGAGCGCGCCCAGCGCCGGGTGATTGTCCAGTATCCGAAACGTCAGGTCGGGAATCGTATGTATGGCGGAGAGCAGAATCACATACCGCTTAAACTCAACACGTCCGGCGTTATTCCGCCGATTTTCGCGTCCTCGCTTCTTCTTCTGCCATTGACGATTGTCGGCTTTTCGGGTGCGGAAGGGGGCGACTTCACGGCTGCGATCTCGCGTTTCCTGAGTCACGGATCTCCGGTCTATATGGGCCTGTATGGCGCATTCATTGTCTTCTTCGCGTTCTTCTACACCGCGATCGTCTTCAATCCGCAGGAAAATGCCGAGATGCTGCGCAAGCATGGAGGTTTCGTGCCCGGCATTCGGCCTGGGAAAAATACTGCGGATTATCTCGACTATGTGCTCACGCGCATTACGACGGTTGGCGCGCTCTATCTGGTGTTCATCTGTCTGTTGCCGGAATTGCTGATTTCGCAGTATTCGTTGCCATTCTACTTCGGAGGTACAAGTCTTCTGATTGTCGTCTCGGTGACTATGGATACGGTCGCGCAAATCCACTCCCATCTGATCGCGCACCAGTACGAGGGACTTATCAAGAAGGCCAAACTCAGAGGAAGAGTACGATGAAGCTGATTATTCTGCTGGGCGCCCCGGGATCCGGGAAAGGTACCCAAGCGCTGCAGATCGAGAAAAAGACCGGCCTGCGGCATCTCTCCACCGGCGAAATGCTAAGAGCCGAAGTTGAGGCCGGCACGGATCTGGGCAAGGAACTTGCGGGAACTCTCGAGCAGGGCAACCTTGTCCCCGACGAAGTGATCATTGACATCATCCGGGGCTGCGTTCGCGGAGACAAGTGCCCGCAATGTCCGGGACTGGAAGCGTGTCGTGCGGGTTTCATCCTGGACGGATTCCCGCGCACCGTTCCGCAGGCCGAAGCTCTTGACGAAATGCTTAAAGACCAGAATCGTGAGATCGACGATGTGATCCTGCTCGATGTCGACGAGTCGATCCTGTTCGAGCGGATTGAGAGACGCATCCGGGAAAACGCCGGTAACAAGCGCGCCGACGATAATGCGCGTACCCTGAAAAATCGTCTTGAAATCTATACGAGGGCCACCAAGCCGCTGGTGCCGTATTACGAGAAAAAGGGCATCTTGCGCCGCATCGACGGCATGCGGCCGATCGATCAGGTTACGGATGAGGTCTTTAACGTCATCAACCGGAAGAAAAGCGCTGCCTGACCGGCTGTAAAAAGCTGATTTATTCAGACAAATAAAACTGTTGACGTTTGGACTTCAGTTCATATAATGCGCCCATCTTAAGATCAGGCATGGTTTATGCGGTCTTGTTGCGCCCTTTGGTTGCGGGCGTTTTGTTTTGGTGTACGAACCGGCGCTTTAGCCAATGAAATCAAGATTATCGGCCAGGCAATACGGTTCGGCTTGAAATCGAAAAAAGAGGAGTACTCAATGGCACGTATTGCCGGTGTTAACGTTCCCGATAAGAAGCGGGTTCCAATCGCGCTGACCTACATCCACGGAATCGGTCGCACGACCGCATTCAAGCTTTGTGAGAAGCTTGGTATCGATGTCCAGACCCGCATGGGGGATCTGCCCGAGGATACGCTGAACCGTATTCGTACGGAAATCGAGACGGACGCATACCTCATCGAGGGGGATCTGCGCCGTGAAGTCGCTATGAATATCAAGCGCTTGATGGATATGGCCTGCTACCGCGGCCTGCGTCACCGCAAGGGGCTGCCGGTGCGCGGCCAGAACACGCGCTGCAACGCCCGTACCCGCAAAGGTCCGGCACGACCGATTGCCGGCAAGAAAAAAGCGTAAGGGAGGGTAGATAAATGGCTAAAGCAGCAGTAAAAACAGCAGGTCGTCCGAAGCGGAAAGAACGCAAGAACATCACCGCGGGCGTTGCTTATGTGAATTCCACGTTCAACAACACGATGATCACGATTGCCGACATTCAGGGCAATGTCGTTTCCTGGTCTTCGGCCGGTACGATGGGTTTCAAGGGCTCCCGGAAGTCGACGCCGTACGCCGCCCAGACCGCCGCTGAAGATGCGGGCCGCAAAGCTCAGGAACATGGCATGCGCGAGCTGGAAGTAAATGTCAAGGGGCCGGGTTCGGGCCGTGAGTCGGCGCTCCGCGCGCTTCAGGCCATCGGTTTCACGATCAAGTCGATCAAGGACGTGACTCCGATCCCTCACAACGGGGTGCGCGCCCGCAAGAAGCGCCGCGTTTAATGATACGGCGGCGCGAGTCTGATACGGCTGGCGTCGTCATGCCGCGTGAATTCTCAAAAAATAACCAGAGGCCGGTTAAGAGCCGGATGACGTTAAGAGGAAGGACAAGACCGTGATACAAAAGAACTGGCTGGAACTTATCAAGCCCTCCAAAATCGACATCAAGCATGGCGCCGATCCGAAGACCGAGGGCGTTGTCGTTGCGGAACCGCTCGAGCGGGGTTTCGGCCTGACGCTCGGGAACGCGCTGCGCCGCGTGCTGCTGTCCTCGCTGCAAGGCGCGGCTGTTACGGCGGTGCAGATCGATGGCGTTCTGCATGAATTCTCTTCCATCGAGGGCGTACGCGAAGACGTAACGGATATCATCCTCAACATCAAGGCCATCGCGGTGCGCATGCACTCCGAAGGGCCGAAGCGCATGCGCCTCTCGGCCGAGGGGCCCTGTGAGGTAACCGCCGGGATGATCGAGGCGGGGGCCGATATCGAAATCATGAATCCAGAACTGGTTCTGTGCACGCTCGACAAGGGTGCCAGGTTCAACATGGAAATGACCGTCAACACCGGCAAGGGCTACCGCCCCGCCGCCCAGAACCGTCCGGAGGAAGCGCCGGTCGGTCTGATCCCGGTCGATTCCGTGTTCTCGCCGGTTCGCAAGGTCTCCTACGAAGTGGAAGACACCCGCGTCGGCCAGATTACAGACTACGACAAGCTGACGCTGTTCGTTGAAACCAACGGCGTCATCACGCCGGAAGACGCGGTCGCTTATGCCGCCCGCATCCTGCAGGACCAGCTTCAGGTCTTCATCAACTTCGAAGAGCCCCGGGAGGCTTCCGAGAGCGAAGAGAAAGAAGAGCTGCCGTTCAACAAGAACCTGCTTCGCAAGGTCGACGAGCTTGAACTGTCGGTGCGCTCCGCGAATTGCCTCAAGAACGACAACATCGTCTATATCGGCGACCTCGTCCAGCGCAGCGAAAGCGATATGCTCCGTACGCCGAACTTCGGTCGCAAATCGCTGAACGAGATAAAGGAAGTGCTCTCGACCATGGGCCTCCACCTTGGCATGCAGGTCGAAGGCTGGCCGCCTGAGAACATCGAAGACCTCGCCAGAAAGGTCGACGAGCCGTTCTGATTTTTGTTGACATAAAACCGTAAGATTGATAGCGGGTTTATGTTCAGGATGATTCGGAAAGGGTGTTGGAGATGACGATGCATTTTGTAGTGAATGGCGGTCAGATGGAAGCCGACCAGATCGGAGAAATCCTCGATGGGGGCTTCCCTCTTGCACTGAGAGTCCATTACATAAATGCGGGCGAAGGTGGTATCGAAACCGAAACAACCCGTTTGGTTGGTGTAACGCCGGACAACGTCGATTCGGTGCGTATCGCTGAGTTCAGTCAAGGGGCCTGTCGGGTGGAGACCCTGCGCGTGAACCCTGAAGGCAAGGTTCTGGAGCGGGTTTTGCGACCTGCACAAAAGGCTCCGGAAGGAGCCGCAGGATATGCAGCACCCGCACTTGCACCTGCCGTTTGATTTTTTCAGGGCACTGTGCCCACCCCTGCTTTCGATCGTCACGATGATGTCAGCAGGTAACCCAATGGGACCCGCCGCGGCGGCCCGCAGACAAGAAAGAGAAAGGAAGAGGCCATGAGACATGGTATCAAACAACGTAAACTGAACCGGACCTCACAGCACCGGAAAGCCATGCTCGCCAACATGGCGGCGGCGCTGATCAAGCACGAGCAGATCAAGACGACTCTGCCAAAGGCTAAAGAGCTCAAGCCTTTCGTTGAAAAAGTCATCACCCTTGGCAAAAAGGGCGGCCTTGCCAATCGTCGCCGGGCGATCGCGATCGTGCGCGACGAAAAGCAGGTCGCGAAGCTGTTCGACACGCTGGCCGATCGTTACAAGGACCGGCAGGGCGGCTACACGCGCGTTCTGAAGGCGGGCTTCCGCTATGGAGACGCTGCGCCGATGGCCGTCATCGAACTTGTCGACCGTGACGTTGAGGCAAAGGGTCAGGACTCCGGTCCGCTCCAGTTCTCGGACGACGACTTCGAAACCGCCGAACAGCAAAAAGTTGCCGCAGGCTGATCTTCCCATTCGGCGTTTTGTTTTTGATTTTCCGTTCGCGTCGGCACTGTCTGTCGGCGCGAATTTCTTTACAACAACGGGCAAGGCGATCGCCGCGTAGCGGAAGGATCTGGAAACAGGGATATCCGCGGAAAGCGCCGTGCCCGCCGTACTGGCCCGTTAAAAATGCGACGGACGCAAACGTCGCGCCGGTTCGTGTTCGGGCCAGTCGATCTCCGGCACCTTGCGGACCAGTTCGCGGTAAGTGAGCGCCTTGTCCCAGTCCTCGCCGATGGTTTTCTCGAGTACGGTTTCCCCTTTTATCTCCGAGACGTAGGGTGCATTGTCCCCGGGCGGGCCGAGCTTGATGGTGAGGTCGCCGTGCCGGTAGCGGATATAGATCTGCCGGTTCAGAGACGTCCAGCCTTCCCATTCTGTCGGAGAGGAGCCGCCGGTCAGGATGAGCTCTGTAACCGCGAAGCGTTTCACGAAACCACCCCGGGATCGACCGCGATATTGTCCAGAAGCCGTACCCCTTCCAAACGGACCGTGGCCACAAGGCGTCCCGTTCGATCCAGAGCGGGCAGGCGCTCCAGCGTAACCGCATCCACCAACTCGAAATAATCGACTTCGTCAAATCCGCTTTCCAGCAGGGCGACCGTTCCCATTTCGCACAGTGACCTGATCTCCGCGGGGAATTTAGCCATTTCCAATGCGATGGAGGCGAGAACCCTGTTGAGGAGTCGCGCGGTTTTAAGCCCTTCCGGTGTCAGGTATGCGTTCCGGGACGACAGCGCAAGTCCCCTTTCGTCCCGGACGATGGGCGCGCCAACGATTTCGACCGGAATGCAGAGATCATCGACCATGCGCCGTATGACCGCGAGTTGCTGATAATCCTTTTCTCCAAACACGGCGATATCCGGCAGGCATTGTAGTAAAAGCTTGGCAACCACCGTCGTTACGCCTTCGAAATGCCCGGGGCGGAACGCGCCTTCGAGCCGTTCGGTAATTTCCCCCACGCGCACGGTGGTTCGGCTTCCTTCGGGATACATCTCATCTACGGACGGAACAAAAACGAGATGTGCCCCCGCCTCTTCGAGGCGCGCGCAATCCTCGCTCTCGCGGCGCGGATATTTTTCGAAATCCTCGTTCGGACCAAATTGCGTCGGGTTGACGAAAATGCTCACCGCGACGCGGTCGCTGGTCTTCAGCGCCTCGCGAACGAGCGAAAGATGTCCTTCATGAAGTGCGCCCATCGTCGGCACAAAGCCGATGCGAAGTCCGTTCGTGCGCCATTCCGCAACTTTACTGCGCAAGTCGGTGACCGAGCGGACAATTGAGACTTTCGACGATATGCTCATTTTTGGTCCTTTTTCGTGTCGGCGTAAACGTGTTCGTCGCCGGGGAAGGCGCGGGTCCGCACGTCTTCCGCATAGCGCCGGACGGCGTCTCCGACGGTCCCGGACAGATCTGCGTACTTTTTGACGAATCGCGCGTGCGGCCCCGGCGTCAGGCCGAGCA
Organism: Alphaproteobacteria bacterium; assembly: GCA_009929775.1. Classification (GTDB taxonomy): domain Bacteria; phylum Pseudomonadota; class Alphaproteobacteria; order Micavibrionales; family Micavibrionaceae; genus RZZS01. The sequence goes on from RZZS01000003.1 coordinate 17,289, forward strand.
TATCCTCGGCCACCAGTATTTGTCCGTCGCATGCGCGCGATGCGCCGATGCCGATCGTTGGAATCTCGACGGAACTGGTGACTTTGCGGGCGAGCGGTTCGACAACACCTTCGATAACTACCGCAAAGGCGCCGGCTTCTGCGACGGCGCGGGCGTCCTCAAGGATTGCGTCCGCATCGGCTTTACCGTGGCCCTGAACCTTGTAACCGCCATTGGCGTTGAAATGCTGGGGCATAAGCCCGATATGGGCAAGAACCGGAATGCCGCGTGCCGTTAGAAAGGCGATGGTCTCCGCCATTTCCCGGCCGCCCTCGAACTTGACGGCGCTCGCGCCCGTTTCGGCCAGTACGCGCGCGCAGTTGCGGAACGCGGCCTGCGGGGTTTCCTGACACGACCCGAAAGGCATGTCGACAACGATGCAGGCATGGCGCGCGCTGCTGGCGACGGCGCGACTGTGGCGGATCATCGTCTCAAGATCGACGCCGAGTGTCGTCTCCATCCCGTAAAGAACCATCCCGAGGCTATCCCCGACCAGAAGCAGATCACAGTGCGGGTCGAGAAGGCGCGTCAGCGGCGCGGACGATGAGGTGAGGCACACGAGGGGCGAGGCGGCACCCTTGTGGCCGCGAATGTGCGGGGGCATCACCCGCTTGATATCGATCAGGCTGCTCATGGTTTACCGGTATAACCTATAAGTGCGCCAACCTGCAAACGGGCATTATGTCCCGGACTTCCGGTGTATGGCGGAACTTTCTTCTTCCGCGACTTCGACGGCCATTTGCGTGGCGATCTGGGACGAGTTTGTAGCGGAAGCGCCGGGAATAAAGTTTTCCTGCGCCTCCATCGAAAGAGCTTCGCGCCGGGTGGAGCGATACAGGCCGAACAGAACCAGGGTCAGGTAGGCGCAGGCCAGCGCCGGGAAGAAAAGCTCCGGCGAAATTACGAGCAGCGCGGAAATCAGCGTGGGCCCCATGATCGCACCGGAGCCGTTAACGATCAGCATGGTTCCGGCGGCGGATACGTATTGCTTTGGATGCAGGTGATCGATGGCCAACCCGCTCCCGAGCGCGTAGACCGTAAGACTCGTCGAGCCAAGCAGGAAAAAGAAGAGGTTCAGTAGCCAGGGAGTGCCCGACGCAAGAAAACAGAGCAGGGAGAGAATCGCGGCTGTCGCGGCTACGCCGATGATCGTTTTGCGCCGTCCAATGCGATCGGACAGAATGCCGACCGGCATTTGCCCGCAGATTCCGCCAATGACGAAACAGGCCATGAAGCTCGCGACCTGCGCGGTGCTCATCCCGATCGTGGCGGCGTAAAAAGGCGAGACCAGCAGCAGGACCCCGGCGCAAAATCCCGATGCCATCAGCGAATAAAAGCTGAGCGGCGAAACCTGCCAGAGTTCCCGCACGCCGAGCTTGTCCGGTTCCTCATAGGCGGGAGCGGGCTTTTTCGTCAGCGCGACAGGAACGGCAGCGAGCGAAACGAGAACCGAGACGAGAATAAACGGCTCGATCTTTTCCGGGGGTGCAACGTTAAGGAGAAGTTGCCCCAGCGCGAGTGCCGAATAGTTGATAACAAGATAGATACCGAGAACGCTCCCGCGCGTCTTTTTGTTCGCGAGGCCGTTCAGCCAGCTTTCGATCACGACATAGAGGCCCGCGAAGCTGAAACCGGTTACGATCCGCGCCAGCATCCACGCCGCTGGCGTCACGAACACGCCGTGGGCCAGCACGGTGGTTGATGCAAGCGCAGTGAGTGCCGTGAAAACGCGGATGTGCCCGACGCTGGCGATAAGCTTCGGAATTGCCAGCGAGCCCGCGAGGAAGCCCGTGTAGTAAAGCGAGGTAATTGCGCCGAGGACGAGAACGTCGAAATGTTCGACATTGGCGCGCACGCCCAGCAAGGTGTTCTGAAGGCCGCTTCCGGCCATGATAAAGGCGAGGCCCGCGAAGAGGGGCCAGGCGGTCAGCAGTACTACGCGTCGTGTCATGTCGGTGGTCGGTCCTGCGCTGAAGGTCCGGCGGGAAGTGGTGACCGTGTGATAGCAGATTTTCCTTAGCAAAGGAAAGGGAAACAGGGGCTCTGGCCTAGACGGCTTTGATACCGTGCCTTGCAAAAATTGCACGGGCGCGTTCGACGTCCGTTTCGTCCGCTTGCCGTGTGTTCTGGAGCTTGTATTCCATGCCGAGCTCGTGCCATTTGTATTCGCCCATCTGGTGGAAGGGCAGGATATCGATCCGCTCGATGTTCTTGTGGCGCGCGCAGATTTTCGCTACTTCCTCGATATTGTCCTCGCCGTCCGTGAGGTCCGGCACGAGCACGAAGCGTACCCAGACCGGCTTGCCGATATCGTCGAGTTTCTGCGCGAAGTCGAGCGTCGGCTGGAGCGCAACGCCGGTGACTTTTTTATACAGATCGGGCAGACCGCTCTTGATGTCGAGCAAGACGAGGTCAACATAAGACAACAATTCCTCGTCCGCCGCCTTGTTCAAAAAGCCGCTCGTGTCGAGCGCCGTATGCATGCCGAGCGCCTTGACGCCCCGGAACAGTGTCTTGACGAATTGCGGCTGGGCGAGCGGCTCGCCGCCGGAAATGGTTACGCCGCCCTTCGCACGCTCGATGAACCAGCGGTAATCCTGAATGTCGTCCAGAATATCGCCCGCCGAGCGCAAAAACCCGTTCTTCATCTTCATGCAGTCCGGATTGTGGCAATACCAGCACGACAGCGGACAGCCGGTCAGAAACACGACATACCGAACACCAGGCCCGTCCACGGTCCCGGCCGTCTCGATGGAATGAATATAGCCGATGGTCTTCGCCTGGAAGCCATCGGGGTCGATATCGGGTTTGTCGTCGGACTCGGTCACGTTACTCATCAAAGACCAATATAGTGTTTTATTTCGCCCGTTCGAACCGCAAAATGACGCGGAGCGCGATAGGGACACAATAATTTCTGGTCTCCCCAACGCGATGACGCCCACCCATCCGTGGACGACTGATGGCCCTCCAGCCCCGCCGTGAACGCCGTGTTCGCCGTGGTTAAGATAATCAGAACCGGGTAGCCGAAGCCATTTCGCTTTCGACCACCAGGCCCCACAAAGTCCCCCTTCCTGTCATCCTGAAGGAGCGAAGCGACTGAAGGATCTTTATAAAACGGACAGGGCAAAGATTCCTCGCATTCGCTCGGAATGACAATTTTCTGGGAAAATTCGCTCCGGTGCCATTCATATTTTTTCAACACAGAGACCACAGAGGGCACGGCGTTTCTTTTTTCTTCCGGGCAAGTGACGGGCGCTCCAGCCTCGCTGTGAACGTCGTTGTTCGTCGTGGTTAAAAAACACCCGCCGGAGGGTCTCTCTCCGGCGGGTGCTTGCCTGTCTGGATTTAGTCTTTTAGTTACGCGTCTTACATTCTGCCGTGGAAAGTCCGGTTGATGACGTCCATCTGCTGCTCTTTCGTCAGTTTGATGAAGTTCACGGCATAACCGGAAACCCGGATCGTGAGCTGCGGGTAGTTTTCCGGGTGCTCCATGGCGTCCAGAAGCATTTCCCGGTCCAGCACGTTCACGTTGATGTGGTGACCGCCCGGCGTGTGCTGGTTCGGGCCGAAATAGCCGTCCAGCATGCCCGCGAGGTTTGTCGATCGCTCGTCTTCCGTGCGGCCAAGAGCCTTCGGTACGACAGAGAACGTGTAGGAAATGCCGTCCTGACTGTGCTTGTAGTCAAGGCCGGCAACCGACATCATCGAGGCCATCGCGCCCTTTTCGTCGCGACCGTGCATCGGGTTCGCGCCCGGTGCGAAGGGCTCGCCCTTCTTGCGACCGTCCGGCGTCGAGCCCGTTTTCTTGCCGTACACCACGTTCGAGGTGATGGTCAGGATCGACTGGGTCGGCGTTGCACCCCGGTAGCATGGGTACTGGCGGATCTTGTCCATGAAGTGCTCGACCAGCCAGCGCGCGATGGAGTCGACGCGCTCGTCGTTGTTACCGTAGCGCGGCGGCTGTCCTTCGATTTCGAAGTCGGTGGCAAGACCGGTCTCGTCACGGATGACCCTGACCTTCGCGTATTTGATGGCGGAGAGTGCGTCAGACACGACTGACAGACCGGCCATGCCGCACGCCATGGTGCGGAAGATGTCACGGTCGTGGAAGGCAAACATCATGCGCTCATAGGCATACTTGTCGTGCATGTAGTGAATGACGTTGAGCGTGTTCACATATGTCTTAGCCAACCAGTCCATCATGGGCTCGAACTTGCGCATCACCTCGTCGTAATCGAGATATTCGCTCGTGATTGGCTCGGCTGCTGGCCCGATCTGCTCGCCGCTCATTTCGTCGCGGCCGCCGTTGATGGCGTACAGGAGCGTCTTGGCCATATTTACCCGGGCGCCGAAGAACTGCATCTGCTTGCCGATCCGCATGGCGGACACGCAGCAGGCAATGCCGTAATCGTCACCCCAGTAGCCGCGCATCAGATCGTCGTTCTCGTACTGGATCGAGGACGTGTCGATGGAGACCTTCGCGCAGAACTTCTTGAAGTTCTCAGGCAGCTTTTGCGACCAGAGCACCGTAATATTCGGCTCCGGCGCGGGGCCGAGGTTGTAGAGCGTCTGCATGAAGCGGTAGCTCGACTTCGTGACCATCGGGCGGCCATCGAGCGTCATACCGCCGATGCACTCGGTCACCCACGTGGGGTCGCCTGAGAACAGCGCGTCATATTCCGGCGTGCGCAGGAAGCGGACGATCCGAAGCTTGATCACGAAGTGGTCGATGAAAGCCTGGATTTGCTCTTCCGTGTACTTTCCTGCCTTGAGGTCGCGCTCGGCGAACACGTCGAAGAAAGTCGAGACGCGGCCCAGCGACATTGCGGCGCCGTTCTGTTCCTTCACCGCACCGAGATACGCAAAGTACGTCCACTGGATTGCTTCCTTGACGTCGCTCGCCGGACCAGAGATGTCATAGCCATAGAAAGAGGCCATCGTCTTGAGGTCTTTGAGGGCGGCGATCTGGTCGCTTATTTCCTCACGGGCGCGGATGACGTCTTCGGTCATCGGCACGTTGTCGTAGGTGGCCTGTTGCGCCAGTTTGTCTTCGATCAGGCGATCGACGCCATAGAGCGCCACGCGGCGATAGTCGCCAATGATCCGTCCCCTCCCATAGGCATCGGGAAGGCCCGTGACGATTCCCGACTTGCGCGCGGCGCGCATCGCGGGGGTGTAGGCATCAAAAACGCCCTGATTGTGGGACTTACGGTATTTCGTGTAGATCTCGTCGACCTTCGGGCTCATCTTGAAGCCGTAGGCTTCCAGACCCGAATCGACCATCCGCACGCCACCCGCGGGCATGATGGCCCGCTTCAGCGGTGCGTCCGTTTGCAGGCCGACGATTTCCTCGAGTTGAGAGTTGATGTAGCCCGCCTTATGCGAGGTGGCGGAGGCGATCACTTCCGTATCGGCATCGAGCACGCCGCCGCGCTCGCGTTCTTTCTTCAGCAGTTCGCTGAGCTCCAGCCAGAGCTTCTTCGTGTTTTCGGCCGGACCGGCGAGGAATTTCGAGTCGCCTTCATACGGCGTGTAGTTCAGCACGATGAAGTCGCGGACGTCGACGTCCTTTTGCCAGACGCCGGGGGCAAAGCCGCGCCAGCATTTTTCGCGCTTGTTGTCCTTGCCCCATAGATTCTGTTGTTCGGTGCTAATACCCGGTGCAGCTTCTCCCGGTTTGCTCATGAGACCCTCCAATAGTCTTCAGTTTCCAGATCGGCACTTATAATTGTACTATATCAGGACTAATTTAGTACGCGTCGAATCGTCGCAGGCGTCCCGATCAGCACTCGTCGCGTCACTTATATAACTATTCAAAGGGGATTTCACAGTTTTTGCCCTGCTTTTCCTGCGGCAAAGGGGCACAGTGCGGCGGGGAAAACGTCCCTTTCGTCCGTTGCAAGTGGTTCGGAGGATGGGCGGCCCTGTCGGGGGCCAGCAGGACGTCCCTGCCGGCAGGAAGATTAGGTCCTGGGGGATATCGGGATTGCATATTTCGCGAGGAGTTCTAATCTCATCCTCCTTGGCAAAGGCAAGATAAAGGAAGGGAGTTTTTCAATGGCGGGCAAAGCGTATTTCCTCTCGGCCCTGTTCGTTCTTTCCGTCTTCGTATCGTTGGCGGGAGCGAGCGCTCAAGCGGAAAAGGCTGTTCCCGGCTCCCGCGAACAAATTACGCTCTCATTCTCGCCGCTGGTGAAAAAAGTCGCTCCGGCGGTCGTGAGCATTTCCTCTACCCGCGTGGTCACGCAAAATTATCGCCACCCTTTTATGGACGATCCGTTCTTCGCGCCGTTCTTCGGCGGGGATTTCTTCGGGCGCGGCGGGCTCTCGCGCCAGCGGGTGGAGGCGGCGCTCGGCTCCGGCGTCATTGTGCAGTCTGACGGGCTGGTGGTGACCAACGCCCACGTAATCAAGGGCGCGGATGAAGTGAAAGTCGTGCTGGCGGACGGGCGCGAGTTCGACAGCGAAGTCGTGGTCGTCGACGAACCGTCCGACCTCGCGCTCTTGCGCATGGACGCGAAAGGCCAGAAGTTTGCCTACGTCCCGATCAAGCCCAGTGAAAACCTTGAGGTCGGCGACCTCGTTCTCGCGATCGGCAATCCTTTCGGAGTCGGGCAGACGGTGACAAGCGGCATCGTCTCGGCGCTGGCCAGACCGAACCTGAACATCAATGACTATAATTTCTTCATCCAGACCGACGCGGCGATAAATCCCGGCAACTCGGGCGGGCCGCTCGTATCGATGGACGGATCTATCGTCGGTATCAACACGGCGATCTACTCCCGATCGGGCGGTTCGCTTGGTATCGGGTTTGCGATTCCTTCCGAAATGGTGGCTACTGTCCTTGCGGCGGAAAAAGCCGGTCTGACCGGTGAGCGCGGCATTGCCCGCGCCTGGCTCGGCATTGTCGCTCAGCAGATTACCCCGGACCTTGCGGAAACGCTTGATCTTGCCACGCCCCAGGGCGTCCTGATTGCCGATTTGCAAGAGGGCAGTCCGCTGCAAGGCGCCGGTCTGAAGCCGGGCGACGTTATCATCGAGATCGGCGGGCGCGAGGTGCGCGACCCCGCCGAGATGAAGTTCCGCTGGGCGCAGGTGCCGATCGGGAAGACGACGGCGATGACGTTTCTCCGGAATGGGGAGCGCAAGACCGCCCATGTCAAGGCCAGCCTGCCCCCCGACGAGCCGCCGCGTAACGAGACGACTCTGAGCGGTCGCCACCCGCTTCAGGGCGCGACAATCGCGAACGTCAACCCGGCGGTAGCGTTCGAACTGGGTCTGCGGGAGGAAAGTGGAGTCGTTGTAACAAAAGTCGACCCGCGTTCCCCGGCGGTGCGCCTGGTCCAGCGGGGTGACGTAATTGTCGAGATCAATGATCTGTCGGTAAAAAACGTCAAGGACGCTGCGCGTATTCTCGACCGCGGCGGCTACTCCATCGACCTGGTCCTTAGTCGCGGCGGACAGGTTCGGCGGGTGATGTTGCGGTAGGGTGCTTTTTGCCGGGCGCCTTTCGATTGACAATCTATGCGGCACCATATATTCCATAACGAATGGAAAGGCCAGTTTCGTTGTTCGTCCTGCTGACACGTCCGACTTTGCTCGGACTTGGAATTGGGCTGTCTCTGCTCAATTTCACTCCGGCGTTGCAGTGGCTCGCCGAACCTTCGGGGGAAGACTGCGATCGCTTTGACCTCTTGATCCAGAAGCAGGAACATGCGGCGTTGAAAAGCGACATCGGTGACCTCGACCTTTCCGGGAAAATTTTTCGCTACGCAGCGAAAAAGCGACAGAAAATTTGCCGGGCAACGGTAGATAATGGCACGGACGCAGAATACCACCCGGTAAGCGACGTCTTCCATGTTCGCACGCCGAATCCGGGCGGCTGGGAGGAGAAGTCACGTGGTTACAGGCAGAGAAACCTGACAACCCATGCGCACGAACTGCTTCACTCCTTTCAAAGGAACAGTTCCGCAGTTTCCCTATCCACGCTCGGGCGGCGGTATGACGTTTATTCCAATGTTCTTGCCGTTCTATACACAGAGGCGGCAGCTTACGCCTATCAGACGCTGGCAACGCACGAGTACTATCTGGAACATCCGGAGCAGGTCGGCGACATCCGGTTTTCGCACGCAGGAGACCTCCTTGCCGTATTCAGGGAGGCTCTATCAGGGCTCGACCGGAATCATCCCGGGATGTCTGGAAACGAGAAAAAGAATCTCGCTGCTCGCGCTGTTTTCGAAGACTACCTGACAGCAGACACCGGGCCGGTTCTTCTTGCAAGGATGCATTACCTCAAGCCATTCATCGAGGACCAAGCATCTTCCCTTCCCCGGCTGGATCGGTTGTTTGCGGGAAGAAGACTGGGTCTTGAGGACATCAAGTCCCTGACGCACTTTCCGGACGGGTTTCAGCTCTACGACTATGACCGTCTGCCATTGCCGGGGGAACTCAACAGCGGAATTCTTTTGCCGGGCGCGGAGAAACTGACGGACAATCCTCTGGAATCTCTGGTTTTGAAGTGAACGTGAATTCCGCAAGGTTAATTCTGCAGGCGTACCGTTCTCCGTGGCTGGCGCGCACGTCCGGATGAATGGTGCTGAGCTCTTGTTTTTGTTCCCGAAAAGTTCTAGTTTGCTTCCATGAGCAATTTGTTTGAGGCCGAGACAAAGGAAGACGCCGCGCCACGCCCGTTGCCGGACCGGCTGCGGCCGAAGGCGCTGGAGGATATCGTCGGGCAGGACCATCTCGTCGGTTCGGGCGGGCCGGTGCGCAAGATGGCCGATTCCCGCCGGGTGTCCTCGATGATCCTCTGGGGCCCGCCCGGCACCGGCAAGACGACGCTGGCCCGGATTTTGAGCGCGCACACCGACCTTCACTTCGAGCAGATATCGGCGATTTTCTCCGGCGTGGCTGATCTGAAAAAAGTTTTCGAATCCGCCCGGCTGCGCCGCCGGAACGGGCAGGGAACCCTTCTTTTTGTGGACGAAATCCATCGTTTCAACAAATCCCAGCAGGACGCCTTTCTCCCTGTGGTCGAGGATGGCACGATTACCCTGATCGGCGCGACGACTGAAAACCCCTCGTTCGAGCTGAACGCCGCGCTTCTCTCGCGCTGCTCTGTTTTTGTTCTGAAGCGTCTGGACGACGGGGCGCTCGAAACGCTGCTTGCGCGCGCGGAAAGCGACGCGGGCCGCGATCTGCCGCTTGAGGACGCGGCGCGGGAGATGCTGAAAGCGATGGCCGACGGCGACGGGCGCTATGCACTCTCGCTGGCCGCGCAAGTGTTCGAGGCAAGCGAAAATTCGCCGAACGAACTATTGAACGCGGACGCGCTCGCCTCGCTCGTCCAGCGCCGCGCCCCGCTCTACGACAAGGCGGACGAGGGGCATTACAACCTGATTTCCGCCCTGCACAAGAGCGTGCGCGGCTCGGACCCGGACGCGGCGCTTTACTGGTTCGCGCGCATGCTGGCGGGCGGCGAGGACCCGCGCTTTCTCGCAAGACGTATGACGCGCATGGCGGTGGAGGACATCGGCCTCGCCGACCCGCAGGCGCTGCCGCAATGCATCGCGGCCTGGGAGGCGTTCGAGCGCATGGGCAGTCCGGAGGGTGATCTGGCGCTCGCGCAGGCGCTCGTCTATCTCGCGAGCGCGCCGAAATCGAACGCGGTCTACAAGGCCGAAAAGGCGGCTAAGCGCGCGGCAAGGGAAACCGGCTCCCTGATGCCGCCGATGCACATCCTGAACGCCCCGACGAAGATGATGAAAGAGATCGGCTATTCCGAAGGCTACAAGTACGACCACGACATGCCGGACGCCTTCTCTGGACAGAATTATTTTCCCCATGAAATGGGGCGAAAGATCCTCTACGAGCCGGTCGAACGCGGCTTCGAGCGCGAAATCAGGAAGCGTCTCGATTACTGGGCGAAGCTTCGGCGGGAGCGGTAGGGGCCGATCCGGCCGGTTGTATCCGCCGCTCCATCCGGGCGAGATAAAGGCCCGCGCCGACAATGATTGCCGCTTATATAGATCCTTCGGTCGCTTCGCTCCTTCAGGATGACAGGAAGGGGGACTTTGCGGTGGAAAAAATATGAAAGGTTTCGGGGGCGAACCCCGCTTGCATCATGTGCCGGACAGTGGCATGAAGAGAGCGGGAGTAACAGCATGTACGCATTTTTGTCAATCGCGGCAGGCGGCGCTCTGGGAGCGGTCATGCGGCACGGCGTCAATGTCGGGATGGGGCGGTGGCTCGGTACGGAGTTTCCGTGGGGGACCTTGACTGTCAACATCCTCGGGTCGTTCGTCATGGGCGTGCTGATTGCCCTGTTTGCCCATTTCTTCGAGGTACCGCAAACGGTCAAATATTTCCTCGTGACGGGGCTTCTCGGCGCGTTTACGACGTTTTCGACCTTTTCGCTCGACGTTTCGGTGCTGTTTGAAGGCGGGCGTTATTTCGAAACGGCGGCCTATATCGGCGCGTCGGTCCTGCTGGCCATCGCGGCCCTGTTCCTCGGGGCGTTCGTTGTGCGGGTCTTCGCATGAGCGAGGTGCGGCACATGAGCGTCGCCCCGGACGACGACGGCCAGCGCCTCGACCGCTGGTTCAAAAAGCACCTGCCGCAGGTACCCTATGCGCTGATGCAAAAGATCGTCCGCAAGGGACAGGTCCGGGTCGACGGCAAGCGGGCCGAGCCCGCGACGCGTCTTTCGGCGGGGCAGGATATCCGCATTCCCCCGCTTTCCGCCGGGCGCAAGGAGGACGAGTGGTTCCGACCGATGGCGGGTGACGCCGACTATATCCGGTCGCTCGTGATCTATGACGACGGCGAAATACTGGCGATCAACAAGCCCCACGGGCTTGCCTCGCAGGGGGGCATGAAGATCGCCAGGCATGTGGACGCGTTGCTTGTTCATCTCGAAGACGGGGAAGGCCGCCGCCCGAAGCTTATCCACCGGCTCGACCGCGATACGTCGGGGGTTCTGCTGATGGCGCGCAGCCGCGAAATGGCCGGGAAGCTCGGCAAGCTGTTCACGGGCCGGGACGTGCGCAAGATATATTACGCGTTGACCCTTCCCGCGCCCGAGCATGACGGAGGCCGCATCGAGATGCCGCTTGCGAAGGGAAGCGGTGCGGACAAGGACATGATTCTCGTGAATGCCGACGAAGGCAAGTTCGCCGCTACCGAGTTCGCTGTGCTCGAGCGTGCCGGAAAGACGGCGGCGAGCGTCGCCTTCTGGCCGCGTACGGGCCGCACGCATCAGATCCGGGTCCACGCAGCCGCCGCCGGTTTTCCGATCCTTGGCGACGAGAAATACGGGCCGCAAGCGGAAGAGGACAAGCCCGCCGGTTTCGATCATGCTCCCCGCCTGCACTTGCACGCCGGACGTCTCGTGCTGCCCTTTCCGGGACGCAAGGAGATGCTCGACCTGTCCGCGCCCCTGCCGGACGATCTGCGGCGAGGCTGGACAGCGCTTGGTTTTTCTGTGACTCTTGAACCCGATCCTTTTCCGACCGTTGAATAAACGAAAGGCGGGCACATGAGCGAAAAGAGGAAATGGGACGCGAGCCGAATCGTCCGTTTTCTGATCTGGACGGTTCTGGCGACTGGCGCTTTCGGTTTTATAAGCCTTTGGATTCTTTCCTCGATCGGCGGAAACAGCGACCCGCTCCGCGAAGGGCTTGAGCAGTTCTTCTCACAGGCCACTGGCGGTTACGCGAAGATCGAAGAACTGAACAATATGTCCATCTATCCGGTTGCCGAGATTGACTTTTCGGGACTTACAATTGGTGGCGGCGGCGGGTCTGCGCCGGTCCTGACGCTGGGTCGCGGTGTGGTCAGTATGCGCTTCTGGGACGTTCTTCTCTCGCGGGATTATCTCGTCAATTTCGCGCTGGAAAATCTCCGGATCGCGCCCGGAGAACTGGGCCCTGGAGAGCTTTTCGTCGAGAAGGCCGGTATCCGGAACGATGATGGCGAAACGCCCTTCCTTTTCGTCGATGGAAGTTACAACGCAAGGCCGCTTTATGCCAGGTTTCCGCTGGTCGAAAAGCCGAACAGGGCCTTGGGGCATCTCTACGCGATGGACAGGAGCGGCGGGAAGTTTGAGGTGCATATCGGCGATCTTTTCGCGCAGGGGTCGCAGGCACCGATGGGATTTTTCGTCGGCGGCTACCGGCTCAGCGACCTGCGCGCGGGACTCGGTGAAGAGACGCTTTTGTCGGGCAGTCTGGACATCACCCGCAAGCGTCACACGACAGTTATCGCCGGAGAACTGAAGGCGGCTGAAAGCGTTTTCATCCCGGATATTCGCCTCGGGTCGAAGGGGCGTTCTGGCCTGATCGCCGGAGAACTGCGCGTTCCGGTCCTTGCGCTTGAGGACCTTGGCGGCGAGAAGGGGCTTGGCGCGTTCCTGGCTGCAATCCGGGAAACCTTTCTCGAAGCTCCGAATACGTCGGATGCATCGACCATTTCCAGCGGATTCAAGGGCAGCGAGATCGATCTGGCATTTCGACTGGATAACATTAATGCGGGCACAGAACGACTTGGAGCGGTAACCCTGCCTGTGCGCCTTGCTGATAACGTTCTGCGGATCGAGCCGGATGGAACGATAAGCGGAGGCGACCTGTCCGGGAATTTGGTTGTTAACGCCGCGACCATCCCGGCGAAGCTTGTGGCTGACTTCTCGTTGACCGGTTTCGATTTTGGAGCGGTTCATAAAAATCTTGCCGGGACAGAGAGCATCGCCGGACGAGCGGACATTCGCCTCAAGCTAGAAGGCCGCGGAGAAACGTGGCCGGAACTCGGTGGCGACCTTGGAGGAGCGGCGGTCGTTGTGGCCGGGAAAGGCAAACTTTCCAGCAACATTCTGGAGTTCTGGGGCGGGGGGGTGCTGAATGCCATGATGCCGTCACTTGCGCCTGAAGATCGCCTTGCGATGAACTGCGCGATTGCCGACTTTAAGGTCGAAAAGGGCGTGGCGAACGCGCAGACCCTGTTTCTCGATACCGATTCCGTTACTGTCCAGGGGGAAGGGACCATCGACTTTGCCGCGAATGCCCTTGATCTGAAACTCAGACCGGAAAGCAAGGACATTGCACTGGGCGATATCGCTGTGCCCGTCACGATTACCGGGCCGATTGGCAACCCCTCCATTGGACCGTCGATGATGGGGCTTGGCGCAAAACTCGGGGGACTTTTGCTCGGGACGGTCAATCCCGCGTTTCTGGCCTTCAGCCTGACCGATCTCGGCCTGACCGAGGAGCATCCCTGTTACGACTATATCGGAAAGGGCGAAGCGGGCCCCTCTCAATGAAGCGGTTTTATCACCAGGTATATACTCGCCCGCATGATGAAGGGGGCTACGCGGTCGTTCTCGACAAAAGTGCCGTGAAGACCCCGTCCGGCAGGGTTCTGCTCGCGCCGACCACGGCAATGGCCGAAGCCGTCGCTGTCGAGTGGCGGGAGCAGAAGGAACGAATCGATCCGGATACCATGCCGCTCACGCAGTTTCTCAATACGTCGATCGACCGCGTGCGCGAAGACCGCGATCATTTCGTGCAGGCCACCATGGCGTACCTTGATACGGACCTGCTTTGTTATCGCACCGTTCTTCCTGTCTCGATGGCTGCGCGCCAGAAGCAGTACTGGGATCCGCCGCTGAAATGGTTTGAGGGGCACACCGGCAAAAAGCTTGCAACGACCGAAAGCCTTGTCGCGCTTGAACAGCCACATGATGTGCGAGCTGTTGTGCGTAACGCCATAGAATCGCTGGACAACGACCGGCTGACCGCGTTGCAAATCGTTACCGTGGCGACCGGTTCGGTGGTGCTGGCTTTGGCTCTTGTCGATGGCGCCATGACGGCGAGCGCCGTCTTTGATGCGGCGTTCGCGGAGGAAAACTATAAGGCCGAAGTTTATAATGAGGCGGAGCACGGTCGCGCTCCGCAGCAGGAATCGCGTGAGGTCGCTGTAAGGCGAGACCTTGAGGCGGCTGTGACCTTCTTGCATCTGCTTCCGTAATTTTTGTTCGCGCTTCTATGGGAAAGCAGACGTTTCCGATTGAAAAAGCCAGCGATTTTGAAATTTTGGAAAATATGAAAATTTATGCTTGGCAAATGTGACACAGATGTGGCAGCCTGAATTCAATTCGCCTTTGGAAAGCGCGAAGAGCGTCAACCCCTAACTTGAGAAGGAAGCGAACATGAAAGTGAAGTTTATCGTACCAAATTCCGCCGTTACGCTTCCGGGCGCCGACCGCCATTGACCATGGCCCGACTGTCCCGGAACGCACACAGGGCGGCGCCGGGTCAGAATTGGAATAAAGGTCTTCTCCTCCGAAAACCGAATATTCAAAGACGCTAGACCCGGCTTCAGAAGCCGGAATGCTTCTGTATTGTCAACCCTTTATCGGGCGTGACAGGAGTCGCGTCTGCGAGGATTCGGTTATGCTGAAGAATGTAACATACAAGGACATTGGTCGTTTCTCCTGGCACTATTGGAAGCGCCGGAAGAAATTTGGAGCCGCGATCGTTGCGCTGATGGCCGCGGCGACCGTCACGGATGCGTTCATCCCGATTTTTACGGGACGAATAATCGATGCGATGGTTGCGGGTGGCGCGGGCAGCGAACAGGGACTGGACGCCGCGCTCAAATACCTCGCTATTTTTGCGGGGCTGGGTCTGCTGTTCAATTTGCTACGCTGGTCGGCGATTGCGCTGTGGGCGAAGTTTGCGGTGAAGATCCTCTACGAGATCCTCACCGAGGCGACGCGCAAAGTCATGCGGTTCTCGGCAGACTGGCATGCGAACGCCTTTGCGGGCGGCACCGTGCGCAAGATCACCAGGGGCATGTGGGCCTTCGATACGTTCGAGGATACGCTGTTCATGGGGATATTCCCGGCCCTGATGATCATGAGCGGGATGACCGCCATGCTGATCGCCCTGCTGCCGGTTGTGGGGGTTTTTACCGCGTTCATGGCGATAATGTACACGACTGTCAGTGTCTGGCTGGCCGTCAAGGTTGCCGCTCCCCTGTTCCGGGACTCCGCGGCCAAGGACACGGAAGTCGGTGCGACGCTGGCGGACATCATGACCGGCATCGCCACCGTCAAGTCGTTCGGTTCCGAGAAGCGCGAAGACCGCCTGTTCGAGCGCGTTGCGACCGACTGGCGATCGAAGTCGATCAAGGCATGGCTGACAAGTGAGCACATCAATCTGCTTCGCGGGCTTTTGCGCCTGGTCATGATGGTCGGGATGGTTGGCCTGACCGTATGGATGTGGCGGAACGGGCAGGCGAGCCCGGGCGACATCGCCCTGTCGCTCACAAGCTTCTTCATCATCGGCGGGTACATGCGCGATATCGGCATGCACATCGCCAACCTGCAACGCTCGATCAGCGACATGGAAGACGTCGTTGAGTTCTGGCTGCGGGAGGACGAGGTGAAGGACGCCCCCGGCGCTCCCGCTTTTGTAAGGGGCGCTGGCGAGATTGTCTTCGACAGGGTGGCGTTTACCTACAAGGGCCAGAAGAATGCCTTGTTCGAGGACCTCGACCTTCGCATCGCGCCGGGCGAGAAGATTGCGCTCGTCGGGCACTCGGGTTCGGGCAAGAGCACCTTCGTCAAGCTTTTGCAGCGTCTCTACGACGTCAGCGGCGGCGAGATCCGGATAGACGGGCAGAATATCGCCCTCGTCCAGCAGGAAACCCTGCGCCGGGCGGTCGCGCTCGTCCCGCAGGAGCCGATCCTGTTTCACCGGAGCCTTGCCGACAACATCGCCTACGGTCGGCCCGAGGCGAACATGGGTGCGATCATCGACGCTGCAAAAAAGGCGTATGCGCACGACTTCATCGCCGCCCTGCCTGAGGATTACGGCACGCTCGTGGGCGAGCGCGGCGTGAAGCTTTCGGGCGGGGAGCGCCAGAGGGTTGCGATTGCGCGGGCGATTCTGTCGGACGCGCGGGTCCTGATCCTCGACGAGGCGACGTCTTCGCTGGACTCAATCTCCGAGCACTATATTCAAAGGGCGCTCGAGAAGTTGATGGACGGCAAGACGACGATCACGATCGCGCACCGTCTCTCGACCATCCAGAATGCCGACCGCATTCTGGTGTTCGACAAGGGGCGGATCGTCGAGGAAGGTACGCACCGGGAACTGATAAGGCGGGGAGGCTCCCACTACCGCAGGCTCCACGACGTGCAATCCGGCGGGATGATCAAGGCCTATACCGAACTGGCAGGAGCCGCGGAGTAATCCGCGGCTTTTTGCCGTGTCAGAACCAAGCCTTTGGGTGCGCGATACGGTAGCCTTTCGAGGCGCGGCCGATGCCGCGGGTCAGGCGCAGGATGAGGTAAAGAACGAGCGGCAGGATGGTCACGGCCGAGGCCATCATCAGCGGGAAGACATTGGCTTGGATGAGCGGTGCAACGCATGGCTCGGTCAGGCGGTAAACTTCCGTCACAATCACGTTTTCGGCGTTCGCCATGATGTAGTCGGTGATCGGTCCGGCGCAGGCCTCTATGGCGGACACGTCGGCCTGCGTCCACAAATAGAGTCCCCCGATCGTAACCGTGATCACTGAAAACAGGCATACGATCCAGATTGTACGGATCAGAAAGGTCATATGGTTTTCGGTGAGACTGTCCTCTTCGGCTTTGGAGCGGACCACATAAGCAGCAACCAGAACGGCGCAAAACAGCAGGAGTGCGACGAGGGCCATGATCACGCTTGGTACGAACATCAGAACGAGCGAAGCTACGAACGCGCCGTAAAGCCGCATAATGGTCTTTTGGCCCGGGGCTTTGCTGCTGGTCGACACTGGCGCTGGCATAACTTTATTTTCTCCCGAACAACCGTTCAATATCAGAGAGTTTTAGCTCAATATAGGTCGGCCTTCCATGGTTACATTGGCCCGAAAGCGGGGTTTTCTCCATTTCTCGCAGCAGATGGTCCATCTCTTCCTGCGTAAGCCTTCGGCCAGAGCGTACCGAACCGTGGCAGGCCATGCGCGAGAGCACCGCGTTAATGCGCTCCTCAAGCCCCTGGATCTGGCCCTGTTCTTCGAGCTCGTCAACAAGGTCTTTCAGAAGTTTCGTAACATCGATGCGACTGCCCAGTATCGCCGGAACCGCGCGCACGGCAATCGCTCCGGCCCCGAATGGCTCGATTTCGAGGCCGAGCTGTTGCATCGCACCCGCTTGCTCAAGCAGCGCTTCGCTTGCCTCACGGCCAAGCTCGACAATCTCGGGTGTCAGCAGCCCTTGCGAGGCCACGCCTCCGTCCTGAAGCTGCGCCTTGAAACGCTCATAGGTCAGTCGCTCGTGCGCGGCGTGCTGGTCGACGATGACCATGCCACGCGAGGTTTGCGCGATGATGTAATTTTCATGCAACTGTGCCCGCGCCGCGCCGAGCGGGTAGTCCTGCGGCTCTTCCGGTTGCGGGGGCGGTTCGTCGGCGCGGGCCGAGGGCGGCGCGTCGATGGCTGGCGCATAGAATGCGTGGGCCGCTTCGGCAAGATTGCCGTAGACGGGCGCTTGCGCGTGCGATTGTAAGGGGCGCGGCGTGAAGAACGAGGACGGCGCGCTCGCATGCGGGCGGCTCCGTAGCGTATTCAGCGCGGCGTAACTAACGCTGCTCGAGGCGCGGTGGCCGTGTTCGTGCAACGCCTTTTTGATCGCCGAGACGATCAGCCCGCGTACAAGCTGCGGGTCGCGAAAGCGCACTTCGGCCTTGGCCGGATGGACGTTGACGTCGACTTCCTCGCAGGGCAGGTCGACATGAAGGACCGCCATCGGGTGGCGGTCGTGGCTGATGACGTCGGAATACGCCCCGCGCAGGGCTCCGTTCAACAGCTTGTCGCGCACCGGGCGACCGTTGACGAACAGATACTGGAACTGCGAAGTGCCGCGATTCAGCGTCGGCAGGCCGGCGTAGCCCGAAAGCCGCACGGTCTCGCGCACTTCCTCGATCATCATCAGATTGTCGCCGAAATCTTCGCCGAGAATCGCGGAAAGGCGCTCGGCCGGGTCGCTCGTGGATGGGAGCTTGAGATTCGTCTTGCCGTTATGGATCAGTCTGAAGGACACCCGCGGAAACGCCATGCCAAGCCGGGTGACGACATCCCGCACGGCGGCGAACTCAGCTCGCTCGCTCTTGAGGAACTTAAGCCGGGCGGGCGTGGCGTAGAACAAATCCCGTACCTCGATCTGCGTGCCCTTCGGATGCGCGCAGGGCGCGGGCTCTCCCTTGCGCCCGCCTTCGACGGCGATCTGCCAGCCGCTCCCTCCGTCGGGGACACAATAACTTTTTGTGTCCCCGATGTTCCCCTGGGGACACAAAAAGTTATTGTGTCCCCGATGCTCCTTCGTCCGGATCGTCAGGCGGCTCACCGCCCCGATGGACGGCAGCGCCTCGCCTCGGAAGCCGAGGCTTGCAATGTTGAGAAGATCGTTACCCGGAAGCTTGGAGGTCGCATGCCGGTCGAGCGCGGCGGAAAGCTCTTCGCGGCTCATTCCACACCCGTCGTCCGAAATGACGATCGCGCTCTTTCCTCCGTCCCGTACGTCGATTTCAATGGTCGAGGCCCCGGAATCCAGCGCGTTCTCGACAAGCTCCTTCACAGCCGCCGCGGGTCGTTCGATGACCTCACCGGCGGCAATCTGGTTGACGAGCGTCTCGGGCAAATGACGAATGCGCATGGACGAAGAATAGGGCAAGCGCAAACGTGTGTCATCCTCCGGACGTGACCAGGCCCGGCAAGCCCGTGGATAAACGACAGGCGTCAGGTCAAGCAGCATCGGGAAGGCCATCGGGGACACAATAACTTTTTGTGTCCCCAGCGTTAGATAATCGGGGACACAAAAAGTTATTGTGTCCCCGATGAGGGGGTGCGGGTCAGTCCACGATCGTGTCGTCGGTCTTTGCGAGGCTCAGCGCCATGTCGTCCATCAGCGCTCCCGTTAAATCCGCGCGGCGAAGATCGGCTTTTTCGAGGTCGGCGCCGGTGAGGTCTGCGCCCATGAGGATGGCGTCGCGAAGGTCCGCTTCGCGCAAGTCGGCATATCGCAAATCCGCCCCGCTTAGATTCACGCGTTGCAGGCGTTTCGTGTTGTCGGGGTTTTCAAAAACGAGCGGGGCGAGGTTCGCGCCGCGCAAATCGGTACGGGTGAAACGGGCGTACTTGAACGAAGAGCCGCGCAAATCGGCGTTTCTTGCGTTGCAATCCCGGAAGTCGCTTCGGTCAAGCTGGGCGCTTTGCAAATGCGCGCCTCTCAGATCCTGACTCAGAAAATTCGCACCCACGGCCTTGATCGCAGTTAACGGGTAGCTTTTTAGATTCAATATATCGCGCAGGTCGAAACCGGACAGGTCAAGCTGACGTCCGTCGCGCCCGATCGTGCGCACCCAGAGTGTATGCTCCTGAAGCAAATCCTCAAGCGTGTCGCCGAGCTTTTCGATGTTCTCGCCCATCGCTTTTTCGGTGAGCGCTTTCGCAAGGCTCGCGCCATCGAGTTCGACCCCGTCCATTACCGCGCCTGCGATAATTGAGGCGTCGAGATTGACTTTGGAAAGGTTGCAGCCCGTAAGGTCGGCGTCGGAGAGGTTCGCGCCGTGGAAGTTGGCTTCTGCGAATTCGCCGTTGTGGATGACGACGCCGGTGAGGTCCGCGTCGCTGAAGTCGGCATGCGACGCGTGCACCTTCGACAGATTGGTTTGTGCCATACGTGCACCGCGGAAGATGGTTTTCGCGGACTGATCGCCCGGGCGCTTGCGGTCGACAATTTCGCCCTTATCGCCGGTCTTCATGATCTTGCCCGAACGCAGGTCCGCAGAAGCCATGTCGGCCCCCTCCAGATTGACACCCGCGCAGAAGGCGCCCCGAAAGTCGGCCCGGGAGAAGTTGGCGCGCTCGAGGTTCGCATTGCGCATGTCGCACGCGAAGAACGACGTGCCGACGAAAATGCCGTGAGCAAGATCGGCGTCGACGAGGCGCGAGCCGGTAAAGTCGGCTTGGGAGAGATCTTTTCCCGCGAGCGAAAGGCCTGAAAGATCACGGAATTTCATGATCGCCCGCGCTCCGCCCTTGACGCCGCGCAGGTAGAGCGTGTGGAGCACGACGACGTCGTTGAGGTCGTCCTGCGTGACGAGGGGGAGTTCGTCGTGCTCGGGGATGTTTTCTTTTCGGGTCATTTATACGCCGGGACAAGTGGCCATTCGGTGATTATGGCGGCGGCAATGAAAAAAGGGAAGGGCCGGACCCTTCCCTTTTTCGCAATGCGGCAGATAGACTACTGTTTGATCGCGTCGAGCAGCCCTTGCGTCGAGCTGTCCAAAAGGTCGGATTTGTCCTCGCTCCACGCGGTCAGGACGTTTTTCGCGAGCACCTTGCCAAGCTCGACGCCCCACTGGTCGTAGGAATTGAGGTTCCAGACGATGCCCTGCACGAAGACCTTGTGCTCGTACAGCGCGATCAGCATGCCAAGGCAGTACGGGTCGACGGCGTCGAGCAGGATCGTCGTCGAAGGGCGGTTGCCTTCGAAGCTTTTCTGCGGATTGCCTCCCGCTTCTTCCGTCGTCCGGCCCTGCATCAGCGCCTGCGGCTGCGCGAGGACGTTGGCCAGCAGCAACTGGTGATGCTGGCCGACCTTGTTCTGCGTTTCGATCGGGGCGATAAAATCGCACGGGATCAATGCCGTTCCCTGATGGATGAGCTGGTAAAAGGCGTGCTGGCCATTCGTGCCCGGCTCGCCGAACAGGACGGGGCCGGTTTCGTAATCGACGCGGCGGCCCGCGCGGTCGACGCTCTTGCCGTTCGATTCCATGTCCATTTGCTGCAGGTAGGCGGTGAAGCGGCTCATATACTGGTCGTAAGGCAGGACGGCGTAGCTTTGCGCGTCCCAGAAGTTGCGGTACCAGATGCCGAGCATCGCCATAATCACCGGCATGTTCCGATCCAGCGGTGCGGACCGGAAGTGCGTGTCCATCGCGTACGCTCCGTCGAGCAGCTTGCGGAAGTTGTCGAAGCCGACCGATATGCAGATCGGCAGGCCGATCGAGCACCACAAAGAGTAACGTCCGCCGACCCAGTCCTTGAACGGGAACATGTTGTTTTCATCGATCCCGAAGGCCTTGACGCCGTCCCGGTTGGTGGAGACGGCAACGAAATGTTTGGCGACCGCTTCCGGCTCGCCCGTGCGTTCGAGGAACCAGCCGCGTGCCGTTTCGGCGTTGGCCATGGTTTCCTGTGTCGTGAAGGTCTTCGAGGCGATGACGAACAGCGTCGTCTCGGGGTTCAGTTTGCGGATCGTTTCGGCAACGTGCGTGCCGTCGACATTCGAAACGAAGTGCATGGAGATCGAGCGGTCGGCGTAAGGCTTCAGCGCTTCGCAGACCATCAGGGGACCGAGGTCCGAACCGCCGATGCCGATATTGACGACGTCGGTAATTTTTTTGCCCGTGTAACCCGTCCACTCGCCGCTGCGGACCTTGTCGGAAAACTGCTTCATTTTCGCAAGGCACTCATGGACGTAGGGGATGACGTCCTCTCCGTCGACGACGAGAGTGTCGGTCGCCGGGCGGCGAAGCGCCGTGTGCAGAACGGCACGGTCCTCGGTCGAGTTAATATGCGCGCCCTCGAACATTTTCTCGCGCCATTCCTCGATCTTGCAGGCTTTGGCGAGGTTCGCGAGAAGGAGGAGCGTTTCCTCGGTCACGCGGTGCTTCGAATAGTCGAACAGCACGCCGTCGAGTTTCAGATGGTATTTTTCGAACCGCCCGGGATCCCTGGCGAAAAGATCGCGCATATGGACGTTTTCCATTTTAACGCGATGGTCCGCAAGCTTCTTCCATTCCGGTTTTTCGGTCAGTGTCTGGGCGGAGAGTTGGACGACATGTTCACTCGACATTGGGGAGGGTCTCGACTGTTCGGGTTGGCTCCATGCCTTGCGGCCTGCCAACCATTACCACTGTCAGGGCTTCGGGGACAAGCAGGTTTTTCGCCACGCGCCGGACGTCGTCGATGGTAACGGATTCGATCATAAGGTCCCGCTTGTCGAGATACCCGATCGGCAGGTTGTCGAGTTGCATGGACAATACCAGCTCGGCGATTCGGTCGGTCGAGGAGAGCATGAGGGGCATCGAGCCGACGAGGTAGGCTTTTGCCGTTTCGATCTCGGCGGGGAGGACGGGCTCATCGCGCATTCTTTCCCATTCCTCCCGGATTATGTTCATGACTTCCGGGACGTTCGCGTTCTCAGTCGAGGTCGACAGGCGCACAAAGTCGGTGTGATCGAAATTGACCATGCCGGTGTAAATTCCGTAGGTCAGCCCTCGCTTTTCCCGTACGCGTTCCATCAGGCGCGACCCGAATCCCGAAGATCCAAGGATGAAATTCATCACCGACGCTGCGTAATAATCAGGATGGTCGCGCCCGATTCCGGGCTGGGCGATCTCGATGATTGTCTGCGGGATATCACGTTCGAAGAGGACAACTCCGCCAGCGTTCTGCACGCGGAGGTCTGGAATGTCCGCAGGCGGCGCGGTCGCAGGAAGATCGCCGAAGGCATCGTCGAGCAGCGGCGCGAGTTCATCCGCCGTAATGTCGCCGGTTACGGCAACGCGGAGCCGGTCCCTGCTGAGCTGGGTGTTTGCGAATTGCCGCAAATCGTCGGCGGTGATCGCGGGCAGCGTGGTCAACGTGCCCCCGCTGTTGAGCGCGTAGGGGTGGCCTTCGAAGGCGACATCGTTGAACAGCCGGGCGGCGAGCCACTCTGGGTCGGCGAGGGAGCCGCGGATACGGGCGAGATTGGCCTGCTTCATCCGCTCGAGCGGCTCTTCGTCGAAGCGCGGTTGCTCAAGGGCGAGTTCCAGAAGATCGAACGCCTTGTCGCGATTTTCCTTCAGCGTTTTGAGCGAACCGGAAAAAGCGTCGCGGCTCGCGCCAAAATGCAGGCTGATCGAGTCGGCGCTGAGCGCGCTCTGGAACGCCTGACTGTCGAGGTCCCCCGCGCCTTCGTCCATGGTGTTGGAGAGCAGGCGGACAAGCCCCTGTTTGCCCGGGCTTTCCAGCGCGGAACCCGCGCCCTTGAACGCAAACTCCACGGCAATTACGGGAACGCTTTTATCTTCAACCAGCCATGCGGTGATTCCGCCGGGGCTGGTCACCTCCCGAATGTCGAGAAACCGGTCGCCTTGCTGCGCGGAAGCTGTCGATGCAGAAAAGGCGAAAACGACGAAAACGACGATCGGTCGAAGGATTCTCATTCGGCGGCCTCCAGAAGGGCAGGGGATTCGTCCACCATTGCCGCCGCCTCGATGGGCAACAGGTATCCGGTGACCTGCGGCGGTCCGTTCTCATCGGGGTTGAGATACTTCGCCGCCGCGGCATTGACGTGTTCGAGAGAGATCGCGTCGATCATCTGCGGCCAGTTCTCGACATCCTCGAGGCTCGCACCGGTTGTGAGCGCCCGTCCGACGATCATCGCGGGACCCGTCAGGCTGTCGCGGGCGTAG
This sequence comes from Alphaproteobacteria bacterium, assembly GCA_009929775.1. Classification (GTDB taxonomy): domain Bacteria; phylum Pseudomonadota; class Alphaproteobacteria; order Micavibrionales; family Micavibrionaceae; genus RZZS01. The sequence continues at coordinate 40,835 of RZZS01000003.1, forward strand.
ACCGCCTTGGCTTTCAGGCGCTCTTTCGCGAGAGCGAGTTCGTCTCTGGTGATCCCGGACCCGGCGATCAGGCGCAGTTCCTCTTCGAAAGCCTGTTCGAGTTGCTCGAGCGACACGCCGACCACAGGCGTTGCGTAAAGGCCGATTTCGCCATCGTCCCAGGCATCGGAGCGGTAATAGAGGCCCGCCCCGCTTGCGACCTTTTGCTCGACGGCAAGCGTTCGGTAGAGCCGGGTTGTCGGGCCGCCGGAAATCGCCTCCTCGAGCAGTTGCAGGGCGAGAGACTCCTCCTTGTCCTGACGATAGCCGGGCGCGATCAGGATCCGCTCGAAATAGGGCTGGCGAATCTCCGGATGGCGGAAAACGATACGCTTCTCACCGGCCATTTTCGGAACCTGCGTGCGCATCCTTTCCGGCACGCCCACGGGAGGAAGCGCGCCGTAAATCCGCTCGGCGATCGGCTTCAGTTCTTCCGCCGTAATGTCGCCTGAAACAACAAGAATGGCGTTCGATGGCGAGTACCACTGGCGATGAAACGCATCGGCGATGTCCCAGTTCAGCCTCTCCATTTCATGCATCCAGCCAATGACCGGCGTGCCGTAAGGGTGGTTCACATAAAGGGCCGCGCGCATCTGTTCGCCGAACAGAGCCCGGGGGTCGTTGTCGATGCGCTGGCGGCGCTCTTCGAGAATGACTTTATGTTCGGACGCTACTTCCGCGGGCGGGGGAGAGAGATGAACGATCCGGTCGGCCTCCATCTCCATAACCGTGCCGAGATGCTCCTTTGCCACCGTCTGGTAGTAGGCGGTGTAGTCCTGCGCTGTAAAGGCGTTGTCGTTGCCGCCCAGTTTCTTTACAGTCTTCGAAAATTCGCCGGGGGCAAGATTATCCGTGCCCTTGAACATCAGGTGTTCGAGAAAATGCGCGATCCCTGAATAGCCGGGCGGCTCGTCGGCTGCACCGACTTTAAACCAGACCATGTGGGTGACCACCGGAGCGCGGTGATTCGGAATAACCACAACTTCCATCCCGTTATCGAGCGTAAACGTTTCTGCGCCGAAGACCTTGTTCTGCGCGTGAACGGCGGGCGCGAAAACCATAAAAGCGAAAATGCACATGAGAACTTTCATCATGCGCAGAAATGTAGTCTTCAGCCGATGTGCGGGCAAGACTTTAGGAGAACAGTTTAGTCTTTGATCGTCGGCGTCTTGCCCTCAGTGACCGGGCGACCGGATTCGAGATTGTTCTTGAGGCGGGCTGCTTCCTTGGCAGCGTCGACCACGTTTGCGGAAGCGCGTCCGCCGCCGCCGGACCAGTTAAGGAGCTTGTCCGCAACCGACCGTTCGTTTTCAGCCAGTTCGGCAGCCTCTCGATCCAGTTCGACGCGGACATTGTCAGGAACGTTCCCGGCGCCGGCTTTCCCAAGGATAGCCGCCTCTCCCGCGCTGGTGCCGGATCGTTCTTCCAGAGCAGTCTGGCCGAAGATTGTCTCCCGGGCTTCGATCTCCGGGCTCTTTTCCTGAGGGCGCAGGACGCCGGGACGCGGGGGCGGGAGCGTCGACAGGTCCTGCGGCATTTCGAGGGGCGCACGTTTGACGACCGCGAATTCGTCAGGCGAAGTGCGGGCCAGGCCAAGGTTTTCCTTGACACCGGAACAGCCGGTGAGGACGAGGGCGCTGGCAAGAGGAACGATCAGTGCCGGAATTGCTGTCTTCATGATTTTTTCCTGTTCGTCTTTGGCTCAAAGAATAGACCATCGACGACCAGAAGCGCAATCCCGACGGTAATCGCCGAGTCGGCAAGATTGAAAGCCGGCCAGTGATGGCCGAAAGCATGAAAATCGAGAAAATCGGCAACCGCGCCGAAACGCAGCCGGTCGATGACATTCCCGACAGCCCCGCCCACGACCAGACCAATCGTGAGCACGGTGATCCAGCGATCGGTGCGGAGCAGCCAGACGATAAAGATAACGGAAATGGCAAGCGCAACTGCGACCATAATAACAGGACCAAGTTCCGATTCATTCTGAAACAGACCGAAGCTGATCCCGCGGTTCCAGACCATCACCCAGTTGAAGAATGGAAGCACCTCAATGCGCGCGAAAGGAAGAGGTGGTGGTGCGGAGGCAAGCCAGTCGAAAAAACCGTGCGGCGCTCGTTCCACGCCGCTGGCCGGGTGCAAAATCCGTTCCATGACCGCCCACTTGCTCAATTGATCGGCGACAATCAGCACGAGGGCTAGAGCAATTCCTGCGAGTTGCTTTGGCATAGGATCAAACGTTCTTCGCTCCGGGTTCTTTACGAGGTGTATACGTGACTGACGTCAAAGCCAAGCGTTTCCGCGAGCAGGACTCCCGCCTGGAACTCCGCGACAAGCGAAAGGATGAAGGCCAGAAGCGCCAGAGCGCCGCTGGTGACCGACGTGCCGCCCTTCCGACGAATGAGTCGGGCGCGGTCTTCCTCGTCCTTGTCGTTCAGGTTTTTTTCAAAAAACCGGATAATGCGGGAAAGATACAGGCCGTTCGCGCGCGTCCCAGCGTAAAGGAAGAACAAAATATAAATCCATGAGGGAAGGAGCGTGCCGGAGAAAATTTCGAACAGGATGGCCGGAAAAATGAGTAGCGTAAAGCCTGCGAGCGGCAGGTAGAGCTTGCGGTAGCCGCACCAGAATGGGAAGGCGAGCAACGCGGGGAAGTTCAGGGATATACTTCTCTGGACGCCTTTGATGCTCTGTTTTTTTTTGTAGGCTCGCAGCCAGGATTCCCGGTAGGCCAGATGACTTCGACCGACAAAGGCGATCGTGTCCGGATGGTCGACAAAGGCGGGCAGGTCGGTGATCGTTGACATGGATTTGCCGATTCAGAAAAGTGACACTGGAAAAGGTACCATGTCGCTGGTCGCTTCACCAGACGGTAGATTTTTTTTAAACGGGGAGCCTGACTTTCGTCGTCAAAACATGCATAGTAGCGTCCTGAACCGCCTGCGTTGCAAAGGAAACTTTCATGCTCACCGATTTCTTCTATATCGTTTCCGGCCTCGTTCTGCTCTTTTTTGGCGGGGAGTGGCTGGTGAAGGGGAGCGTCGGCGTCGCCGTTCGCTTCGGGATTTCCACGTTGCTGGTCTCGCTCGTCATCATCGGATTCGGAACCAGCGCGCCGGAGCTGATCGTCTCGCTTCAGGCAGCTTTGACGGGATCGCCGGAAATTTCCCTGGGGAACGTGGTGGGATCCAACATCGCGAATATCCTCCTTATCGTTGGATTTGCGGCGGCCATTTCGCCCATCGCGTCCGGAACACGGGAGATCCGGCGGAATTCGCTGATCGTTATTGTCGCAAGTCTGGCGCTTTGTCTGATTGCCCTGATGAACGAACTTGACCGGATCGGCGGGATCCTGATGGTCATGACGCTCGTCGGATACATCGTCTGGTCGTATTTCGACGACAAGAAGGCGACGCCCGAAGAGGTAAAGGAACTTGTCGAAGCGCGCGCGCATGCCACCGAAGACGTGCCCGAGGCACCGAAACAGCTCTGGCAATCTGTGGCGTTTATCGTTGCCGGGCTTGTCTTCCTCGCTCTCGGAGCGAACTGGCTGGTTACCGGGGCGACATCCGTCGCTCGCGCTTTCAACATCAGCGAAGCGGTCATCGGCCTGACTCTTGTCGCCATAGGCACGTCGCTGCCGGAGCTGGCAACAGCCGTTGTCGCAGCGATGAAAAAACACGCGGACGTGGTTATCGGCAATGTCCTCGGCAGCAACCTGTTCAATATCTTCTTCATTCTCGGTTCGACAGCAATTGTCACGCCGTTGCCGCTCACCGGACGAATCGCCGAGTTCGACGTATGGCTTGCGCTGGTCGTGGCGGTCATCCTCTACCCGGTGATCAAATCCGGGCATGTGATCGACCGGCGGGAGGGGGTTGTGCTGCTGATTCTCTATGCCGCCTATATCGCCGCCATGTTTGTTTTTTAGCGGTGAAAAACACACATCAGTATTCTTAACCCATTTTGCGGGATGCGCGTTCTACAATGGGCGGGCCGGGAGATGCTGATGCGTAACGATTACACGGAAAAAGGACCGGGATGGCTGGCTGCGCCGCTGCCTGAGGACGAGGATCTGCGGCTCCAGACCCTGCGGGATTATGAAGTCCTGGATACGCCGAAGGAGGAGGCGTTCGATTCGATCGTCTCGCGCGTCGCTGAGCGCTTCAGGGTACCTGTGGTCGCCATATCGCTGATTGACGACTCGCGCCAGTGGTTTAAATCGTGCCTTGGACTGGACTGCCACGAAACGCCTCGTGAACAGGCCTTTTGCGCGCACGCCCTTCTGGAGGACACGGTGATGATCGTACTTGATGCAAGCGAGGACTTTCGGTTCAGGGGCAATCCTCTGGTGACCGGCGAGCCGTTCGTTCGCTTTTACGCCGGAGCCCCGATTGTCGCGCCGAACGGGATGAAGATCGGCGTCCTTTGTATCATGGATGACAAGCCGCGCGGGGGCTTCTCCTTCAAGGATGCCGCTCTGCTGTGCTCGATGGCTGGCGACGTCGCAGCGGAACTCGAAAGGCGTCGGCGGTTGGATACGTGTCGCTCTTCTCTATAGGGCTGTGAGTTCGTATTCGCGGAGCACTCTCCAGTTCCGGATTTCACGCGGGTTCGGCAAGCCCTTCCCGGTATCGAGAATCTGAAGGCGATCGAAACGGTAGTCTTTGAGTTGAACGTCGAGTGAACCGCAAATTTTTTCGCGCTGGTCCGCACCGAGAAACTGGTAAACGAGGCTGACATGCGGGTCGAGGTGATATCTCGGCACCTCGGGAAGATGGGTCTCGATCTGTTCCTTCCAGCGGAGCAGTTCCGGGGAAAAATGCATCTGAACATATAGTGTCTTCTTGAGCGCGGGGCCAGATGCGAGGCTGGCTGACGAGAGAACGACCGGCGACCATTGGCCCGCCAGATCGTCGATAACCGGCGCCAGCTTGTCGCCGTCGATGTCGCAGGAAAAAAGCGTGACGTGGGGTTCGAAAAACGGGCAGCCGTATTGGTCGCACAGTTCCCGGATAACCGGTGTCAACATCTCCCGGTCTTCCCCGCAGGGCAGAATCCATACGGATTTATGGGACGCCATCGCGTCGCTCAAGCCGCTTCCTTCATTCGTTTGACCGAAATCTTCACCATGGCCCCGCCGATTTCGTGTTCGCCCGTATAATCAAACGACGAAGGCGTTCCAAAGGCTAGCGTCACACTCAAGGTTTCGCTCTTGATGAATTCGCTGTGGGCGTTTACGGCGTCTGTCATGGCAGGCGGCAATTCGAGGCCAAGCTCGATGCGGTCTGAAATGTGGAAATCAGCGTCTTTTCGGGTTTGCTGGATGAGGCGGATGAGGTCGCGCGCGAGACCCTCGCGTTCCAGTTCAGGGGTGATCTTCGTGTCCAGAATGACCGCGCCTTGCCCCGCGAGCTGCTGGGAGGAGAGGCCTTCCGACGTCACGAGCCGCATGGAGAATTCGTCGTCCGTCAGGATTTCTCCCGCGATCGTGACTGTGCCGTCGGGGTTGGCCGTCCAGTTGCCCTGTTTCGCGGCGGGCATGATGTCCTTCATTTTCGCGCCGACGCGCTTGCCGATGGCCGGGTTGACCTTTAGCTCGAGCGTGCCGTATTCGGCGAGGTCCTCGGTGAGCGTGACCGCCCGGACATTGATCTCGTCCTGGATCAGTTCGGTGAAATCCCCAAGCGAAAGCGCGCATTCGGAGGCGACGATCAGCTCTGCCAGCGGCAGGCGCACGCGCAGCGACTCCTTCTCGCGCACCGACAGGGCCGCCGAGCAAACTTCGCGCACGCGGTCCATGGTTTCGACGAGTTCGGCGTCTTCCGGAAGGAGCGATGCGTCCGGCCAGTCGGCGAGGTGAACGCTCTTCTCGCCGCTCAGGCCGCGATAGATCTTCTCGGCGAGGAAAGGCAGGAAGGGCGCGGCGACGCGGCACAGATTGTGCAGCACCGTATAGAGCGTATCGTAGGCCGCCTGCTTGTCCGCGTCCTTCTCCTCGCGCCAGAACCGGTCGCGCGAGCGGCGGATATACCAGTTGTTCAGCGCTTCCATAAAGGCCTGAATCGCCCCGCAGGCCGCCGGGATGTCGTACGCGTCGAGTTTGTCTTGCACCGTCTCGATCAGTTCGCGCGTCTTGGAGAGAATATACTGGTCGAGAACGTTCTCGCTCGAAGAGATCAGCGATCCTTTCGCGCCGTCGGCGTTGGCGTAGAGCGTGAAGAACGAATACGCGTTCCAGACCGGGTTGACGATGGCATTCCTGACTTGCCCGATCGCCTTGCCGTCGCGCGGGATCGACAGATCGCCCCCGGTCATCAGCGGCGTCGAGACCAGATACCAGCGCAGCGCGTCCGAACCATAGGTATTAAACACATCGACGGGGTCGGGATAGTTGCGCAGGCGTTTGGAGAGCTTCTGGTGGTTCTCGTCGAGCACGACGCCGTGACAGATGCAGTTGCGGAACGGCGCGCGGTCGAACAGCGCGGTGGAGAGCACCATCAGCGTGTAGAACCAGCCGCGCGTCTGGGCGATGTATTCAACGATAAAATCACCCGGAAAATGTGTCTCGAACCACTCTTTGTTCTCGAACGGGTAGTGCACTTGCGCGAACGGCATCGAGCCGCTCTCAAACCAGCAGTCGAGCACGTCCTCGACGCGGCGCATCATCGACTTGCCGGTCGGGTCGTCCGGATTCGGGCGCACAAGCTCGTCGATTCCGGGGCGGTGGAGGTTCGTAACCTTGACGCCGAAATCGCGCTCCAGCTCTGCGATCGAGCCGTAAACGTCGATGCGCGGATAGGCCGGATCGTCCGATTTCCACACCGGGATCGGCGCGCCCCAGAAGCGGTTGCGCCCGATATTCCAGTCCCTCGCCCCTTCGAGCCATTTGCCGAACTGCCCGTCGCGCACATTGGCCGGGACCCAGTTGATATTTTCGCGGTTGAGTTCGACCATGCGGTCCCGGAAATTGGAAACGGCCAGATACCAGCTGTTGATTGCCTTGTATATCAGCGGCTCGTCCGTGCGCCAGCAATGCGGGTAGTTGTGGTCGATTGTCTCCTGCCGGATCAGCACGCCGCGTTCCTTGAGGGCCTTGATAATCAGCTTGTTGGCGTCAAACACCAGAAGACCTTCATAGTCGGGCACTTCGGACGTGAACTTTCCCTGATTGTCGACGGGCACGACGACCGGAATACCGGCGGCGCGGCAGACATTCAAATCGTCCTCGCCGAAACCTGGCGCCATGTGGACGACGCCCGTGCCGTCTTCCGTGCTGACGAAATCGGCTTCGAGAATGCGGAAGGCCTGCGGCGTATTACGGAAGTAGTCGAACAGAGGCACGTAGGTCTTTCCGGCGAGGTCGGCACCCCTGACGATCCTGGGACAGTTACCTTTTTCCTCAAAAAGTAACTGTCCCCGGTAAGCCTCCAGCCTGTCCTTCGCCATGATGACGATCTCGCCGTCCTTCTCGACCATCGCATACTCGATCTCCGGCCCCACTGCCAGCGCGAGGTTCGACGGCAGCGTCCACGGCGTTGTCGTCCATGCAAGGATATACGCTTTTTTACCCTCGATTTTTTCAGTCAGTTCAAACGCCACCGTCACCGCCGGGTCCTGCCGCATGCGGTAGGAATTGTCCATCCGCGTCTCGAAGTTCGACAGCGGCGTTTCCACGGCCCACGAGTACGGCACGACGCGGTAATCCTCGTACACCAGCCCCTTGTCCCAGAGCTGTTTGAAGGCCCACATCACGCTTTCCATATAGGTGACGTCGAGCGTCTTGTAATCGTTCTCGAAATCGACCCAGCGCCCTTGCCGGTTGACGTAGTACTCCCAGTCTTTCGTGAATTGCAGCACGCTTTTCTGGCAGGCGTCGTTGTACTTCTTCAGGCCGTAATCGAGAATCTGCTTGCGGCCCGAGATGCCGATCTCTTTCTCGGTTTGCAACTCGGCGGGCAGACCGTGCGTGTCCCATCCGAAACGCCGGTCGACCTTGAAACCGCGCATGGTCTTGTAGCGCGGAATAAGGTCTTTCACATAGCCGGTAACGAGGTGCCCGTAATGCGGCAGGCCGTTGGCGAAGGGCGGGCCGTCATAGAACACGAACTCGTCCGCGCCCTCGCGATGCCGCACGCTCTCGCGGAAAATGTCGTTTTCCTGCCAGTATTCAAGGATTTCCTCCTCGATCTTCGGATAGTCGGGACTACTCGCAGCATCGGGATAGTGTTTGTCGGCGCACATGGCTTGGCTCTTCATTCGTCTGAAAACGGGAAATTTATAGGGGAAGTCTCTGATCGAGACAAGGATTTACCCGGCTCTAAGTCTCAAAGAGCCGGGACGATAATTCGAATGAAGCGAAAGGATAAAGCCATGAGACCGGTATACAGGCAATGCGCGGGGTTATGCAAGGGCAGGATGCGCACCTGCGTTCCACAGCCCAAAAAACCACAACAGAATTATTGACGAGTCGACCGATTCAGGATTTGAATGGTCCGCAACAACCAGCCCGGAGAACCGCGATGAGTACAGAAAACCGGGGCTCGCGCCTCGAACATTTTCCCGTTTCGTTTTTTGCCATCGTGATGGGACTGTCCGGCCTGACCATTGGCTGGATCCGGTTTCAGCATCTACTCGGCGTGGAGTTCGGGATTTTGTCGGTGGCCCTGACGACGCTCTCGACAGTCACATTTTTCGTGCTTTTCATCCTGTACGCGGCCAAGCTGGTTAGGTACCCAGGTGCCGTCATCCACGAGATTCATCACCCGGTGAAGATCAATTTTTTCCCTGCGATTTCGGTGAGTTTGCTCCTGCTCTCGATCGTGTACCTGAGCCTCAGCACTACGGTCAGCCTGTATTTATGGGTCGCCGGTGCGTGCCTTCATTTCGGTTTTACCCTCTACGTCGTCAATGTGTGGATGCATCACAAGAACTGCCAGATTCAGCACATGAATCCCGCCTGGCTCATACCGGCCGTCGGTAACGTCATCGTGCCGATTGCGGGCGTTCAGCATGGTTTCATTGAGATATCGTGGATGTTTTTCAGCATCGGCATGCTGTTCTGGATGATCCTGATGACAGTCATCATGTACCGGATCCTGTTCCACAATCCGATCGACGAGCGGCTTATGCCGACATTGTTCATCCTGATTGCGCCGCCCTCTGTCGGGTTCATTTCCTATGTCGGCCTCAATGGAGAGGTCGACAATCTTGCGCGATTCTTCCTGTATGCCGGGCTGTTTCTGACCATATTGCTTGCGACCAAGATACGGCGATTCATCCGGCTGAAATTCTTCATGTCCTGGTGGGCCTACAGCTTTCCGCTAGCCGCCATCAGCATTGCCAACATGCTGATGTTTGCGAAAACCGGTATTAACGGCTATTTCTGGATCGGTTCGGGATTGCTGTTCGTCCTGAGCGGGATCGTCCTGATGCTTGCCTTCAAGACGGTCGAAGCGATTCTGGACAGGAGAATTTGTCTTCCTGAAGGTTAAACACGTTTCCGGATCTGATGCCTGATATCGCCGAACTTGCCATCACCGAAATCGGACGCCGTGGCGACGGGCTTGCGGCGCTGGACGGCGCGCAGGTGTTCGTGCCGCGCACCGTGCCGGGCGACCGGGTGCGCGCGCGGATTTCCGGGACGCCCGAGGATGGCCTGCGCGGCGAAATCGTCGAGCTTCTGGAGGCGGGTCCGTGGCGCGCGGCACCGCCGTGCCCGTATTTCGAGACATGCGGCAGTTGCCAGCTACAGCATATTGGCGAGGACGCTTACCGAAGCTGGAAAGAGAATTTGGCCCGTGTTGCGTTCGCCCGTGCGGGTATTAAGCCGGAGACCTGGCTGCCACCGGTGTTCGTCTCCCGCGCCACGCGTCGCCGCGCCACCTTCGCCGCGTTTAAGCGTCATAAGGAACTGCGCCTCGGTTATCGTCGCCGCCGCAGCCACGATATCATCGACATTCCGGAATGCATGGTCGTCACGCCCGCCTTGCAAGCGTTCGCGGACCGAGCCCGGTCGTTTTTGCACCGCGTCCTTTCCGACAGCCGTCCCGCCGATATTTTCGTGCAGGACGTGGACGGCGCGGTCGACGTCACGATAACGGGTCCGGTCGGCACCCGAAAGGCACCGGGCCTTGCCGAGCGTGAGGCTTTTGCAGAAATGGCGGATGCGCTCGATCTCGCGCGCATCTCGTGGCGCATGAAGGACCGGAGCGAGCCGGAAATTATGATCGCAAGAAAGCCGGTCCTTAAGCGTTGCGGAGACCTTGCCGTTCCCCTGTCGCCGCTTGCCTTCCTGCAACCGAGCGCAGAGGGCGAAGCGGCGCTCGTCGCCGCTGTTCTGCGCGGTTTGCCCTCGCACGGACGTTTCGTCGATCTGTTCGCAGGGAGCGGCACGTTCGCGGGGCCGATTCTCGCGCGCGGCAGGGTTTCCGCTATTGAGGGCGAAGCCGGACCCGTCGCTGCGCTTCAAAGAGCAGGGGCCGGGAACGGCCACCTTCAGGCCGTGCGACGCGACCTGTTCCGGGACCCTCTTGGTGCAAGGGAATTCGCCGCGTTCAACGCCGCCGTGATTGATCCCCCGCGCGCCGGGGCGCGGGCGCAGGCCGCTGAACTGGCCGCAAGCGGCGTAGAGCGAGTGGTAAGTGTCTCCTGCAACCCTGCCACCTTCGCCCGTGACGCGGCGCTGTTAATGGAAGGCGGTTACCACTTTGTGGAAGCCCGTATGATCGACCAGTTCCTTTGGTCCGCGCATGTCGAGCTGGTCGGTGTTTTCAGCCGGGTTCAGCCCGACTGAAGTTTTTGCAGCAACACTTGAAGCGGACCTGAATCGTACTAATTAAATTTCAGTTTTAACGAAAAATACATTCGGGCAGACAGTAAGCGGATAGTAGCAGTGGGTGTTTCATTTCATTGTATTAAGGAGGCCACTGTGAGATTTTCTGAAAAAACGAGGAACGCCTACGCGGATACGGTTGGTGATATTGTCAGCAATCGATCTGTCGTCACATTCACTCCTTTGATGCCGGTTGGTGAACTTGTCAGGCGTCTGCACGATGCGGAATCCGGCGCAGGCGTCGTCCTTGAGCCGGACGGACGGATGGCCGGGCTGGTCACCGAGCGGGAAATTATTCGCCGTGTGTTTCGTGTCCCTCCGAGTGCTGCATCCCTCTGCGACGAAGAGGCGATCCGTGAGCATGCGACCTGCATGACAGCGCGCAACGTCATGATCGAGAACCCTGAACACCTTTTTCACGACGAGCCGGTCGAGAATGCCGTGGAAAAAATCACAGCCCACGGGTTTCGCTTCATGCCGGTCCTTGGTCGCGATGACAAGCTCACCGGCATTGTCGAGGCTCGTGAGCTCGGCCATCATGCACGCCTGAAAATGCATGCGATTATGGAGCATCAGAAAGGTCTTCTCACAAATTTCATGGCGCACGAACCCTACGGTGGCGCTGGCGGTTATGCTGCTGTGGGCACTAAAGTCTGAGCGACTACCGGCCCGAACAGCTGGAAAAGGTAAAATTTGTTCCGGAAGATATTGACATAACGCATGTCGGTGCTTACTGTTCTCGCGCTTAAACAAGCGCCGGGCGGCCCTATGACATCCGTAGTTTCGGATTTTTTTTCGTTTTGCGACGAGGAGGAAGAGGGGATTCGCCCTCACGAGGCGGTTCTGCACGACATCTTCCACGAGGTTGCGATTGCGCCGGGAGGCGGGCCGCCCGCTTACGCGCCGCATCTGTGGCGGTCGCTGAAAGGCCGGGTTAATTGTCTGACTTACGGACTGGACATTCCGGCGCACGGGATCGGGGTGCCGGGGCGGTTGATGGTGTCCGCGCGGAACGGCGAAAGGACAAGGTCCTTCCGTGTCACGACGGCGGGTCTGATCGCGGCTTTCGAACAAGACGGTCTGGTCCGGATCGCGCGCGCGGATGCCGTTCCGGACGACCGGATCATCGAGGTTTTTCACAACGGCTTCGACGATTTCCATGTCTACAGGCGCGACAGCAACGGGCGTTACTCGCACATGCCTCTCTACAGCTTGCCCCGCGATACCGATGAGCGCGGCAAGCCGATTACCGATCCGAAAACCTGCGACCGCGGCCCGAACCTCAAACACCATGCGGGCTGTTTCCGGGTGCCGCCGGGCCGCGTTCGGTACCTTAAGGATCCGGCCCTGAACCGGGACGGGATGCTGCGCGGCTTTGAGTGCGGATGATTAAAACCCGTTTCGAACGCAATTCTCCGGGTCGTTTGCGAGCAGGTTGCGGATGGTGAGGAAGAGCGGATCGGGCAGGGCGTCGCGTTTGAACCACTGCCAGCGTTCGCATTTGTGCGGTTCGAGGATTGCGGGCTCTCCGGGCGCTGCCGTGCAAAGCATGTAGATTGTGATGTAATGCTTGTCTTCGGCCTCGAAAATATCGTTCGTCGCGCCGACGCAGCGGCAATCCTCGATTTCGAGGCCGGTTTCCTCGCGCGTCTCCCGGCGCGCGCATTCGGAGAAACTCTCGCCCGCTTCGAGATGGCCGCCGGGGAAGGCCCATGTGCCCTCGCCGTGGGCGTTTCTGCGCAGGCCGAGGAGGATTTCGCCTCTGCCGCTTACAACGATAACGCCGACTCCGACTTTGGGGCGATCCATGGCTAGCCGACCTCGATCCCGAAAATCCAGAACACGGCCGGGATGTAGAGCAGCGCGAAGAGCGTTCCGAACAACACGGTCGTTGCGGCCTTCTCCGGCGTCAGGTTGAGCTGGGCCGCAAACGCGGCGATATTGGCGGCGGGCGGCAGGATCGAGAAAATCAAAATCAGGCTGTGCAGGTTCTGATCGAGCCAGCCGGTCACGAGCCGGTCGAAGCCGACCAGCGTCAGCGCCGTGAGCGGCCAGAGAGCGAATTTCCATGCGAGCACGATTCCAAAGAATCGCCCGCCGCCGAACTCGAGGCGGTCCATTTTGGCGAGCGCGGTACCGATAATCATCATCCCCACAACGATGTAAGCGCCCTTGAAGTACCCCCAGTAGGTTACGGCCTGATCGTTGAAGGCAAGGCCGGAAAGGTTCAGGGCGAGCGCTGCCGCGAGCGCATAGAGAACCGGGAAGCGGATAAGCTTCTGAAGGCTTTGACGGGCGTCGAAATGGCCTCGCGCGGCGATGTAATAGCCGAATGTCGCTTCGTACAGAATGCCGCCGAGCAGGAAGAATGTGTAGACTCCAGCCCAGTGCGTATCGAACAGCAGCACGACCAGCGGCAGCCCGAAATAGCCGGAATTCGGCATGGAGGCGCACATTGCGAGCAAGTTCGGCGTACTGTCGCTCCATATTTTCTTTGCGAGGACAAAGGCGGAAAGTCCCATGATCGACTGCAGGCCGAAGGATATGAGCGGTAGCAGCGCGTACTCGGGTTTGAGGTCGATCTGCGCAATAAACCCGAAGACCGTTACGGGCATCAGTACGTAAAGCGACAGATCAGCGAGCGCTTTACGATCGAGGTGGAACAGCCGTCCGGCGACAAAACCGATAGCGATAATCGCATAGAGAGGCAGGAGGTTGGTGAAAAGCGTTGTGAAGATCAAGCCCGTAGCTCCATCAAGGGACGCGCAAGAATTGCACGCGATTCTTGGCAGTCGTCGTACATTTGCGCGATCAGTTCGTTGAGACTTGCGAATTTCGCCTCGCCGCGAATCTGGCGCACCGGCCGGATCCGCAGCGTTTTGCCGTAGATGTCGTCGTCGAAATCGAAAATATGGGTCTCGACCTGGGCGGTCCGGATTTCAAACATCGGTCTGATCCCGATATTGGTCGCCGAAGCAAGCCACGGTGCGTCGACTCCGTCCTCGACAATCCGGACAAGACTCGCATAAACGCCATAGCCAGGGTGGATGGCATCGCCTAGAGACACGTTCGCTGTCGGAAATCCTAGTTCGCGCCCACGCTTGTCGCCATGCGCGACAATCCCCTCAATCTCCCAGGGCCAGCCAAGCAGTGCATTGGCCTTTTCGATGTTGCCGTGCCGCAGCGCAGCGCGCACGTCGCTGGAGGAATAGGGTTCTTCATGAGCGGTGACGATGCGCTCCACGGTGTCGACCGCGATTCCCGCCCGCTCGATGTCGGCGGGCGTTCCCTTGCGCAACTGTCCGAAGCGGAAATCGTCGCCTACGACGACGTGGGCCGCGCCGAGACCCGTTTTTAACACCTGGTCCACGAACTGAACGGCGGTCTGGCTGGCGAACGGCCAGTCGAAAGGAATGGCGAATACGAGATCTACCCCGCAGGCTTCAAGCCTCCGCATCTTGAGGGGCTCGGGCGTGACGCGAAAGGGCGGATCGTCAGGGCGGAGCAGCGCGCGCGGATGGGGTTCAAAGGTCAGGGCGGCAAGCTTCCTGCGCTTTCCGCGGGCCACCGCACCGGCCTGCGCGAGCAGCGCCTGGTGGCCCCGGTGCACGCCGTCAAAATTACCGATTACCACGACCGCGCCGCGAGCGTGGTCGGGCAAATTCCTGTAGTCGCGAAAAATTTCCATCGCAATTTCTGTATAGCCTTTTGAGGGCGGGATCAAGGACCCGATCGGCGGTCAGTGCATGAGGGACGGGACCTGAACCGTGATCGCGCTGTTCTTGGGTGCAAAGGACGCGCTTTCGGGAGAGGGAAACGGCTCGACGCCATAATCCGCGAGGATGTCTTCCAGCCGGGCAGCTTCTTCGGCCATGCCGAACCGCTTCATGTCCGTGGTGGCTTCCAGCGAAAGATTGACGATCGCGCAAAAGCGCATATCGTCCGCGTGCGTAAGCGCGTATTCCAGGCGCTCGATGGCCGCTTCCGGGTGTCCTTCCCGCACAAGGTTCAGGACGCGATCGCGCAAGGACGTATAACCGGGCGGGAGTTCAAGACCCGCCAGCGAGTCGGAGTCGAAATCGCCTCTGGCGGCAGTCGTGGTGCCTCCGGGGTCATTTTCTCTGTGTGCGTGGTCTTCGGCGCACTCGCAGAACTTGGGCGAAAGAACGCCGACATGCGCGAACGGTGCTGGCGCCAGCGTGAAATCAGTAGCCGCAGTAGTAAACATGGCATTAAGATTAACCGAAGGCGTGTCTTGATTGCAAGTTTCGGCTTCCTCGCCCGGCAATTCCAATCCGAGCGTTACTCCCCGGTTATCGCCCCGTCTCCCGAATTGTGTACGGACCGGAGATGAGGAGTACCCGCGTGCCATGCATGCATGGCGGAAGATTAAGTATTCTAAACCCCCAAGACACCGCGGCACCAAGTTTCCCTTATTACCAGCGCCTTGGCGTCTTGTTGCCTTGTACGTTGCCTTAGTGGTGGAAACACGGCCGGAATGGGGCCGCGGAATGGGGACGCGCGGAATGGGGACGGAGTAAAACCCCCTCGTTTTACTCCGTCCCCGTTTGCCACGTCCCCGTTTGCCAGAGAACGTGGCGCTCATGTGGAATTTATGAAAAACGACCCTCTCCGTTTTTGCACCGGATCGCGCGATTTTGAATTGCTGTTCCTCGCTTGGGGCTAACCAAAAGAGCAAGTTCGAAAGCTCGGGATCTATGCGGATGCGGCAAAAAAAAGCACACATAGGCATTCATTTTTTTCGTATAATTTATGTCGCGGTGTGGTCGAAACGGGACCACATTCCCGCCACTTCCATGACAGGAGACTGAGTAAAGTGAGTATGCTAAACAATCTTAGGCTGTCCGTGAAGATGGCCATGGTCATCGGGCTGTTTACGGTTGCGCTCGCCGGCCTTTCCGTGAATTCGCTGGTGATGTACCGGAACAGCCTGATCGAATCGGAAAAAGCACGGCTGCAGAATATCGTCGACCTTTCATACGGCATAATCACGCATTACCAAAAGCTGGCAAGCGACAACGCCTCGGTGTCCGAGGACACGGCACAGCTTATGGCGCGGGACGCGCTTCGCGGTCTTCGCTATGCGGGTAGCGATTATATCTTCGTCTTTGACAAAAATGGCGGGACGGTCGTTCATGGCGCCAGACCGGAACTTGAGGGGACGAGCCTCGCCGACTCACAGGATGCAAACGGCGTTTATTTCATCCGCGAGATGGTAAAAATCGCCCGGGACGGAGGCGGATTCCTTCACTATGATTTTCCTCGCGAGGGAAGCGACGAGCCCCAGCCGAAGCTCAGCTACAGCCTGTATTTCGAGCCGTGGGACTGGATGGTCGGCACCGGTGTTTACATTGACGACGTCGACAGAAAATTTTACGCCGCCGCGGCGAAGGCCGCGGGAATCTCTCTTGCCGTTATCCTGATGGGTGTTTTCGTGGCTTCCGTGATTGCGCGCTCGATTTCAGGACCGCTCGCACGAATGACGGGCGATATGAACAAACTCGCCAGCAGAAATTACGATTTCGAAATTCTGTACACGGATTCCCGGAATGAGATAGGCGAACTTGCCCGGGCTCTTGAGGTCTTTCGTGAAAACGCCCGGGAAGGCGACCGGCTTCGCGCGGAGCAGGAAGAAGCAAAGGCGCGTCAGGCTGACGAACGGTGCAAAATGATGAATGCGATGGCCGATTCATTCGAGGCGCAGGTTGGCGGTATCGTGGAGATCGTCGGAAGCGCGGCGACGGAGCTTGAAGCACTGGCCACGCAGCTTTCCGCCAGCGCCGAAGAGGCGTCCCGGCAAAGCGCCAGCGTTGCCGGTGCCTCGGAGCAGGCGTCCGCCAACGTTCAGACCGTGGCGGCCGCTGCGGAGCAACTGAGCGCGTCGATCCGGGATATCTCGCGTAACATCACCGATACCGCGAGTACCGCAAAAATCTGCACCCGTTCGGCGCAGACCTCAAAGGAAAAGCTCTCGAACCTTGAGAAGTTGATCGCCCAGATTGACACCGTGTTGCAGTCGATTGTCGACGTGGCGGAGCAGACGAACCTGCTTGCTCTGAATGCGACGATCGAGGCCGCGCGCGCGGGCGACGCCGGTAAAGGTTTCGCGGTTGTGGCCAGCGAGGTGAAGTCGCTTGCGACACGGACCCAACAAATGACCGACGAGATCTCCAGCCTCATCAAGGCGATCAAGGACGGCTCCGGCGAAACGGTCATGTCCGTCGACGAGATACTCCGGCAGATTGAAGCGGTCGGCGAGAAAACGACGAGTGTTGCGGCGTCCGTCGAGGAGCAGAACAATTCGACGGTGGAGATCAGTCGCAATATTCAGCAGGCGTCGCAGGGAACGCAGGAAGTGTCCGCGAACGTCGTCGGTATTCAGCAAGCCGCGAACGAGAGCGCCAGTGCGACAGCTTCACTTAGGGACAGCGCGGGGAGCCTTTCAAAACAGTCGGCTGAGCTCAAGACAGCGGTTAGAGGCTTTATCAGTCAGGTGCGTGCGGCCTGAAGCGTCAATCGCCCGGTTCAGAGAAAAAGCGGTGGTCCCAAAAAACCTGGACCACCTGTATTTTCCATCAGGAACGGACACGCCTCTTCCGGGCTCCGTCTTCTGCGTTCATTCAACTCGGGACCGTAAGCTTCCCCACCCGCAGAACCCGCGCCGAGATCTCATGGTTCCTGTTTTTTCCGTCTTCCGACCGTTTTCGGGTCTCTTGGCTTGATCATGCGCAGACTGCCGTCCATCTCCTTAAGGAAGCGTGCGATATTTGCGGTCTTCCGGCGGCCTTGTCCGTTCAGACGTCCCCGGACGACGGGATAGGAGACGCCCAGCATGCGCGCGATTTCCGGCTGCGAAAACCCCTTTCCCCTCAACTCGTCAAGTTCCTTTTCGAAGCGGAGTCCAAGCCGGCTTCCGCGGACCTGCACACTGAACGGCAACGCGTCCCACGCAAGTTCGAATTTTACGCGGAACTCGGGGTGGGCATGCATGTAGTCGCCAAACACTTCACGGGTCGGCATATCCTCGTCCTTCGCCACTTCGCTGATCGTCCTGCCCTTCTCTATCCGGCGCAAGAACTCGTGAAAGTCTTTTTCTTCCCACTTCGCTTCCCGACCGTGTGCTTCCAGGCCCCTGCGGTGCCAGGAATTCTTCGCGACATCGGTCGACGGACGCCGGTTAACAATCGAGGCATGCAACTTGCGCATATGGTCGGTCGAAGGCCGCTGGGGTATGATGCCTTCCTTGCGCTGGGCGTTCATGATCGTCCTCTGTTTGTGGCGAAGTTGTTTTCCCACGAGACCCCGCCGCCATGGAAGACCGAACTGTTCGCGGTATTCGTCAGGCTCGCACTGGTGTGTATTCTTGAGGTGCTTGTGAAGCGACTCGTAGGCATGGCCGCATAGAAGGCAAACAAGCGCATCGTTGTCGAAATAGGCTTCGACTTCGTCCTTCGTCCGGAATTTTTCCGAAACTGGAAAGTCCGGCAGCGGCTTTTTGTACGGATATTGCTTTTTCGTCATGTCATCCCCCCTCGAACAAAATCCTCCTCAATATCCCCGGCGCCAGCGCCGCCAGCGGATTAACGGAGATCTCCGGCTCTTTCAAAGGCCCCTTGACGGTATAGGTCGCAGCGAAAACCGCGCCGCCAGCACCCCCGGCGAGAATGTCGCCGATGACAGGAATGCCGCCGATCAGGGTATTGACCATCGAAAGCGGAACGATCGTACCCGAAAGGTCGATCTTGCCGGTTGCCCGGTCGACGACACCCGCGAATGTCAGGCCAAGAGAATTGCCCGACGTGCGCCCTTCCCGCAACACCAGCACCGCCCCTTGCGGGCGGTAGAACCAGTCGAAATCAGCTTCGAGCTTGGTGAACACCATCCCTTCACTGCCGAGAAGCTGCACAAGACCAGGCAGGCTAAGTGCGCTCAGGAGACGCGCAAGACCTGGCGCGTTCACCACCGTAAAGTTCGTCAGCTCTGCCTTGCCAGCAATGTCCCCTCCGCGAATTGAAAACCCGGACGGCTGCCCGAAAACCTTCAGCTTTCCGCCACGCACGTCCTTGTTGATGCCGAATGCTTTCAGAACCGCGCCCGCATCGCTGGCCTCAAGGTGAAACTCCTTTCGGGCGGTCTGCGGGTCCGGCTTGTAGCGAAGATAGATCTGCCCGTTGCCGGCGCGGGCGTCCATTTCGAGTTGCGTGATGTCGCCTGCCACGTCGGTCTCGATATACATTCTGGCGTCGCGCACGGACTCCTCTTCGCCCGTTATCATCCTGAGAACATCCACGGACAGGATCATCGGTGGTTCGTCGGCGGCAGCTTTCGCCGCGTCCTTTCGGTCTTCCCTGCCGCTTAGAAACGGGCGCGCATCCACCGTCTTCCCGTCGATATCCAGCTTCATTAGTCCGCCCGACTCGCGTTTCAGGACCAGCGAAAAATCGTTCGCTCCCATGCGCAGCCGGTCGGCGGTAAGGCTCGTCACATCCTGCTCGCCCATGACCGGACCGAACAGCAGGTGGGCATTCACAAGGGAAAGCTCCGCGGACTCGAGATTAAGGCGGCTTATCTCGACCAGCCTTCCCCGGTCGAGCGATACCTGCAGCGAGCCCGTGCCTGGCAAACTCGCCGGCTTCACGAATTTCAAAGGCGTGAAGGTCAGCAGGACCGGGGTCAGGTCCGCCTCGATATCGACGGTATTACGGTCGTCGTTCCGCATGATGTAGGTGATTTTTACCGGAAGCGTGCCGCTCAGATAATCATCGAGCCCGATGTTGAAATGCTCGCGCAGCGCCTTGTCGGCCCCGAGACTCGCGACAACCTTGCTCGACCACGCGCGACCTTCGCTGTCGAGATACTGCTGCCAGGCGAAGGTGATATCCCGCCCGCCGAGTTGGCCCCGGCCCTCGACGGTAAAATCCTCTTCGCCGACCGCGACAGCGAACGGACCACCTTTCAGGTCGAGTCCTTCCACGAGACCGGGAAGATGCACATCCTTTACCGTGCCGTCCGCGACGATCTTGACTTCCTCTTTTTTCAGGTCTTCCGTCGTCGGGAAAGCGACATTCGCCTTGATTGAGGCGGTTCCTTTTGTATCCTCCGGTCGGATGCCGAGATCATCGCCGTAGCCAATCGGCTCCCGTGCGAGATATTCGAGCATGGCCGGAAGCGGTCCGTCGAGTTGCGCCGAAATATCGACGCTTCCCGCTCCCGCGACCATAAGCCCGTCGAACGCGACACGGACGTCTTTGGCCGCGATTGCACCGAGGTGCGTCGTCCCTTCCACGACCAGCGTATCGGCGTCAAAATCGACGAGACCCTTTCCCGCCGTGTTTTCCGCCGGCACCATCGGAGCCCGGTAATCAACTGTCACACCGTCGAACGCGAAGGCAATTTTGCCTTCTCTCACGTCAACATCATCAAATCCTCCGGTCGAGGGCGGCAGCGAGATGACGGCGCTCGCCACCACATCCGAAAACGTGCCTTTTTCCATCCGCTCGACAAGCCAGCGGTACGCGCCCGTATCCTCAAGCTTCGGCGGGAAAAGGGCGGGCAGATCGTCAACGGCGACCCGGTCCGCCGTGACTCGGACAGGAACGGTCAAAGCCTCCCCCTGACGATAGGAGAACGAGGAACTCGCAGAGAGGGTGGCCTCGGGCAAATCGACTGTAAGTTCCCGGATTTCGGTCTGGCCGGTCGCCGCATCCCAGGAGGCAGTCAGCCGCACCTCGTCATAGGCGAGCGGCTCTTCGTAGAGCGCGGGCAGTGAAACCTTGCCACCCTGCGACAAGACCGCAAGACGAACATCGACGGGCGTGAGGTCGTCACCGAATTCGGCATCGAGCCGCGCACTGAGGGTCAGCTCGTGACCGGCAAGGAATTCCAGTTCGCCGAATTTGCGCGACAGCACTTCCGGATCCACGTCCCCGGCGATGAGACTCGCATAAAATGCGTCTTCCTCGACACTGTAACGGACACTCGCCTCAACAGTCGCCGTCTTTAGTCCGCCCGGAATTTCGACAAACGCCGTCGCCTCGGCGACCGCGTCACCGCGTGCGATGCGAAAATCGGAACGCGGGAAAAACCATGACAAACCCGCGATGTGATCCTCGACCATGACCGATGCTTTTTCCACCTCGACGAGCCCAAGCTGCGAGAGGATCTCCGGACCGTCCTGACCCTGCCCGCGCGCCCACGCCCGCACCGATTCCAGAACATCGGGAAGGACAGTGCCGTCGCTATCTGTCCCGGCGGCCCCGGGAAAATCCCCGGCCCCGACGCGAAGTCCATCCTCCGTCCGGACGAGACGCAGGGAGAGCTTGCGAATATAGGCCGCCTGCGGGCGAACCTGTCCTATCAGCAGAGACGAGAGCGAAAAGGAAAGGCCGAGTTCGTCAACCGACAAAATGTCCTTTTCCTCGCCCTCGACGATGCGAACGTCCTTGAGACCCAGAAGGAGCGGTTTCGAGGCTTCCGGCCACTGCAACGCCATCTTCTCGACGGTCAGAGAGAGACCGCTCTTCGAATCATTCAGTGTGCTTTCTATAAATTCTCGCGCGAATTCGAGATCGATCGGTCCCGAGGTCAGACGCCAGAGAATCGCCGCGCCGACAATAATGACCAGAACCACGACAACGGCGAGCGCCTCCAGAACGAGAATTGAAAGCTTTTTGAGCAGTCTGGTTAGTTGAGGGGTGAAAGATTTCATCACTTGACTTGGGGATGGTCGGGTACAGATTCCATTACAGGTTACTTTAGAGGTTCAGAGGCTCATGGAAAACATCGAAGTTGGGGCACAGGCCCCTGATTTTTCACTTCCCTCCGACAATGGCGGTCAGGTCAGCCTTTCCTCGCTGCGCGGGCGCAGGGTCGTTCTCTATTTTTATCCGCGCGACGACACGCCGGGCTGTACGGTAGAGTCCTGCTCTTTCCGCGACAATATGCAGGCGCTCAATGCGCTCAACGTCGACGTCATTGGCATATCCAAGGACACGCCGGAAAGCCACGACAGGTTCAAACAGAAATACGAGTTGAACTTCCCGCTGGCCTCCGATGCAGACTCGGATGTCTGCGAGCGCTACGGCGTTTGGAAGGAAAAAAACATGTACGGAAAGAAATCGATGGGCATCGAACGGTCGACCTTCTTGATCGGCGAAGACGGAAACGTCGAAAAGATCTGGCGCAAGGTCAAGGTCGAAGGTCATGTCGAGGACGTGATGGCCGCCCTGAGGTAAGCGATTTGCCGATAGAAAAACCCCGGATCGTCGTCCGGGGTTTCAGAGTAGCAGAAAGCTGTTTGTCTAAGCTGCTTTCGAAAGCCCGGCATTCACCCGCCGACCGCCGCCGACCATGTTGAGGTGGTCGTGCACGTGGGCGCAGAGGCCGTCCACCTTGTCATGGAAGAAATGATTCGCACCGTCCATAACCCGGTAATCGATCTCGATCCCCTTTTGCTGGCGCAGCTTGCTAACGAGTTTTTCGACAGAATTTTCCGGAACGACATCGTCCCGGTTCCCCTGCAGAATCAGACCCGACGACGGACAGGGGGCAAGAAACGTAAAGTCATAAAGATTGGCGGGCGGAGCGACCGATACAAAACCCTGTATCTCGGGACGTCGCATCAGCAATTGCATCCCGATCCACGCGCCGAACGAGAAACCGCCGATCCAGACATACGGTGCGTTGCGGTTGATCTCCTGCATCCAGTCGAGCGCCGCGGCAGCGTCGCTTAATTCGCCCTCACCGCGATCGAACATGCCCTGCGAGCGTCCGACGCCGCGGAAGTTGAACCGCATCGTCGAAAAACCGCGCGATGCGAACGTTTGAAACAATGAGAAAGTGATTTTGTTGTTCATCGTCCCGCCCTGCTCGGGGTGGGGATGAAGGACGAGCGCCAAAGGCGCATTCGGTATCTTTGAGTGCGCGTAACGTCCTTCGAGCCGGCCAGCCGGGCCGTTAAAAATTATTTCGGGCATCGGTTCTCCTGTATTGCCAAACCGGCAGTATTCTTGTTTTTTTCAAGCGTTGAATGGGTAAACTCTTGACATATCCGCGTTTTTATAGAGCATCCAGCCCCGCCTTGTCCAATGATTAATCGTAAGCTATTGAATTGGATGTGGATAATATCGCGGTTCGCCCATCTTTTTTTTGTTGCGTTGCGTTCGCGTTTATGAATAACTCATTGCCTCAAAAGGGTACTTGCTTGGTACGCTATTCCATACTAAAATGTAAATGTGCATGCACGCGAGGCTGTTCCGGAAATGCAGGATGAAGTCAAATTGACGACGCGAGGCCGTTATGCCGTCATGGCAATGGTCGAGCTTTCAGCCAACGGCTTTGAAAAGCCGATGCCTCTCTCGGAAATTGCCGGGCGCAGCAACATTTCGCTGTCGTACCTTGAGCAGCTTATTGCGGCCCTCCGCCGCAACGGCCTTGTCGTCAGCCACAGGGGGCCTGGGGGCGGATACCTGCTCGCGAAAATGCCCGACCAGATACCCGTAGCGGATATTCTCAAAGCCGCCGAAGACTGCGTTCCGGCAAAGCGTCAGACGAGCAATTCCTCCACGATCAACGACCAGACCCGGGAACTCTTCAAACATATCGGAGAGATTCTTCACGTCTGCCTGTCCAAAGTCTCCCTCGCCGACGTTCTCGACCGACGCCTTCACGCCAATCCGCATATGATGAAACTGTTTGACTCGCTGGGCTAGCGCCCTTTCAATTGCGCGCATGAACAACCGCGTCTACCTCGACTACAACGCGACGGCCCCCGCGCACCCGGACGTCATTCGCCTGACCGCGGAGCTTATGGCCGCGCCCGGCAACGCCTCATCCGTCCACGCGGCGGGGCGCGAGGCCCGCAAACACATTGAGTCCGCCCGCTCGAAAGTCGCGGCGCTGGCCGGATGCCGGGAAACGCAAATCGTCTTCAACAGCGGCGCGACGGAGGGAAACAATACGGTCCTGAGCGCGTTCCGAGGCCGGCGGATTCTTGTCTCCGCGCTCGAACACCCGTCGGTTCTCGAGCCGGCGGGCGAGGCGGAAAACATTCCGGTCACAAAAGACGGACTCGTCGACATCGCCGCCTTGCGGGACATGCTCGCCCGGGATCCGTCCCCCGCGCTCGTCTGCGTGATGATGGTCAACAACGAAACCGGCGTCGTCCAGCCGATCGACGAGATCGCGCCGCTTGTAAAGCAATCCGGCGCCCTTCTGCTTGTCGACGCCGTGCAGGCGGCGGGGCGGATTCCGATCGAGATGAACCGGCGCGGCGTCGACTTCCTGACCTTGTCCGCGCACAAGATCGGCGGCCCGCAAGGCGTCGGGGCGCTGATCGCGGGCCCGTGCGCGCAAGCCCCGGTCCTGCTGCGCGGCGGCGGACAGGAGCGGCGCTTCCGGGCCGGGACGGAGAACGTCGCCGGAATCGCGGGCTTTGGCGTCGCGGCGGAGCTCTCGCTTTCGGAAATGGCATCCTTCGGCGCGCTTGCGACCTTGCGCGATGCGTTGGAGCAGCGCCTTTCCTCCTCCATCCCGGAACTCGTCATCCTTGGCCGGAACGCCCCGCGGGTGCCGAACACCACCCTGATGGCCCTGCCGGGCGTCGCCTCCAAAACCATGCTCATCAACCTCGACCTCGAGGGAATCGCGGTCAGCAACGGCTCGGCCTGCTCGAGCGGTAAAGTGTTCGCGAGCCACGTCACCCGCGCGATGGGCGCACCGGACGAAATCGCGGGATCGGCGCTGCGCGTATCGGCGGGACGGGATACAAAGCCGGAGGATACGGCGCGCTTCGCCGAGATATTCGAGCGCCTTTATGCACGCGTGAAAGAGAAGGTTGTCAGGGTAGAGTGGTGAATGGTAAACATCTTGTCACAATGAAACGTACTGCGGAACCCCCGATGCCGAAAATCACCTTCATCCGCAAATCCGGCGAAAGCCTGGAAATCAACGCGCCGGTCGGCCTCTCCGTCATGGAAGTCGCCCAGAAGCACGATATCGCCGAAATCGAGGGAGCGTGCGGCGGCAGCCTCGCCTGCGCGACCTGCCACGTCTACGTCCACCCCGACTGGTGGGACAAATGTTTGCCGGACGGCGAAGACGCGGTCAGCGAAGAGGAAGAAGACATGCTCGACCTCGCCTTCGACCTGCGCAAGCAATCGCGTCTCTCGTGCCAGATCATCATGAGCGAGGAACTCGACGGACTCGTCGTGGCGTTGCCGGGGGCGAAGGTGGATTGGTGACCGGGCGTTGCCGCAACGTCTTCAGCAATTCCAGACCGCGCCCGTTTCACCGGAAGTTTTTGACCACAGAGTAACTGTGTTTCGAGTCAGGCGTAAGATAGCTCCCGAGGCTGATTTCCGACCACAGCGAACGCAGCGATCATGGCGGGTGTGGAGATCCGGTCGTCTGTTCTGAAGAAAGGATCGACGTCGTGGTCGCTGTGATCGCCGTGGCTAATTTTTCACTACAAGGCGGGCTTCATCGGAGAGAGTGCCGGGGGCAAAGGGGACACAAGAATTCGCTGCGCGAATTGTTATGTCCCCGGCGGTGAGGACGCTTGTACGAATTTCGCTCGGGAAAGCCGATCAGGAACGGACGCAACGCCTTACGGAAACTTGCGTTTTCCTGTCGCTGTCCGTATAGTCCCAGCCATGAATTCGCTCGGCTTTGACAAGGATCCCAAAGACACCCGCGTCGTCGTCGCCATGTCCGGCGGCGTCGACAGTTCCGTTGCGGCCGCCCTTTTGCACGAGGAAGGGTACGAGGTGATCGGCGTCACGCTCCAGCTTTACGACTACGGCGAGGCACTGCGCAAGAAGGGCGCGTGCTGCGCGGGGCAGGACATTTACGACGCGCGCCGCGTGGCGGAAGAGCGCGGTTTCCCGCATTACGTGCTGGATTACGAAAGCAATTTTCGTGAAAGCGTCATCGAGGATTTCGTCGAAACGTACCTTGCGGGAGAAACACCAATCCCCTGTGTGCGCTGTAATCAAACGGTGAAGTTCCGCGATCTTCTGGACGTCGCGCGCGACCTCGGTGCCGACTGCATGGCGACCGGCCATTACGTCCGGCGCACCGTGAGCGAACACGGCGAGGCGGAATTACGCCGTGCGGTCGACGACACCAAGGACCAGACCTATTTCCTGTTTGCCACGACACATGAACAGCTTGATTTCCTGCGTTTTCCGCTCGGCGGCTGGACCAAGGACGTGACGCGCGTCCACGCGCAGCGCCTCGGCCTTGTCACGGCGATCAAGCCGGACAGTCAGGACATCTGCTTCGTGCCGAACGGCGATTACGCCAGCGTCGTCAAATCCATGCGGCCCGGGAGCGAACAGCCCGGCGAGATCGTCCATGTCGACGGCCGCGTACTGGGGCGGCATAACGGCATCGTTCACTACACGATCGGCCAGCGCAAGGGCCTCGGCATCGGCGGCGGCCATTCCGAAAACAACGAGCCGTTTTACGTCGTGCGCATCGACACCGCGCGAAACGAGGTCGTCGTCGGCCCGAAGGAAGCGCTCGCCAAAAACATTCTGAATCTGAAAGACTGCAACTGGCTATCCCGGAGATTCGGAAACTCGGAGATTCGGACAACCGTCAAGTTCCGCTCGATGATGAAACCGGTCCCGGCGCGGGTTTCGGCGGGCGAAACAGATAAAACCGCCACCGTCACACTGGAAACCCCGCAATACGGCATCTCCCCGGGACAGGCGGCTGTCTGTTACGACGGCGACCGGGTCATCGGCGGCGGATGGATTGAGGGAACCGGAATCTCCGGCGTCTTATAAATCGGAGATTCCGAACTTCGGAATCCGGGGATTCGAACCTCACGCAATCTTCTTCAGTTCATCCATAAACACGTTCATCTTGCCGAGCAGAACGCGAACTTTTTCAGTCGATTGTTGTGACAGTTCGCCTGTCACCGACAGGACCTTGTCGGCAGCCTGCGAGACATGGTCGATGCTCTCGCTGATGCCCTGCACGTTGCACACAACGCCATCCGTCGACGTATAGGCGCGGTCGGCGTTCTGGGCGATCTCCCGGGAGGCTGCGCTCTGTTCTTCGATCGCGGCAGCGACAACGGTCGCCGACTCGTTGATTTCGTCGATGATCTTAGCGATGCCCTCGAAGACTTCGGCGGCGCTGTCGGTCGCCTGCTGGATAGCGGCGACCTGGGCGACGATATCCTCGGTCGCGCGCGCCGTCTCGGCAGAGAGATCCTTGACTTCGGAAGCTACGACCGTAAAGCCCTTGCCCGCCTCGCCCGCGCGCGCCGCTTCAATGGTCGCGTTCAACGCCAGAAGGTTCGTCTGCTTGGCGATTTCCTCGATCATTTTGATGACTTCGCTAATCGTCCTCGTGTAGCCGACGAGTTCGGAAACCGTCTGGCTCGCGGAGGCTGTCTGCTCCTTCGCGCGGGCGGCAATCTGCGAGGTGCGGGTTATCTGTTCGCTGATCTCGCGGATCGAACTGGACATTTCTTCCGCAGCCGCCGAAATGCTCTGGGCGTTGCCCGACGTTTCGCGCGTTGCATCCAGCGCTGTCTCGGCACCCCGGCGCGAGGAGGCGACCGTGCTCTCCATCGTCCGTGCCATTTCCTCGAGCGTGCCAACCGTCGCGTTAATTTCCCGAACCACTTCATTGAGATTGCTGTTAAAATCATTGGCAACCTCCAGAAACCCGCCCATCTTGATGCCCACGTTTTTCGTGGCGCGATTGATGATCTGGCTGCCACTCAGGAGCGAACCGTGCATGCCGTCATGGACGATGCGGCGGAAATACTGGTTGCGCGAGACATATTCCATCGAGGCGGTCGCTTCGCGGACAAACGCATCCATATGATCGGTCATTTCATTGATCGACCAGAGCATTTCTCCGATTTCTCCGCTTTCGTCAATCGCAGTGACGCGGGTCTCAAAATCGCCTTTCGCAAGCTGCCTGCAGACACGGGTTGCGTATTGCACCTTCCTGCGGACCCGAAGCGCGGACAAGAATCCGCCAGCCGCCGCAAGTGCGGCAACCGCGCAGAAGAGTAGAGCCAGTTGCCCCTGCCCGCTCGCGAAGGCTGCCGCGGTGAAGACGACGAAAGCGAAGGCCGCGGCGTCAAGAATTATCGTTGCTGAGAGCGAAGATAAGCTCTTCATAGCTTGTTTCCTTTTCCTCAAGCATTTTCAGTAGCATCGCATGGCTGCTTTGCATCCCGTCCTTGCGGTTTCCGTGTTTTGCCTCCTCGGCCAGAAGCGAGCGGTAGAGAGGCGAGATGACCTCGTCGATCACCGTCCGGTTTGGAATGCGCCGGTTCGAATGATAACCGTTGATCTGGCCCGCAGCATCGAAAGACGGCGTTACGTGCGCGAACACCCAGTAATGGTCCCCGTTCCTCGCCCTGTTGACGACATAGGCGAATATTTCTCGCCCGTCCATCACCGTATCCCAGAGCAGCTTGAAAACGCATCGCGGCATGTCCGGGTGGCGGATAACGCTGTGCGGCTGACCCAGAAGCTCTTTCTCCTGATAGCCCGCGATATCGAGGAAAACGCGGTTGGCGTAGGTGACGCGGCCCTTGAGGTCGGTCTTGCTCACAAGAAACTGTTCGGCAGGGAAGAAACGCTCGACCCCGGTCAGATGAATTTTGGAATTACCGGCCATTTGATCCCTCCGGCAAGGCTGTGAAGATGGATCGCTTCTGTGGACATAAAGTCCAGCGAAGCGCAATCCTACCAGAGAATGCCCCGTAACAACATACGGGAATATGCCGGACCCGCATTTTTTCAGAGTGCGGAGACTTGACAAGACCGCCGTCTTTGCGCGATATAGCTCTTCAAAGGTCCGACCGGTATGGCTGAGTAGCTCAGTCGGTAGAGCAGGGGAATCATAATCCCTGTGTCGGGGGTTCAAGTCCCTCCTCAGCCACCATTTACCGCAGTTGCGCGCGTTGCGTTTTCCCGAGCCGTGTGTCGTCCGGAGCTCCGCAAGGAGCGCAGACGGGTCGGCTCCGACAGTTTCGTCATGATTGCCCGGGTTTCGAACCTAACAGGACTTGCCGACGGATTGGCGTTGGAGGCGAACTGGATGTTGACGACGAACTAATCCGACCAGTTATCAAGCAACGGCGTCCCTTCGCTTAAGAGGGCGTTCAAGGGAATCACGGCTATTCCCGCGTCGAGTGCGTTTTCGTCAGTATATCCAGCAACCTTTTGGCTACCCTTTAAACCGCACCAGCGCGTGCTTCTTTTTGCTCGTCGAAACTTTCACGACCCCGTCGGCGTTCGCCTGGTCCGGTGTGATCATATAGGCCGGGTCGGATATCGCATTGCTATTCACGCGGGCGCCGCCCTGCTGGATGATGCGTCGCGCTTCGCCCTTGGAGGCGGTGAGACCGAGCGCGCAGGCGATGTCCACAAAGGTCGTTTCTCCCTCTATCTCGGTAGTCGGCAAATCGCCGCCGATGCCGCCCTGTTCGAAGACCTTGCGGGCCGTGTCTTCGGCGTCTCTGGCGGCCTGGTCGCCATGGCAGAGCCTGGTCGCCTCGAACGCCAGAATCTTCTTCGCCTCGTTGATTTCCTGCCCTTTCAGCGCCTCCAGCTTCTCGATCTCCTCTACAGGCAGCACCGTAAAGCGGCGCAGCAGCGTGCCGACGAGAGCGTCGTCGCTGTTGCGCCACCACTGGTAATAATCGTAGGGCGAGAGCATGTCGGCGTTGAGCCAGACGGCCCCGTTTTCCGTCTTGCCCATCTTTTTGCCGTCGGGCGTCGTGAGCAGCGGGGCGGTCAGGACGAAAAGCTGTCTCTGATCGACCTTGTGCGTCAGGTCGACGCCGTTGATCATGTTGCCCCACTGGTCCGATCCGCCCATTTGCAGGATCGTGCCAAAGCGGCGGCTGAGTTCGAGGAAGTCGTAACCCTGCATGACCATGTAGTTGAATTCCAGCAGGGAAAGCGGGCTTTCGCGCTCAAGTCGCGTTTTGACCGAGTCGAACGAGAGCATCCGGTTCACCGTAAAGTGTCGCCCGTAATCACGCAGGAAATCGAGATATTTCAGTTCCGCAAGCCAGTCGTTGTTGTTAACCGTCAGCGCGTCCGAAGGACCGTCACCGTATGTCAGGAACTGGGTGAAGCAGGTCTTGCGGATATGCTCCATATTTTCTTCGATGGTGGCGTCATCAAGAAGTTTTCTTTGTTCGTCCTTGAAGGAGGGATCACCAATTTTCGACGTGCCGCCGCCCATCAACGTAATCGGCTTGTGCCCGCACTGCTGAAACCAGTAGAGCATCATGATGCCGGTCAGGTTGCCGACATGCAGGCTTTGCGCGGTTGCGTCGAACCCGATATAAGCGCTCTGCGGACCTTCCGCGAGCTTTGCATCAAGGCCTTCAAAATCGCTGCACTGGTGGATAAAACCGCGCGCCGCGAGAACGTTCAGAAAATCGGACTTGTACGTGGTCATCGGTTTCGTTTACCGCTATGAATAAGGAACGACCATACAATAGAGAATTACCAATGAATGACAAGCATCTCTATACGGCGGTGGGCCTGATGTCCGGAACGTCCCTCGACGGGATCGATGCCGCCCTGATTCAAACTGACGGCGAAGCGCTCGTTGTGCCGATCAGCTTTGCCACCTTGCCATTTGACCCCGACCTGCAAGCTAGCCTGCGGGAGCATTTGGGTGCACGGGAGGATGGAAGCGGCGGCATTGCTCGCGCCGAAAAGGAACTGACGCTTGCCCAGGCGGATGCCGTGCGCGAGGTGCTTGGCGGAACCGGATTTTCACTTGCGCAGGTCGACATTGTCGGGTTTCACGGCCAAACGCTCTCTCACGACCCGGATAACGGTTTTACCTGGCAGATTGGTGACGGCGCGCTGATGGCGCAGGAACTTGGCGTCGATGTCGTCAACGATTTCCGCACGAACGATGTGCGCCACGGCGGGCAGGGCGCGCCCTTTCTGCCGCTCTATCATCGTGCGCGCATGATGTCCTCGAACGTTGAACGACCGGTCGCGATCCTCAATATCGGCGGTGTTGCCAATATCACGTGGATCGGCGACGGCAGTCCGGACGACATCGTTGCGTTCGATACCGGGCCGGGTAACGCCTTGATTGACGATTTCGTTCGCGCCCGCCGGGGTATGCGGTTCGACCGGGACGGAAAGCTGGCGAAACAAGGCAGCCTTAACCAGGATTTTTTGATGGAGTGGCTGCGTCATCCCTATTTCGGAAAGAAGCCGCCAAAGTCGCTCGACCGGAATGATTTTCATCCCGGCGCTCTCGCCGCCTTGGCCGACGAGGACGGCGCGGCGACCCTGACCGCCTTCACGGTCTATGCCGTCGAGAAGGCGTTTTCCCATCTCCCTGCAATGCCGAAGAGCCTTTATGTGACGGGCGGCGGACGGCGGAATCCGGAGATCATGGAGGGACTGCGTGCTGTGCTGCGTACGCCGGTCGCTCCGGTGGAGGATCTGGGCTGGAACGGCGATGCGCTGGAAGCCGAGGGTTTTGCCTATCTGGCGGTCCGGAGCCTGAAGGGATTGTCCCTGAGCCTCCCGGCGACAACGGGCGTAAGGGAGCCGGTGAGCGGAGGCATCCTCCACAGGGGACGCTGAACAAAAGAACGATGCCGAGATTTCTTTCACCGTCCGAGACCAATCTGAACGCTGCCGGCGAGTCCTTGCGGCGCGGAGAGCTTGTCGCCTTCCCTACGGAAACTGTTTATGGGCTCGGCGGGAATGCTCTGGATGGGCAGGCGGTTGCAAAGATTTTCGCGGCCAAGGGCAGGCCGAGCTTCAACCCGCTGATCGTGCACTACGCAGGGCAGGAAGCGGTTGCCAACGATGTCGAACTTACGGACTTCGCGCGGGCTCTTGCCGGGCATTTCTGGCCCGGACCTTTGACGTTCGTCCTGCCACGGAAAAAAGATTGTCGCATTTCGGAGCTGGCGAGTGCAGGTTTGCCGACGCTGGCCGTGCGCGTGCCGGCGCATCCTGTCGCGGCCGCTCTCCTCCGAACGGCGCGCGTGCCGGTGGCCGCGCCGAGCGCCAATCGCTCCGGCACCATCAGTCCGACGACGCCCGCACACGTTGCGGACAGTCTCGGTGAGCACGTATCGATGGTTCTCGCGGGAGGGGCGTGCTCGGTCGGGCTGGAATCGACGGTCGTCGATCTCAGTGGCGAGAAGCCCGTTATCCTGCGGCCCGGAGCAGTGACTGACGAAGACATTCTCAAGGCCACGGGCCGCAAGGTCGGTTACGATCTGGGCAACCACGACAAGCCTCGCTCGCCGGGCCAGTTGCTGCGCCACTACGCGCCGCGCGCGAGGCTTCGCCTGAACGCGGTCGATCTTGAGCCGGGCGAAGCGCTGCTCGCGTTTGGTGGCGTGAGATTTGTGGGCATTCGCGGCGGCGGAGCGGCTTCAGACCTTCCGGAGGACCGGTACAGAAATCTCAGTGAAACCGGCGACCTCATCGAAGCCGCGGCGCATCTGTTTTCAATGCTGCATGCGCTTGATGCTGCCGGAAACGAACGGGTTGCAGTCATGCCGGTTCCGGATCAGGGCATCGGAATCGCGATCAACGACCGTTTGCGAAGGGCGGCGGCATCCTGATCGTAACCAAAAAGCACCGGAGCGTTCCGGTGTTTTCGCATCGGTCTGAGCGGGCAGGGCCCTTTACAAAGTCAAAGCAGGTCCGTTGTTCTGGCTGTTGACAGCCGACATAAACACGAACCAGAAAGCGAACGGGTTGAGCCATCCGCTGCTGACACCTTGCTTTAGTTTACTTTGTTCGCCGGTCTTTGTGCCGGATTGCGCAAAGGGTTGAACTAAAGAAGGCGGTTGACGAAGTGAAGTCATGCGTGCCTCCTATCGTTAACATTATCACGCAGGAGTAATTATAATGTATGCATAAAATATTTCAATAAAAATCGGCAGAATTTTAGCCGCTGTCTCTCAGGACACTTCAGTAATAAAGGTAACAAGGTGCCGTTTATAAGGATTTTTCTTCCCGGGTATTTTTGAGCTTGCCAAGAAGCAAGGCGTCGCTCGCGGAGAGCAACACCGGGCCAGAAAGGAAGTCGAGGCTGGCAAGTGGATTCGCCTCCCCGCCGAACGGCGAGGGCAAGGAGCGGGCGTTGGCTGCCATGATGTGCAGATAGCTCCGGACAGCTTCGCTCTCGCTTCCCGCCTGCGGGCGCTGGGTGGTGCTCAGGAAACCGGTCGGCGGGACTCCGACTCGTGAGGGGGTGGCTCGCGGCGCGTCGTCTGCGATTGCCTGTGCCGGGCTGCTGTTTCCGATCGCAAAT
The DNA here is from genome assembly GCA_009929775.1 of Alphaproteobacteria bacterium. GTDB lineage: Bacteria > Pseudomonadota > Alphaproteobacteria > Micavibrionales > Micavibrionaceae > RZZS01. The sequence goes on from RZZS01000003.1 coordinate 74,028, forward strand.
TTCCGGTCAAAGAAGTCGTAAATTTCGGCAAGCGTGCGTGGCTTGCCGGTAGCAGGGTTATAAAAGACGTTGCGGTTGGCACGTGCCTCCCTTGGAAACAGGTCCGCCCCGAAGGCGAGCGGGTCTTCGTCTTTTGCCTTCAGGAAACCGGCCGCGCCGCCCGCGCCCATGAAGTGCGCGAAATAAAGCTCGGTTGCGCCGACCTTGCCGCCCCAGTTGCGTTCGAGGAAGAGTTTGTTTTGCACGGCGAACTCGGCGGCGAGCAACGAGGCGGCTGAAGGGTCTTTGCGCAGTTCGAGTATTTCGGCCTTTTTTGCGGGGTCTGCGACCTTGCCGCGCGCGTCGATGAACGACGCATAATCGCCAAGACCGTACTTCTCCCCGTGATCGCGCACCATGCCGAGCCAGGTGCTCTCCAAAAACTGGTAGAGCCCGGTCGCACTCGAGGTTTTGGCCTTTGCGTCCGGGTTGAAGGAGCTTTCCGCCTTGGCCTGTTGCACCAGATAGGCAAAATCGACCCCCGTCCGCGCGCTCGCTTTCTCGATCGCCGAAACCACGCCGCCCGGTGCCGAACGTGTAAGTGCGGCGAATGCGTTGATTTCACTTGAATTCGTATAGGCGGACATGCTCTGTCTTTCAACAATTCTGGAACAGATGGTGCAAGCACTGTGCCAAAGGCAGGCCACATGCACCGGGGCTGTTATATTTTCGGCGCGGGGTGCAGGTGGAAGGCGGCGTCCCTTGCCGCTTGTTCGAACGCCCTTAAATCGGCGATGTCCGCTGCCGCCACACGGTGCAGGCTTCCACCGCTTTTCTCAATCGCGCAGGGGAGCATGAGGTTATCGAACAGGGCAAAATCCTCGATTTCCATGCCGTCCTCGAGAACGCGCTCCTTGTAGGGGCGCGGGTCGTTCGTGTACGCGAAGACGGGCTTGCCCTTTGCGTAGGCATAGGCGACTTCGCAGGCCGTGCCGACGTCGGCGCTTGGGCCCCGGAATGGGGTGAGGTTGGCGATGATGGCATTGCACCGGTCGATCATGGCGTAATTGGCCAGTGCGATGAGATCCGCGATGTTTTCGGTTTCTGGCGGAATGACGTTGTCAAGCGGGAACAGTCCGTCGAGATCAAGGCGCGCGAGGATGTCCTTTTTCGCCTCGGCGATTCTCAGGGGCGCCGGAAGAAAGACTTCGGGACCTGCGAGGTAAATGACTGGTTTCAACCTTTAAGCTCTTTCCGTTACACTTGAGAGAGTATCAGAACCGCAGGTGATTGCCATGCCCTATACGCCCCCGACCGACGAGATGCAGTTTGTCCTTGAGAAAGTGCTCGGTTTCGAACATCCCGAACTGGACAGCGAGACGATAGCCGCCGTTCTTGGCGAGGCCGCGAAGCTTGCGGGGGAAGTACTGGCTCCGCTCAATAGTGTCGGCGACCGGGATGGGTGCATGCTCGCGGGTGGGCATGTTAAAACGCCAGCGGGTTTCAGGGACGCCTATCGCCAGTATTGCGAGGGAGGCTGGAACGCTGTGCCGTTCGATCCCGCTTACGGCGGGCAGGGGTTGCCATGGGCACTCGCCTTTCCGGTTCAGGAAATGTGGCAAGGGGCAAATATGTCCTTTGGTTTATGCCCGCTGCTCAATCAGGGTGCGGTTGAGGCCCTTCATGCGCATGGATCGGACGCATTGAAGGAAACGTACCTGCCGAAACTGATCACCGGCGAATGGACAGGGACGATGAACCTGACCGAGCCGCAAGCGGGCTCGGACCTCTCGGTCATCCGGACCAAAGCCGAAAAGCAGGGCGACGGCACGTACAAAATCACGGGCCAGAAAATCTACATCACCTACGGCGAGCACGATTTTTCGGAGAATATCGTCCACCTCGTCCTCGCTCGCTCGCCGGATGGGATCGAGGGCTCGAAAGGGCTCTCACTCTATCTCGTACCGAAGTTTCTCGAGGACGGAACGCGCAACGATGTGGTCTGCACCGGACTCGAACACAAGCTCGGCATTCACGCTTCGCCCACCTGCACAATGCAATACGGCGACCGGGGCGGGGCAACCGGCTTTCTCGTCGGCCGGGAAAACGAAGGGCTGAAATGCATGTTCACGATGATGAACAATGCCCGGCTCTCGGTTGGCTTGCAAGGCATGGCGATCAGCGAGGCGGCGACGCAGATGGCTGAGGCGTATGCGCTTGAGCGCGTGCAGGGTGTCTCTCTTGTCACCGGAAAGCCGGTTCCCATCGCCGGACACGGGGATGTGCAGCGCATGCTCGTGACGATGCGCGTTCTCACCGATGCCGGGCGGATGATGTCCTATTATGCGGCTTCTCATCTCGACAAAGCGGCGGCGGGCGATACGGAGGCGCAAAAAATCGTCGAGCTCCTTACCCCGGTCGTCAAGGCGTGGTGCACGGACCGGGCGGTGGAGGTCGCTTCGCTCGGGATACAGGTTCACGGCGGCATAGGGTATGCCGAAGAAACGGGTGCGGCCCAGTTTCTGAGGGATGCGCGCATATTGCCCATTTACGAGGGCACGAACGGGGTTCAAAGCCTCGATTTCGTCTTTCGCAAGATTGCCCGCGATAAGGGCGCGGCAGCTCTTGGCTGGTTGGAGGGGCTTGGACCGTGCGACAGCGATGTTGATGGTGTACGATGCGAACTGATCTCTCTTGTGAGAGCGCTGTCAGAGGCCGATCCCGGGAAGCTTTCACGGGCGGCGGAACCGGCCCTGCAGGCGTTCGGGACTTTTGTCGGTGCTGTTTTCATGGCGCGGGCGACCTCGGCAAGCGAGGAGCGAAAGGACGCATCCGCGTTTTATGAAGGAGTTATCCTCCCGCGTGCACGCGCCGCAATCGCCAGCGCGGCGTACCTTCTTGATAACTGACTTTTGGCAGGCCTACCGCGCGCGATAGGTCGCGCGCCGTTTCTGGGACTTCTCAGCCATGACTTCGGCAAGTCCGCAATCGATCAGCGCGTTTTTCCGGATACCGATCAGGTTGACCGAGCTGATCCGGGGAAGCCGCCCCACACTCTCGGCGACCTTGTTTGCGAAGCAGGTGCAGATTTCGTTCCACTCGTGAACGTTGCGCTTCATAAGAGTTTGGGTACACATGCCGTAGGAGTAGCCGGCGACGCTTGGCTTGTCGATGCAGGCCCCTTCCAGCTGGAACAGAAGGTGGGTGGTATCCGGCTCCGGACCTGTCTCGATGCGTTTGTCGAGGAGTTTCATCGCGTAGCACTCGCAATCGCGGACTTTCTGCTGGAAACCGCTCGACCGGCATTGCCGGAAGACCTTGTCCATTTCCTGAAGGTACTCGATCGGTATCTCTTCAGGCGGCAGTGTGCTGACCGGAGGGTCGTTTTGTTTTCGCGACTTTTCAGGCAGAGGCTTCAGTGCATCGTCCGAGGAAAGGTTCGTTTCGGAAGGCGCTTCTGAAGAAGGCGGTGGCGGAAACAGCGAGTCTTTACCGTTTTCCAGTGTCCCCGGGATTGTCAGGGGGGCAGGGGACGAGTCTTGCGCAACGGCAACCGAGACTACCGAAAATGCGACGAGAACCAGTGAAATGAATTTGCCGATCAACCTCATATGGGGAATTGTATCACACGCTGCCAATCGAGGACATTTTTGTGTTGAAAAAGGCGGCTTCGAAATTGAAACCGCCTCCTGGAGGCAAAGGTGTTACTATCAGCCTGAGGAAGCGGCCCCTTTGATTTTTTGCCAAAGGATTTGGAAGTTCATTTCAGGCCTGCCGGAATTGGCCGATTCATCGGTCTGAGAGGCGGGGCGCGTGATTGGGCGCGCCTGAGTCTGGTTCTGGTTTTGCCCTTCCATTTTTTTCATGCGCATTTCCATGGCCTGGCGGCGGCGCTCCTGATCCTTGCGTTCGCGCTCCTTCAATTCGGCCTGGAGCTCTTCCGCTTGCTTCTGGCTGTACTGGCTGGTGAGAAGAACCTGTTGTGCCTGACGTTGCCACTGGTCCCGTTGCTCTTTCAGGTCGTCGAGTTGGTCGCGCGTGGTGTCGAGCTGGTCCTCAAGCATTTTGATGCGCATTTTCATGCGTTCCATCTCGAGAAGATCCGCCGCTTTTTTCAGTTCGGTTTCCACAGTGTTTCCTGCTGGCGCGTCGCCGCCCCCCGAGGCTCTGAGTCCGAAGGCTCGATCAAGCTCCGAAACATCGATGACGCGGCGGCCATTCGAGTCCAGTTCATAGGAGAGCTTACCGCTGTTCATCGCGCGTTGAATGGTCGACTTGGAACGACCGGTTAATTCGGCAGCCCGCTGCGCACCCACTTTGGCCATGGCGAAACCTCGCTAAGATGAATCTTTATGTGAATGCCAACCTCGATAGCACGCCCCGCCGCTTCAATCAAGCAACATACGCAAACTTGTCCACAGAGGGTCACAAAAAAAGCGGGTAAAACCCGCTTTTTCCTTGAAATTGTTAAAGCAATCCTGTTCAGGCGGCCGCCGATTCCAGGCGCTCATTGAGCAGGCGCGTTAGGCGCTGCCACTGGGCGCCGGAGAACAGGTGGGCATAGATGAATGGCAGCCAGCCTTTTTTTCGCCACTCGATGAACGTCTCGTCGGGGAGTGCGGCAAGTTTCTGTTCGTCGATGATTTTGAATCCAGAGAAGTTGATCCGCGCCTTGTTACCGACATTGATCTGGGCTTCGCGGTCGACCAGAATGTCCGCGGCGACGAGGTCCTGGCTGAACTCGACCGTTTGCTGCGCGGCGGCGTGATAAGACTTGCAAAATTCCAGCGCGTTCTGTGAAAGTTGGCTGGGTTCGCCCGTGTCGGTGAAGAAGCGCTGTTCGCCGCCCTTTTCAACGACATCGTCATTGTGATCAATGCACAGGGTAAGCTGTTCGCCGCCGGGGACCTCGGAGAAAATGAACGGATAGCGGCGGATATAGGCCGGGATGTAGGCCTGCTCGCCCCACTTGCCGTCCTTGCCGGCAAAAAGGTTTTCCCCGTCCCGCAGGCCGAGGATTGCAACCGGTGTCGCCGACGCGTCCGGGCTGAAAGCGATCGGGTAGAAGTGGCAGATTTGCGGCAGTTCGATCAGGTTGACCGGAACGGCATTGACTTCATTCGTAAAGGCGAACGAAAAATTCTTTTTGAGCGCCAGATCCGCGTGCTTCTGTTTGTCGAGCGGAGTCGGGTTCCTGTAGAAAAGGGGCATGTTGGTCGCGGGCCCTTTCGCCTGCTTAGCCGCGTTTTTTGCTTTCTTGTCAGCCATGTTCAACCTTTCGTGTATTCTCAAATGAATAAAGCCTTGAGGGCATTTTGCGCAAACATTATCGAATTTTCGCCTGCCATGGCAACGTTTTTCAGGTCTAATCGCCAATTATCACCCGCTCAAAGCTGGAGAACGGCAGAATCTTTCTTCCGCAGGCCAACTTTTTTGGCTAAGGTTTCCCCGCACGTAAGCAGCCACGAAGTCGGGAGGTATGCGCCATGCGCATTGGAATGGTTGGGACGGGATATGTCGGTCTGGTTTCGGGGACGTGTTTTGCCGAGTTTGGCATGGACGTCGTTTGTATCGACAAGGACGAAAGCAAGATCGCCCGTCTGAAGGCGGGGCAAATCCCGATTTTCGAGCCCGGTCTGGACGCGCTCGTTGAAAAGCAGGTCAAGGCGGGCCGCCTGTCCTTCTCGACGGATATCCGGGACGGTGTCAAAGGCTGCGACGCCGTCTTTATCGCGGTCGGCACGCCGCCGCGCCGCGACGACGGGCATGCGGATCTCAGCTTCGTCTATCAGGCTGCGCGCGAGATTGCCGAATGTATGGAAGGCTATACGGTCGTTGTGAACAAGTCGACCGTTCCCGTGGGCACAGCGCGCGAGGTCGCGCGGATTATCCGCGAGGCGCGTCCCGACGGCGATTTCGACGTTTGCTCGAACCCCGAGTTTCTGCGCGAGGGCGCGGCGATCAATGATTTCATGCGTCCGGACCGCGTTGTTATCGGCGTGGAATCCGAGCGCGCCCGCGCCGTGATGCGCGAGCTGTACCGGCCGCTCTATCTGAACGAAACGCCTGTGTTCTTTACGACGCCGGAAAGTTCGGAGCTTATCAAATATGCGAGCAACGCGTTTCTTGCGACCAAGATCACCTTTATCAACGAGATTGCCGACCTGTGCGAAAAGGCCGGGGCGAACGTTCAGGATGTCGCCCGCGCCATGGGCATGGACAACCGGATCGGCTCGAAGTTTCTCCACGCCGGTCCCGGCTATGGCGGTTCGTGCTTCCCGAAGGACACGCTTGCTCTCAGCCAGACGGGCCGCAAGCTCGGCGCGCCGCAGACCATCGTCGAAACGGTCGTCGCCGTGAACGAAAGCCGCCAGAAGGATATGGCGCGGCGCATTGTGGAGGCGTGCGGCGGCGATGTTAAAGGCCGACGCATCGGTATTCTCGGCGTCTCGTTCAAGCCGCAAACCGACGACGTCCGCGACTCGCCTGCGCTTGTGATTATTCCGATACTGCAGGAAATGGGCGCAACCATTGCGGCTTTCGACCCCGAGGCGATGGAAGAGGCCGGCAAAAAGCTCTCGAACGTCGAATGGTGCAAGGACGCCTATCAGGTTGCGGAAGGGAGTGACGTGCTCGTGATCGTCACCGAGTGGAACGAGTTCCGCAGCCTTAATCTCGGGCGCATCGGCGAGAGTATGAAGAGCCGGGTTCTTGTCGACTTGCGCAACATATACAAGTTCCACGAAGTCGAGCCGCACGGGTTCCATTACGTGTCGATCGGGCGCGAACGGCTTGTTCCCGGAAGGTCGCCGCTCCGCAAGGTGTCCTGAAAGCAGGAAGGAAGAAGAAAGGTATGCAGTTTATCGTTACCGGTCTTGATGGCGACGACGAGGGTGCGCTGGATCGCCGGATGAGTGCTCGCGAGATGCATCTCGAGAAATGCCGGGAGTCGGCGGCGGCGGGAGAGCTCCTGTATGCGGCGGCGATTACTGACGACGCAGGCGTCATGCGCGGTTCTGTCATGATTGTCGACTATCCGACCCGCGCCGAGCTGGAGGAATGGTTGAAGAACGAGCCTTACGTTACGGCTCACGTCTGGAGAGATATCGATATCAGGCCGTGCAAGGTGGCGTCGATTTTCCAGCCCGCTGCGAAGGACTCGAATGTCCGATAAGCTCCTGGCCCATCCGGCGGCTCTTCTGAACAGGCTTCGCCTGATCGCGCTTGATGCGGGCGCGGCGACACTCCGCCATTTCGACGAATGCGGTTATGAGGGTGCTGAAACCAAGGGGGACGGTTCTCCTGTGACGCAGGCCGACAGGGACGCGGAACGAATTATTGAAACCGCACTCGCGGAGTTGCTGCCGGACATACCGATGATTGGCGAGGAAGCGGTTGACGTCGGCAAAAAGCCCGATCTTTCCGGGCACGAGTTTTTTTGGCTGGTCGATCCGCTCGACGGCACCAGAGAGTTCATTTCCGGCAGCGGGGAATACACGGTCAACATCGCACTGGTTCGGGGCGGAGAACCCTGGCTCGGCGTCGTTTTCGCGCCAGTATCCGGTGAGTTGTACGCGGGAGGTCCCGGAGGCGCGGTTCGCTGGCTCGAGGAAACCGGCCATGAGAAGCCCATTCATACCCGCAAGGCACCAAAAGAAGGTCTTACCGTTGTTGCCTCGCGCCGCCACGGCAGCGGCGAGCGCCTTGAGCGTTTTCTCGAGAACTATAAAATCAACAAGCTTGTGAAGCGGGGCAGCAGTCTCAAGATTTGCGCAATAGCCGCCGGACGCGCGGATATCTATCCGCGAATGGGTCCGACCTGTGAATGGGACACGGCAGCAGGACATGCCGTCCTGAGGGCTGCCGGAGGAGAGATTGTCGATTTCTCGGGAAGACCGCTGCGCTACGGGGAGGCGGACGGACGTTTTCTGAATCCGGAATTCTGTGCCCTTTCCGGGGATATTACGATCGCCGCTTGACGAAGATCACAGGGCCCATCTGCTTGATGGATGAACGCTTCACCTGTTCCGTTGTTTCAACAGATTCGCCGCCGTCGCCGGGGTCGATATAGCCCTTGAGGTGGCACCACTCCGAGTCTTCCCGGTCATAAACCTTTAGGGCGGCCATGCCGTCTTTCCGCCGGATGAACATCACATCGCCCTTTCGGCAACGCGTATTTGGAGAAACCATGCAAACATGGCCGGGGTGGATTCCTTCGCGCGCCATGGCGTGGTCTGCGGCAACGATCGCAAACACGTCGGGATCTGGCCAGTCGAGCGCCGCGTTTATGTTGTATTCGACTTCGCTGTACCAGCCCTGATCGGCGCTGTCGCCGAACCCGAAGAGCGGGATGGAAAGCGATTTCGGCTGGTCGCCGACATTGTCGTAACCATATGCAAGCCAGTTCAACGAGACACTGCCTGCGTCTGCAAGCCGGATGAGGGCTGTACGCGACGGTTCGCCGCCTTTCAGGTAACGTTGCACGGCTCCGAGCGAAAGGCCGGTGCGACGGGCGAGAGCACTTTGGCCTCCGACCTTGTCGACGAGTTCCCTGATGCGGGCGACGAAATTTTTATCCATCTTACATCCAAAAAGTTGTTGACGCAAAAGATGCAATCATATACTTCTATCGAAGTGATCTTTGCCCCTTGCAAACGTAGTCGCTTAGGGGACCATTTCTAAACATTAAAACAGCAAAACACAACTCCTATCGACATGGCACAACAAACACGCAACCACAATAAGTGCAAAGGTGCAGCCAGCGATGTATCCCGCCGGATAGGCGCCAACATGCGCTTCTTCCGCAGGCGCGCAGCCATACCCCAGAAGGAAGTAGCAAAATTGCTGGGGGTTAGCTACCAGCAGCTACAGAAGTATGAGACCGGGGTCAACCGCATCTCTGCAGAATATATCTACGGGGCTATGCAGTTAAACGCCTACCCACAAGATGTAGTATTCAACGTATCCGCTGGAACCGGGCCGATTTGTAAAGCCTGTTCGATCAGTCGAT
>RZZS01000171.1 GCA_009929775.1 Alphaproteobacteria bacterium
AGATGTCTCGGACGGTGATGTCGGAGTCTGGATCGCAAGCGTTCACGCCGAGTGCCGCGAGTCCATGATCCCCAGCTTTGAGGAGTAGGCACAATTTGACGCTGTCGTAGACGTAGGCCGCCAGGCGCGCGGTCTCGAATAGGCCGAGGGCGGTCTGGACTCCGTTGATTCGGATCTCCGATTGCCACCGCCCACTCTGCCTGTGGAACGTAACGCCCCGATACCTGGAAGTCGTCGTGTCACCATTTCGGATACCGCGTCTCTGGTTGTTGCGCCTGTTCTCTCCATGCGTGGCTTCTCGTAGGTTCTCGACGCGATTGTCGAGGTGGTCGCGGTCGATGTGGTCAAGCTGAAAGCCAGGTGTCACGTCGCTGCCGTGAGCCAATATCCATGTGATTCTATGGTTCTGAATATTCCTCCCGTCAATCCTTGTCTGGGCATATGCTGGGCTGCCATTCGGTTGGGTCGTCACTCGCTCGCTCGTCGTCTTTCGCTGGGCCTGTGCGCGCCGCTCCCTCACAGGGTCACGCCACCGAAACGGCCGGCTCGGATCGACACTCGGGTCAGGCAACATCTCGAACAGCTCCCGGATCTGCTCTACGTCTACCGGCCTCGGGTTCGAGGGGGTGTAGCGGATAGGAACCTCAACTTCATTCACTTCATTCTTCGGGTTATTCATGATTCTACCTTTTTCGGTTGATGCCCTCCGTGCTCTCGTTCAGGTCCACTCCCAGGCTGCCGAGCCCATAGCCAATCACGGCAGCCGGGCAAGAACGACACGCATAGGAAGACACCAGCCGAAACAGGCAGGGCTATGGGGGATTGTTGGTTTGGTCGCCGCATATCAGAAGGCGGCTGGTTCACTGGGATGCCCGGTGTGGATCCGGGCGGGTACTGCGGTACTGCGGATTGAGAGGTCGTCCGTGACCTCGTTCATTATCGGTCCGTCAGTTCATCACGCCATCGGCTGTCGGCGGCGTAAGCCTTGGACTATAGCGAGCGTATCGCTCCACCGCTGGCTGGCTTTATTGATGCCGTCACCGTCGTATACGCCACGTCCGGAAGCGTCCTTAGGCAACGCGGCCCAAATGCCAGCCAGCCGCGCGCTGAATTTCTCCGGGGATAACCGTCCGCTCATGTAGGCACCCAAGCCCGCGTCCTGCATCAACAAGATCGCCAAGGCATCTTGGGTGGACGGATCAAAGCGCATGGTCCTCGGGATGTCGTATTTCTCCACGAGTCCTTCGAGCGTCTTCCGCAGGAGTTGGTACCGACCCGATGCAGAGGACTTATTTCCTGCACGGACATGTGCCCGCTGAAAGTCCAACACCTCGTCGATCGTCATACTGGTCAACTCAGGCACTTCAAGAGCCCCTCGATTGCTGAAAGCCACGGTGTAGCTACCGCCCGATTCACCGATCGCGATCGTGTCCAAGAGCTGGCCCATGCTGCCGCCGACAGTGTTTTGATGACGAAGGCGAGGCGACACAGAGGTCTGCGGCTGTACGCCCATCGATTGCTCCACGCCTTGGCTCTGCTCCACGCC
>RZZS01000102.1 GCA_009929775.1 Alphaproteobacteria bacterium
CTATCGACTGATCGAACAGGCTTTACAAATCGGCCCGGTTCCAGCGGATACGTTGAATACTACATCTTGTGGGTAGGCGTTTAACTGCATAGCCCCGTTTGCGTATCTTGTATCGCCCGACTCGCGCTTCCGGCGGAGTCGCGGGTTCGAAGCGAGTTTTGATGTTCTGGACGGAGCGTCCATGACGATCGGGCCGGTGCGCAACATCGTTCAGGGTGCGATCGTCATGTCCACGCCCGTCGATTCCATGGGGCGCGACACCCCGGAAGGAACGGTTTTTCCGCTCCTGCCTCCGGAAGTTCAGGGAGGGAGGTCGGAGGGACGCCGCCTACACCTTGTGGCCGATCGTCTCGACGGCCTCGCGGAACGCGCGGGAGTCTTCTATCGGGGGATCAGGGTCGGCGAGGTTGTCGCCCGGCGGATTGGTGCGGACGGGTTGAGCGCTATCGCGACGCTGACCATAGATGAAGATTACACCGGCCTTGTTTCGTCCGGTTCGCGTTTCTGGATCAGGCGGGCGGTGGATGCCGAATTTAGTCTGTTCGGCGGCGCGAGAGTCAAGGTGGGGTCGGTGGCCGAGATATTGAAAGGCGGCGTTGAGTTCACGACGCCGCCCCGGGAGATTGGAGCGGGCTTCAGACCCGGCGCGGTTTTTCGGCTTTCGGCTGTACCGACGGAAGAGACAGGCGCAGATGACGGGCATTCGTTCAACCGGTAGCGTCCTGTCATCGTTGGTCCCGCTCTCACGCGGGACAAGCTTCGCGGTCTCGGCATTTGTGCCGCACCTCCATTCGGCCTTTCCGGCTGTGTCAAGAAGTCGCATTGCCCCGATGCGTGCGTAACACGGGATTTTGCAAAGCGCAAAGCGGGGAAAACGCAAGTACGGCCCAGGCGCTCTTCAGGGAATGTGGTTGTAAATCAATGGGAAAACGCCCCTTTCTTCTTGCTGGTTAGGGACAATTGATGTATATGGAAACATCTCAAGGCGGCGCTGGCTGGCTGAAATCGTGTTTACCTTTTGTTAAGTTATCTTCTGTATAAGCGGCCAACACCGTCATTCTGGAAAATAATAACCACAGAGGTTTATCCCAATGAGTTCTATTACCGTCGAGTTTTCCGAAACCGTCCAGCGTAACCGGTTTGCGCCACGCGGTGATCTGTTCACGACCATGACGCTTGCCGAAAACAGCGACGGAACCATTTCCGTTTCATTGAGTGTTTCCGGAACGAATGACTTTACTGGTGATTTACGCGCCTTCTTCTTTGACGTGCCCGACGATGCCTTGCTTCCAGGGCTTTCGGTCACGGGGCAGCATGTCACCGAGACGCAGTTCGCCGCAGATCGCGTCTATAATATGGGCTGGGGGGCACACCTGAGTACCACCGTCGCTCGCAATTACGGCCTTTTTGACGCCGGAGTGGAGGTCGGCACCTGGGGGCAGTGGGAGAACGATATCAAAGAAACAAGTTTTGTCATTTCCCATGAGACACAGGCGCTGACCCTTGACATGTTTGCCGGACAGAATTTTTCTGCAATCGTCGGCAGCATCGGCCAGGAAGGCTCTCTCATGCGCTGGGATAGTGTCAATGTCGTCACGACGCTCGGCTATGCACCGGATGCCGCCGATGATGTTTTCGAGACGGACGCGGGCGAACGCCTGTCGGGCAACGTGCTTGCCAACGACACCGACGCCGACAGCACGCGTCTGGTCGTTGAAGCGATCGACGGTGGTCGCGTCGGACGATGGTTTGAAGTGGAAACTGCGGGTGGGCGCGTCGTTGAAGTCCGGATCGCCAGAAATGGCTCATTCAAAATTCGCGGATTTGACGGATTCGAAAACCTGCTGACAGGAGACACGGATAGTATCGCCGTCAGATACACGGTTTTCGATCTCGATGCCGGTCGCGACACGGCTGAACTGAGGGTTACGATCAATGGCACGGTTTCTGGTGATGTCAACGAGGCTCCGGTTGCGTCGTCTCTCGATCTTGTTATCGACGAGGATACGGTTCTTGAGGGCCAGCTCGTTGCAACTGACGCCGACGGGGACGCGCTGACGTTCAGCCTCGTTTCCGGTCCGTCAAACGGGACGGTGACGATCAACGCGAACGGGACCTTCGCCTATACGCCCGGTCTTGATTATAATGGCGCTGACAGCTTCTCCTACCTTGTCGACGATGGCAATGGCGGGACGGATATGGAAACGGTTTCAATCGATGTCAATCCGGTCAACGATGCCCCGACGGTTGTCGACGACGTGCTCGTGGTTGACGGCGACGCCCGGCGAGGGAATGGCAATCTGCTGGGTAATGATTTCGATGTCGACAGTCGACGGATCCTTGTCGAAAATATCGAGGGCGGTCAGGTTAATCGATGGTTTCAGGCCGAAACCGAAGAGGGCCATGACGTCATGGTGCGTGTGCGGTCGAACGGGCTTGTCAATGTCCGTTTCGGGGCCCGCGAGTTCAATGATCTTTACGAAGGCGATGCCGATACGTTGTCGCTGACATATACCGTCAGCGATCGCGACGGCGGGACAAGCGACGGCGAACTGACAATCATAATCAATGGCGTTGTTCCGCCCCCGGCTGGCAACGAAGCGCCGGTCGCAGACGATATGGCCGTGGCCGTCGACGAGGACGATGTTTTCGGCGGTCAGTTAGACGCGACCGATTCCGACGGCGACTCTCTCTCTTATATTCTCGCTTCCGAAACCGCCAACGGCGCCGTTGCTGTGAGCGCGGACGGATCGTTCACCTACACGCCGGATACGAACTTCCATGGTTCCGACAGCTTCACCTACACGGTTTCCGACGGCAATGGCGGTACGGACACCGGAACGGTGACGATTTCGGTCGCGGCGGTCAATGACGCCCCTGTCGCACGAGATGCTTCTTTGGACATGGCGGAGGATGCAGTCCTGAACGGTTCGGTGATGGCGGATGATGTTGATGGCGATAGTCTTGTTTTCGCCCTCGACACGGACGCGGTCAATGGCACGGTGACGATCAATGACGATGGAACTTTCACCTACACGCCCGATACGAATTTCTTCGGGATGGACACTTTTATTTACGGAGTTTCCGATGGCAACGGCGGCGCCGACACCGGCGCTGTCACGGTGACGGTCACGGGTGGCAACGATGCTCCGGTTACGCAGGAGAGCGCGTTTGAGGTGGCGGAGGACGCCGCGCTTGACGGTGCTCTGAGCGCGACAGATGATGAAGGGGATGCGTTAAGCTTCACGCTTGATACCAGCGTTCTGAATGGCACGCTCGTCCTGAACGGCGACGGATCGTTCACCTACACTCCGTACGAAAACTTTCATGGTTACGACAGCTTCACCTACACGGTCTCCGATGGCAATGGCGTGGACACCGGCACAGCGACCATCTCGGTGCTTTCCGTGAACGACAATCCGGTTGCTCAAAGCGGCACCTATGCAACAGATGAAGACACTGCGTTGAACGGGTCTTTGACAGCAGCCGATGTCGATGGCGACGGGCTGATCTTTGCGCTCGATTCCGACGCGGCAAACGGGGCGGTAACGGTGAACGCCGATGGTACTTTCACGTATACGCCGGATACGAATTTCTTCGGTCCGGATGGTTTTACCTACAGCGTTTCCGATGGCAATGGCGGTTTCGACACGGCAACGGTGACGGTTGACGTGGCACCGGTCAACGATCCGCCCTCCATGATGGGAGGGCATATGTCCGTCGATGAGAACAGCGTCGCCGGCACGGTTGTTGGCGCAGTGAGCGCGGTGGATGTCGATGACGGTGTCTCCGGCCTTTCCTACCGGATCGTCGGTGGCTCCGGCGGAGGTCTGTTTGAGATTGATTCGGTCGGAACGGTGACGGTTGCGGCGGGTGCGGTTCTCGATTACGAGACGGCGACCGGTTACGATCTCAACATCCAAGTCACCGACGGCGAAGGGTTAACGGGAACAGGCCTTGCCTTTATCTCGATTGCCGATGTCAACGAGGGGCCGGTTGCTTTTGCTGGACACGAAGTTATTGATCAGGACAGCACCGTGAGCGGCCAGCTTTCTGCAAGCGACCCGGATGTGGGCGATGTCCTGAGCTATACGCTGCTGGACGCTCCTGCCCACGGAACCGTGACAGTCAACACGGACGGGACGTTTATCTATGTTCCGGAGGCGGGATACGAGGGAAGCGACGTTTTCGCCTTCCAGGTTCAGGATTCTGGCGGCCTCGTCGACAGCGCAGGTGTGCAGATCGATGTTCAATACACCGGGCCGGGGACGTTTGGCGGCGTCGAGAACGAGGAAACCGCGGTTTCAGCAAACAGCAGCATTCTGGCTCTCTCTGCACCCGAAGTCTGCCGTCTTGGGGATGGCGGGCATCTCGTGGTCTGGGGAACATACTATGCGCCTAACGACAATAGTTATTACGGGGTCGTTGCCCAGCGCTATGACGAGACGGGCGCGAAGTTCGGCGGCACGTTCCGCGTCAATGGAGCTGCGATAGGTGAGCAGACCTATCCGACAGCCGCGGGGCTTGTCGACGGCGGCTTCGTTATCGTCTGGCAGTCCGACCAGCAAGGCAACGAGGGGATTTACGGGCGTGTATACTATCCCGACAATACCCAGACCGATGAATTCCTCATTACCGCGACGACCGGCGGAGACGAAATGGAGCCGACCGTCGCTGCGCTCGACAATGGCGGCTTCGTGGTTAGCTGGACTGGCCAGCAGCCGGGCGAGACGACCGACGACGTCTTCGTTCGGACCTTCACCAGGGATCCGGTAACCGGCGCCTTTACGCCGGGCGATGAGATTGTCGCCAACGTGGCTCATACGTTCGGCGATCAGGAGACATACGGTTACCAGACGGAAACTGTTGCCAATATTGGTGATGGCCGTTTTGTCGTGGTCTGGACAGAAGGCTGGGAATCGGATGGTCGCGGCCCGTCGGTCATGGCTCGCATTTTTAATGAGGATGGTACACCGGCTGCCGGAAGCGAAACCGAATTTCGCGTCAATACGACGACCGGAAGCTTCGAGCGCATGGCGTCGGTTGGCACGCTTGAAAACGGCAATTTCATCGTGGTCTGGGACGCAGGGCACGAAGGAACGCCGGGCATTTACGCCAAAATATACACGCCCGACGGGGTACCGGTCGTCGGCGATCATACGCTTGATGGTCAGTTCCGCATCGACGGTGGCGCTTTCAGTGCGGAGGCTGCCAAGGTCCAGGGACTTCCGGACGGCAGCTTCTTTGCTGTATGGGAGTATTGGTCGGGCGGAATCAACTATGACATTTACGGTCGCCATTTTGCGGCGGATGGTCAGCCGGCCGGGGACGAGTTCCGGATCAACTCGACGTATCTGCGCGGCGGCCAGATCGACGTGTCGCTGGATGTGACCGACGATGGGTCGGTTGTCATCGTCTGGCGTGACGATTACAATGGCGGCATCTGGCAAAAAATCCTCGAATTCGACGATGGCGGCATCTCGCCGAAAAATATCACGGGCACTGAAGCCGATGACATCCTTTTCGGTGGCAATCTCGATGATACGCTGCGTGGCGAAGGCGGGGAGGATGTCCTTTATGGCGAGGCCGGAAGCGATAGTCTCTACGGGGGCTCGGGCGCGGATACATTCATGTTCCTCGCGTCGAACGCTTTCGAAGGAGTGGACACTGTGGCGGACTTCGAAGCCGGGTTGGACGCGCTGGATGTCTCTGACATGCTTTTCGGCTACGACCCGCTTGTTGATGCAATCAACGACTTCGTTTCTGTCACAACGGATGGCATCGACACGATCGTCGCGGTGGACCTTGACGGTGCGGGCGCGACCTATGTGGGGCAGGACATCGCCGTCCTGGAAAACGTCACGGGTCTCGGCGATGCACAGGCCATGCTCGACAACAGTGAGCTCATTGTCGTCACCGGTGCGTCTGTCGTTTAACAGACGTTGGGGCACTGTCAGGAGGCGGAGGGGGCGGTGCGGGGATGCACCGGCCACGTTGGGAAATGTTACGGTCACGCAGGACTCAGAGCCCGCGGACACCATTTGGGTCTCCGGAATAAAGTCTTGTGGCCGCGAGCCCTCAATCGGGAGCGTATCAAAACCTGTATTCAACTTGAAAATATATCCGGGGGTTGTTCCCGTTGTTACCGTAAACAGGCGTGTCAATCGATTTGGTAAGAGGGCAGGAAGCCGAAAGCATGCCGCTCAGGCCCGAGCGGTGCGTGAAATTGACACCGATCCCGGCGCTGGAAAGGGAAACGCCATCTTCCTGACCGTCGCCGATATTCCAGATTTTCCCGATATCGTAAAACGCAACCGGCCTGAACTCAAAATCGTAAAGCGGAGCGAACCCCGTGTAGCGCAGCTCAATTCCGCCGCCGATTCCATTGTCGCCGGCGAGTTCTGCAGAGTCGTAAGCTCGTCCCAGAAACGGGCCGCCAAAACCGAATTCTTCGGAGGAGTACAAGGGCTTGGACGCGATCTGGCCTGTAACGGTTCCGGTTGCAAGCCAGTTGGTGCCCAGGTACTGGCTGCGTTGCCATGCGGCTTCTAGCCGGGTGAAGTCGGGTTTTGCGCCGGCGCGGGAAAGATAAGGATCTCCTGCGCGACTTGCACCCAGGCCCGAGAGGCCACGGCTGAGGGTAACGAGGAAATGATTAATCCCGCCAAGCGGGTCGAGCCCTTCATATTTTCCGCTCACTCTTAAAGCGCGGACGCGATCCCGGGAAAGCGGTGCATCAAGAATGTCAGCGCTGACATTTTGTCCTTCTAGACCCAGGTGAAAACTAAGATTATGAATGCGCCGCCGGATGGCCTGCCAGACGAGTTCGACGCCCCAGTTCAGAGCCCGGCTTTCGAGGTCGTTGGCGTTCAGGACGTAGCCCGGTTCGGATACAGTACGTCCGACCGACAATTTTAAACCAAATTCCGGAAGGAACGCGATTTCGTGCGTCGCGGAAGCGGCCCGGAGTTCGTTGCCACCCGGAACGCTGGCGAGGCCGGATATGGCGGAACGCTGGTGTGGCAGGAAACTGCCTTCCACAGCGAATCCGGCTCGATGCGGCCCGGTATAACGCGAGCCGAAATTGTTGAAGAAAATGCTACCCCGGGCCTTGGTGTCTCTTCGCCTCAGGGTCAGCCTTACAGCGCCTGGGGGAGCGCTTTCCTCCATTCTCGCCAGTACGGATTCGAATGCTATGCCCGGAATATCGTTCAGCAAAAGCAATGTACTTTCGAGAGTCTGCGATTGAAGAGGTCTCTGAGCGGAAATGCGGCGCAGAAGGATGTCGACAAGATAGCTGTCTGTGGCCGGGCCCTCGATCCGGACATCGCCTATATAGCCTTCGACTACCTTCAGCAAGACAATTCCATTCTCGATTTCCTGCTCTGGAACATACGCCCTTGAGAGAAAAAAGTTTCGGGGCTATGCAGTTGACTGCCCACGCTACTACATGTAGTGTTTCAGCCGATGATAGAGTACCCTGCGACCATGACGGATTTTATGGAGATTTTCC
>RZZS01000032.1 GCA_009929775.1 Alphaproteobacteria bacterium
TTCTTTGTCTTGTCGACGAGTTTGTTTTTGCCGATCCAGGGCATCATGGCGCGGAGTTTTGCGCCGACTTCCTCGATGGGGTGTTCGGATTCGAGGCGGCGGCGGGTTTTGAAGCTCGTCTGGCCGACCTTGTTTTCGAGCATCCAGTTGCGCACGAAGGTGCCGTCCTGAATTTCGGCGAGGACCTGCTTCATTTCCTCTTTGGTCTTTTCGTTGACGATGCGCGGGCCTGTGACGTAGTCGCCGTATTCGGCCGTGTTGGAGATCGAATAGCGCATGTTGGCGATACCGCCTTCGTAGATCAGGTCGACGATGAGTTTCACTTCGTGCAGCGTTTCGAAATAGGCCATTTCCGGCGCGTAACCCGCTTCGACCAGCGTTTCGAACCCGTTCTTGATGAGCTGGGTCAACCCGCCGCACAGAACCACCTGTTCGCCGAACAGGTCGGTTTCGCATTCTTCGCGGAACGTTGTTTCGATGATGCCGCTGCGGCCACCGCCGATAGCGCTGGCGTAGGACAGCGCGAGGTCGAGGGCCTTGCCGGTGGGGTTCTGGTGGACCGCCACGAGGCAGGGGACGCCGCCGCCCTTCTGGTATTCACCGCGAACCGTGTGGCCGGGGCCTTTCGGGGCGACCATGAACACGTCGAGGTCGGGGCGAGGGTCGATCAGCAGGAAATGGACGTTGAGTCCGTGCGCGAAAACGAGCGCCGCGCCCTCTTTCATATTGGCGGCGAGCTTTTCGGTGTAGATATCCGCCTGCAACTCGTCGGGCGTGAGCATCATCACGACGTCGGCCCATTTCGCGGCTTCGGCGGGTTCCATGACTTCAATGCCCGCGTCCTGCGCCTTTTTCGCGGAAGCCGAGCCGGGGCGGAGCGCCACGCGGATGTCCTTGACGCCGCTGTCTTTGAGGTTGTTGGCGTGAGCGTGCCCTTGCGAGCCGTAGCCCACGATCACGACCTTTTTGCCCTTGATGAGATTGACGTCGCAGTCGTTATCGTAATAAACGCGCATGGCGGTTCCTTCCACTTCTCTTGATTTATCCCAAGCTTGACAAGGCTTACTAGAAACCAAGATTTCCGGCGGAAATCAATGGGAAATTTGTGCCGGAAGCTCTGCCAATATTCCGGCGAGGCGAACCGACACGGTGTTGTTTTGCGGGCGATCCTTGCGACGCGCCGAGCCTGCGCAGGGACGTATCGTCCGGGGTCCGGTCCCCTGATTACCGCGCCATGGCGTCTTCGACTGTTTGGGAAATTTTGATATGGTCCTGCATCGAGCCGATTACCTGACCGTCTTTTGTGCCGTACTCCTTGTCGCCGAGTTTCGCGTAGTGGAAAACGGCTTTATGCGAGCCGAGCACGCCGACGGATTCCTGAAACGTGCACTCAAAAGGCTTCTCCTCGGCGTACCAGCCGTCGTCGAAGGTCATGGTAAGGGATACCTTCCGGAAGTCGCTTCCTAGCGGCGAGGCGGTTACCGCGACATTGTTCGGACCTTTCAGTGTCGTGCCGTCGGGGACTTCCGCAAGGCTCTCAACGACGGCAACGCAGCCTCGTGTGATACGGCTGTCCGCCAGCTCCCGGTCGAAGCACCCGGTAAGCGCAAGAAGCGCCGCGCAGGCAAAAACAGAAATACGTCTCAATCGAGCCTCCTTCGGTGAACGGCTAAATGGCCGTTTTTCCCCTCGCAATTGCCGCGACGCCCGTTCGGCTGACTTCGGTGAGGCCGAGCGGGCTCATTAGTTCGATAAACGCGCTGATTTTTTCCGAGCTGCCAGTTACCTCGAAAGTAAAGGACTCAAGTGTGCTGTCCACGACGCGGGCGCGGAAAATATCCGCGATGCGCAGGGCCTCGATCCGCTTGTCTCCTTCGCCCGTGACCTTGACGAGGGCTAGCTCGCGAGCGACATGCGGGCCTTCAAGGGTCAGATCGGAAACCTTTTGCACCGGCACGAGGCGACCGAGCTGATTCTTGATCTGTTCAATCACCTGCGGTGTGCCCGACGAGACGAGCGTGATGCGTGAAACATGGATCGCTGGATCGGTCTCCGCGACGGTAAGGCTGTCGATGTTGTAGCCGCGGCCCGAGAACAGGCCGATGACGCGGGCCAAAACTCCCGGTTCGTTCTTCACCCAAACGGCCAGAACGTGCCGTTCGATCTCTTCTTCCCTCGGGCCGGTACCATAAACGCTTTTGCTTTTTGCCATCTCTTTGATCTCTTACGCCGATGCGGTTAGTCGGAAACATTCCCGTATTTTTTTCACGAATGGGTCCAAAGGCAAAGGATTTTCTTTCGCAGTCGCAAAAATTTCAAAGTTTCCGCAGTTCAAGGCGATGCGACAGAACCTTTCTTGCTTGTGGGTCTTTTTGTATTTTTCTGTCTTGAAAAAGAAAGCGGGTAGGTGTATGCCTGTTTTACAGAATAATTTATAAGGCCAAGAGGGTTGTGTCATGAGCAAAGTAATCGGCAAGGATGCGTTTGCCGCTCGGCGGGCAGAAGTCGCTGGGCGTCCTCCATCGGTGGCGGAGGCGGGAGAAGTCCGTGCTGCGGCGGTTGATTTCGATATCGCGAGAGGTGCGGGCGTCTTCGCTGACGAAGAGCGTGCCGTTGTGCGAGCGACATTCCAGTCGCTTCAGGAACGGGGAATTGTCGATCATTTGCGCTTCGCACGGGACGGTCGCGATGGCGCATATGAATTCGTCGTTCGTGGTTCTCAGGGCGGTGAACGAGTGGCGGCGAAGATCGTTAAATCGGCTGATCCGGAAGACGCCAGGCCGTTTTCCGTTCGTTACGCCGAATTGGAAGAACCCGGCCGATTTTTCGGATTCCAATCGTTCGGATCGCTGGACGAATCTCTCGGTGAATTCAAACGCCACATCGAACCTCTCGCAAGGCTTGTGCGTCGTCGGATTGAAGACGACGGAGGGCGTCAACAGATTTCTCATCGGCCGGAACTGGCATAGACGGCAAAGGTGCCGAGAAGCGTCAAGGGGGCTTAAACGGAAGTGAAGCTCATAAACCCCGTCGTATGGGCGTGGGCGGCTTCTCCTTTTGCTGAAACGGCGATCAGTCCGCCAATCCCGTTCTCGCGTTCTTGCAGGTCGGCAAGCGCCCGCTCGACGGCAATCTGGAGGTCGCCGCTCTCGAGATAGAAGTCTTCAACTTTCCTGGAAGTCAGTCGCCGCAGAACTTTGTCGCCTTCGCCCGTGCAGGCCACGGCCACATGTTCCGAACAATAAACCCCGGCCCCGAAAATCGGGGTATCGCCCACCCTGCCCGGATAACAGTATTTCGTGCCGCCCGTGGAGCAGGCCGCCGCAAGGAATCCGTTGTCGTCGACTGCGACCGCGCCGACGGTGCTGAGCTTTTTGTTATTTGTCGCGGTCACGTCGCGGGAGAGCTCCGCATAGGACAGTTTCGGGATGTCCGCTCGCACGGCATAATACTCCTCGAGCCGCTCCTTCGTAAACGGGGAACGGGATTCGAAGCCGCATTCGCGCGCGAACGCCGTGGCCCCATCGCCCGACAGGATGCTGTGATAGCCCGCGTCCATGAGTTTGCGGGCGACGCGGATCGGATTCGCGACATGCTCGATCTGCACGACCGCGCCGTATTTTCCGGTCGAGGTGCATATCCCGGCATCCATGCGGATACGTCCGTCGAGCTGGATGACGCTGCCATAGCCGGCGTTCAGATAAGGCTCCAGCTCCATGGCGGCAACGGCCTGCTCGACGAGGTCAAGGGCGTTCAGGCCGGAAGGAAGGCTGCGCGCCGAACGTTCCGCCGCTTCCTGTTTGAGCGTTCGCAAAGTCTCGTCGGCGACATTCGCCGCGCCTCCATGGAGCAGGCATTTCATTCGGGTGTTCTTCCGGCTTTAAGGGTTTCAGGGCTGGAGAGATGCTACTCTTTCTGCGAAGCGATTCTCAAGACGATTCATTGCATCCTGGGTCGGGGCCAGCGTAATCGTTTTCACGCCATTAATATTTCCCTCTGGATCCATCTTCATGACGATCGGGATGATTCCCGTGTGGTCCGTCTGCTCGCCGCGGAACAAAAGGTCGTTAAAGCCGGCGGAGAACTCGCTGAATGTCTTCATCGGGCGGAAGAATTCGAGGTGGTTCACTGCCGCGACATCATTTCTACCGGTTCTGTCTTCCAGCCAGTGTGCCATAGCAAGAAGAGAGGTCGACGCATTGATTCTTCCGTTCATCTCAATGGGAAATCCGTTGGTCGTTCCATCTTCCATTTCGCAAAGAATGATGTCGACACCCGCATACCCGCGATATCCCTGACGCCAGGCAGCCTCAAGTACAGGCGCGGCAAATGCCTGCGCGTCGACCGCATAACGCTTCTGTTCTTCGGTTTTCGGCATGGTGCCGCCGAGATACCTGCCGTCTTTCGTCGTGTTCTGAAATGTGACGCCCGTGAGATAGGCGCTTTCCCTTCCGCATATACCCTGGACGTTTGCGTTTGTCAGGACGCGTCTGACCCCGGGCAGGTGTCCGACATCAAGGTCGATCAGGAACGGAATGGCCGTTTCCTCGGTCATATCGCAAGCGCTCATGGCTCGTTCGACCCAGCCCGCAACCTCGGTCATATTGTCTCTTCGCGGATCGTATGTTCTGACGCCCGTTCCGCCGGCCATGGAATCGAATTTGATCCAGAACAATGGGTCTCTTGCGCCCATTCCGGCGACGCGCTCCCGCAGCTCAGCCAGACGGGCTTCGATTTCCCTTGAGTTGAAGGCTATAGCGAATGGGGCGACGTCATATCCGAAGCTTGCTGCATCCCGATAGACGCGGATCTTTGAGTTGAAGTGTGTCGTCTGCTCGGGGGTAACAATGGTCGAGGCACCGAGAACCTCAGCCGCGTGTTGCACGGACCGTGTTGCGTACATCGGAACGAAGGTTCCCCCGTTGAAGCGGCTTCGCAGGGAAGGGTCCCTCTCAGTTAGTCCAAGAAGATTTCGGGAAATGTCATGCTTTGGCCAGACGTATTCATTGCCCCGCATCGGCCCGGTCGTTACTTCGATGACATCTCCCACACCGAACTGCTCACGCTGGTAATCCAGAAAACCGTCATGCAGTCCGAGAGTGATCGCGTTCGCCCCGCCCATGGCGAGAATGGTTATACCCTGATGGCCGGCAGAGAGCGTTCTGTCCGCTGGCGCAACGCCGCTGTCGGGTGGACATACCGAACTGAAATCGAAATATGTGTTTTCAGGCACACAGCCGAGCGCCCTTGCAATATCTCCGCCGCCAAGAGGAATTCTCATTTCGGGCAGAGATACGTCTCTGCTTGCGGCCGCATTTAACACCGGTGCGATGGCATAACTATCCATTTGTAAAACCCTCTTTCCACGGAAATAAAAAAAATCGTTTACCGTAACGCGCCCATGTTTGTAAAGTGGATTTCCTGTTATCTCGATTGGTTATGTTGTAGCGGTGAGAAAAATGACGGTCCATCCTGTATCCATAGCGCGCCTTCCTTCCCTGGCCGACCATCTTGCCGAAGCGGCAAGAAGCGGTCAAACCGACTGGGCGGTGAGGCTGGTTGACGAATTAGGCGTTCCGGTCGATTCTCCCTCAGAGCCGGGTCGGCTGACGGCTCTTATGCGCGCAATGGCCAACGGGCATCGCGATACAGCGTGTGCGCTGCTCGAAAGGCGTGCCGATCCACGCAAAAAAGATGCCTATGGCAATGACGCCTTGTTCTGGGCGGAAAGGATGGGGTATCCGGAACTCGCAATGATGTTGCGAAGCGAGCCTTAAGCGGGTTCTCGGTTCGAACGTTTTTTCTACAGGCTGATGCCGCCAAGAGGATGTTGCGGGTTTTTCATCGGCGCGGATTCCTCGTCGGCTCCTTCGCCCGCTGGAAGTTGGTAGAATCGTAACGGATTCCAGTAGTTCCTGTCGGTTTTCGGATGTTGCCTCAATATCGATGCCTTGAGTGGGTCTACGTTATATAAGGTACCGACATGTCTGCGGATTTCGTTAACCGCTCCCCGGAAGGTGTCGAATTCCAATAAATTGAAGGGAATCAGGCCGCCGTTTCCGGACGGTCTCATCCCGGCGGCGAGATAAAAATGCTGATTTGCATAGCGCCCGCCGGTGAAGTCTCGGTCGTTCGGTTCGCCATTCCCGTGCCAGGTCATCGCGTCGACATTGCCCCAGATGGTTCGGCTTGCGTAAACCTGCTTCGCCCAGCGGACCGGTCCCTGGTAAATTCTGTGGTTGTTTGTGTACCGGGCGCTCGGAAGGCCGGTGACTTGGGTGTAGGCAGATCCGTCCGGACTCGGAGTGTCAGGGTTCGGGCGCATAGTCGCGTCGTGCCAGACCTGGATTACGATGCCGTTATCCTTGAACGTCTCTCGCATGACGCGCGTTGCGGCTCTGGAGACTGCTTCGGACATGGCTATGTGATTGGGATGTCCATATGTGCCCCATGGGTTGAGCGTCATAAGGTTCATTACGCCTTTGACGCCGGGGGGAACAGTATCCCGCCTGTCGAACATCAGGACGTTGGTTTTGGCACGGATCTGGGCAAGAATGTCCTGACGGATTTTTCCTTCGAGCGCAATTTCGGTGAACATGATATCGCGTTCTGCAAGAACCCGATCCCGTTCAGCAGCGGAATTAACCCTTATCGGTACGATATTCGTTGCATAGGCTTTCGCTCGCGTCTCTGGCACGCGGTTAAAGACTGTAGATAACTGGAAGGGTCGAAAGACTCCATCGGGATAGAGCCTTCTGCGGATCCAGTCGAAAGGACCGTTCGGCCCGTAAGCCGCCTCTTCCGCGGCCATTGATCCGGGAGAGACCGGGATGGCCCCGACATGGATACTGACATGACGTCCGGTAAGGCCGGCGGAGAGGAAAAGCGCGGCATCGTCAGCGTGTGGCTCGTAGACTCGAAGTGGAAGATATTCTAAAAACTCTGGATTTTGGGAAGAAAAATTAAAACTGCTGTTGAACAATACCGGGGGACGAGCGAGGTTCTCGATGTGGCTGGCTTCGCTAAATGCCGCGCGCGCGGCTCCCGGAACGACCATATAGCCGACCGCGCCGCTCGCCAATTTCAGGAAATCCCGTCTGTTCATGTCATACATGGTTCGCATCATTCTCGGTATGCAACCCAGTGCAATCGCGGGTGAATTCTAACCCGATCACCGTTACAACACCGGTGAGATTATGTCAACGAAAAAGAATGTGATGCCGCGGGGGGCTGACGAAAATTACCGAACTGTCGGCTCTCCTGTTCCAATCGGCTGCGGGTGGGCTTCCGGTTGGCAGGCGGTCTGGCTGAACCAATCAAGCGACCAGGGCAGTATCGGTTTCCGGCCGGGTTCGGTAACCGGTTCGTTTCCGGCATTCATCGTCAGTCCGAAGCGTGCGCCGTCGCCGAACGTCCATTCGACCGTCAGTCCCGTTTCGCCGATGCGCTGATATCTGGCCTCTTGTACCCCGGAAGACAGATGCGGAACGATGTGTTCGTTTCGAATTTGTATGAGCTCCTTGTGGAATTCGATGGTTTCGCGCTCGCCGTCCGTGACGTTCCAGTCGATTTTCGCTGCGTCCACGGTATCGGGAGAACAGGGGTCGACAAATTCCACGTCCTTGTATTGCTTCAGCTCTTCCCGTCGTCCGCCGCGTACGGCGTCGGCGAGCCAGTTCGTCCACGTCGCAAAATAGGGGAAGCGGGTTTTGACGCCGCGCTCCTGCCCCATGAACAGCATCGGCGTGGCGGGACTCAGGAGCAGGGTAGCGGTCGCCAGTTTCAGCTTTTCCTTGCCGTTCGGGACTTTGTCCAGCAGTTCCTCGATGCGTGTGCCTTCCGGCGTGTTGCCGACCTGATCGTGATTTTGCAGAAAGAGCACGACTTTGCGGAGATTGTCCGGGTCGTCCATACGGTCGAAGCGGGTCGAACGCTTGTTGCGTTCGTAATCATCCCGGTCGATCGAGGACGCGTAGCCGGTCGTCAGAACCTCGCCAAGCAGGCCGACGGGGTCGGACTCGCTGTAGGGTTTGTAGTACCCTTTGTTTGTAAATCCGGCTTCCGGGTTTTCCCGAAACATCAGGACGCGCATGATATGCGCGAAGCTGTCGCCCCATTGCTTGTTGCCGCGAACGGCCCGGTCCGAGCCGTCGCTGCCCGGTTCCAGTTCGGAGGGCTTGTCAAAGACGTTCTCGAGGATCGTGACAAAACGTCGTCCCGGGCTTCCGTTCTGCGCGAACCACTCGCGGGTATCGTGCTGAAGCGTTTCGAGAATATGCGTATGCGAGGGATCGTCGATGGCGTGAACGGCGTCGCGCCTGTATCCGTCGATGCCGAACCGAAGCCAGTGACGGTTTGCCTGCCGGAAATACGTCGCAACGGGCCATTTCGTGAAGTCGATGGCTGCACCCCAGGGGTTCGCCGAGATCGCCTGACGTGCGTCGGGATGGGCTTCCGGGTCGTCGAAGCGGGCATAGTGCGCGATCAGTTGCCAGGTGAAATTTCCTTCGGGACCGAAATGGTTGTGGACAGTGTCGAGAAGGACGGCCATGCCGCGCTTGTGCGCTTCCTTCACAAGATGGACGAGGTCCTCCGGGTCGCCGTATTCCGGGTGGAGGGCGCTCTTGCGCGTTCCGTCATATCCCCATCCGTTCTCACAGCCGAAGGCTTCGATCGGCATGAGTTGCAGGCCCGTTACGCCGATGTCTTTCAGGTCGTCGAGATGATCCGCGATGGCGCGAAGGTTCCCGTCCTTCGTAAAGGTGCCGGGATGAATCTGGTAGAGCACGAGTTCGTCTTCCGGAACGCCCTGCCAGTTCTTGTCTTCCTCGAGGCTTCGTTCGAGAGCTGTCGTGTCGAAAACGATGCTGCATCCGTCGGTGGGGTTGCCGGGATTTTTCTCCTGACGATAGGACATCGGATCGGCGATGCGCACCCATGACGGCTCGGCGCAACGCGCTTTAAAGACGTCTTTCGCCCGGTCGATGGCTCTCTGCACTCGGCTCAAAAGCGAGGGATCGGCAGCCGGGTTGAAGACGGCCTTCAGGCTACCGAGCGCGCGCTCTTTCCGGAGTCGCAATGGCGGATTCTGCCCCGAAAGATCGTCGTAGAGTTCGATCTTGTAACGGGAGTCGACGGCGGCTTTGTCTGTAACGAGCTCAAACCAGCCTTCCCCGAGATGCTCCATCGGCAGGGACGTGCCTTTATCCGCGAGAAAAATTCGCGGCTGGTGATCCGCCTCGGCGGTCGCCCAATGCGGTGCCCAGAGGCGGAAGCGTACTTTTCCGTCCTCCAGAATTTCCGCGCCATGAGGAAACTGCTCCTGACGGAGTTCATGGAGAGAGGTGGTCATCGTTATGCTCTTGTAATTTCAAATTGTTGTTTCTCGTTATGTATATACGAGGCTTCTTGCGCCATCAACGAAAATCAGGGGCGCGACGATCGCTTGACACTGCGGCGTCGGTCTCCGCACGAATTCCTGAGGGGCAAAGATTCCTCTCGTTTGTTCGGAATGAAAAATTCTTATGGCTTGCGTCGTGTTGTGGCGGAGGAAACGCTGGCTGAAAGCGTTGGTTTCGGCTTCGGGGGCGTGAAAAAGGGGGCAGGAGCCCCCCTTTGACAAACGTAGTTTCAGCCGGATTAAACCAGTCCCTGCACGAACTTGTCGACTTCGGGCGAGAGGATCATCTGGTTGTGGGGCTGGCCCGAGGGGATCATCGGGAAGCAGTTTTCCTTCTGGCAGACATTCACATCGACGATGGTCGGGCGGTCGGTGACTTTAAGCATTTCCTCGATCACGCCGTCGAGTTCGTCGACATTCGTCGCGCGCAGACCGACGCCGCCATAGGCTTCGGCAAGCTTGACGAAGTCGGGCAGAGAGTCGGTGTAGCTGTTGGAATAACGCTTGCCGTGCAGGAGTTCCTGCCACTGGCGTACCATGCCCATCCACTGGTTGTTCAGGACGAAAATCTTGATCGGTAGCCTGTGCTGCACGGCCGTCGACATTTCCTGAATGGTCATGAGGATGGAGGCCTCCCCGGCGACGTCAATGACGAGAGCATCCGGGTTGCCGACCTGGGTTCCGACGGCGGCGGGGAGACCATAGCCCATCGTTCCGAGACCGCCGGAGGTCATCCAGCGGTTTGGCTTCGTGAACGGCAGGAATTGCGCGGCCCACATTTGGTGCTGGCCGACTTCGGTGGTGATAAAGAGATTGTCCATGCCCATGACGCGGTCGCGCAGGCGCTCCAGCGCGTATTGCGGCTTGATGATCTTGCCGTCCTGCTTGTAGGTCAGGCATTTGACAGAGCGCCATTTGTCGATCTGCTGCCACCATTCTTTGAGCGCCTTTTCGTCGGGCTTGCAAGCGCGTTCTTTCCAGAGGCCCATCATGGCCTCGATGGCCTTGCCGGCGTCGGCGATGATCGGGATGTCGACCTGGACGTTCTTGTTGATCGAGCTTGGGTCGATATCAATGTGGACTTTCTTCGAGTGCGGCGAGAAGGCGTCGATCTTGCCGGTCACCCGGTCGTCGAAGCGTGCTCCGACGCAGATCATGACGTCGCAGTCGTGCATGGCGTGGTTGGCCTCGAACGTGCCGTGCATGCCGAGCATGCCGAGCCATTGTTTGTCGTTGGCCGGGTAGGAGCCAAGGCCCATCAGCGTGCTGGTGATCGGAAAGCCGGTCATGCGCACGAATTCGGTCAGGGACTTGCTGGCCTGCGGGCCCGCGTTGATGACGCCGCCGCCCGTGTAGAAGATCGGTTTCTTTGCTTTTGAAAGCAGGTCGACGGCGGCCTCGATGGCATTCATGTCGGGCATGACGCGCGGCTGGTAGGCTTTGTAATCGCACTCGTCAGGCTTTTTGTAGACGCCCTTGGCGAACTGGACGTCCTTGGGCAGGTCGATGACGACCGGGCCGGGGCGACCGGAACGAGCGACGTGGAAGGCCTCGTGGACGATCTGCGCGAGTTCGTTCACGTCCTTGACGAGATAGTTGTGCTTGGAGCAGGCGCGGGTGATGCCGACCGTGTCGGCTTCCTGGAACGCGTCCGTGCCGATCAGGAAGGTCGGGACCTGACCCGTGAAGCAGACGAGCGGAATGGAATCGAGCAGGGCGTCGGCCAGACCCGTGACAGCGTTCGTCGCGCCGGGGCCGCTGGTGACAAGGGCGCAGCCAACCTTTCCGGTCGAGCGGGCATAGCCTTCGGCGGCGTGCAGCGCGCCCTGTTCGTGACGCACAAGGTAATGTTTTACCTTGTCCTGCTGGTAAATCTCGTCGAAGACCGGTAGCACCGAGCCGCCCGGATAGCCGAAGACCGTGTCGACGCCCTGATCCACCAGCGCCTTGATGATGATCTCGGCACCTGTCATGGTCGGCGTTTTCGGTTTGTCGGCAGCTTTCTTTTCGGCTGTTTCGGTTTTTCCGGTTGCACTCATTTTCGTTCGTCCTCTATCTCGGTTCAGTGATAAAAAAAACCGCTTCCGATCGGGGGCGCGGTCTTTGAACGTTCACGTCGGCATTCCTTCCGGACCCGACATGTCCATAATACCTACTCTCCGCCGTTTGTCATGCGTTCTATAGTTTCAACGTAGGTCATAAAAGAAGCGCCGTCAACCAGTTTTAGAAATATAATTTCAAAAAAGAAATAAAATTACATGTTTCATTATAATATTTATGAATGTTGCGCAAGTTTATAATAATCTTTCAATGTGGCGGCATATTGCCGCAAGGTTCCGACCGGTTCGTGGCAATAGAAAAAGGGCCCCGGACGGATGTCCGGAGCCCTTAAGGGCGGAGGGGTGGCTATACCTGAGAGAGCGCGCCTAGAAGATTGTCCCGTTCGAGGCGTCCGTTCCGGCGAGAGGATCGGACGTGTTCTCGACGATGGCCTGGCCGGACAGGCGGGCGATCGGCTGGAAGTCGTCGCCCTCGCCATCCGCATTGACTGAAAGGACCGCATCGTCGCCTTCGCGCGTGATTTGCGTAAAGGCGGCAATGTCGTCTGTCAGAGGGTCGTATCCTTCGAGAACGTCATTCACGTCGATGATGTCCTCGGTCGGATCGTAGTCCCGAATGGCATCAACGCCTTCGAGTGCGACCTCGCTTTCAAAGACGAACGCATCCGCGCCCGGACCGCCGAAAAGCTCGTCCTCGCCGGCTCCTCCCGCCAGAACATCGGAGCCGCCCCCGCCGCGAAGCGTGTCGTTGCCGCCGAGACCTGCGAGGATGTCGTTACCCGTGCCTCCTTCGAGGGTGTCGGCGTTTTCCGTGCCGACCAGTACGTCGTCGACTTCCATGCCGGGATCCGGTGCTTCACCTGAATCGCCGTTGCCGTCGTCGTCCGGATCGTCATTGCCATCATCATCCGGCTGGCCGTCGTCAGGTATGTCGACAGTGTCGAGCGCAATGACACTTTGCGAGACGGATCCGGTGAATCCCGGTCCAAGATCGTTCCAGACCGTGAGAAGGGTCCCCTCTCCGCTGACGTCCAGAACCGGATGGGGTTCATGGATCAGCGTGGCGTCGGATACCGCGAAAGAGTCTCCCGAGACCTCTCCCTGTGCCGTGAAGCGCTGTGCCTGGACGTCATAGGTGAATGCGCCGGTTTCGTCGAAGCCGCCGGACTGCCACACCATGACAAAGCCATCGTCACCATCGGCCTCGACTTTCGGACGTGTAGGAGCGTCCGCGCCCCCGGGAGGTTCAAACGTAAACTCCTGAACCATCCCTTCTCCGTCACCGCTGTCGCCGGGATCCACCTTGCCACGGATTGTGTAGCCGTCCATTTCATCGGCGCTGTCCCAGACGGCGACATAGCCGCTTTCGCCGAGCGCGCTGACCGACGATGAGCCCACCCGCGACACGGTTCCGATCTCAAGGACGTCTTCACTGTCGCCGTTGTCGCCGCCGGACGGGGTGCCGTCAGCGTTGAAGAGGCGACCGTAGAGCGTGGCTTCGCTGCTGTCGGGTTCGTCGGGCTGGTTCCATGTTACGAGAACGCGTCCGTCGCCGAGGGCGGCGAGGTGGTCGGAGTTCGCGCCCGTATACTGGATTCCCTCCTGATCCGGGTTGACCACGAACGCTTCGCCGCCGGGTGTGCCATCCTGCTGGAAGGTGCGCGCGAAGACGTCGGGCGTACCGTTTTGCGTGTCCGTCCAGGAAACGGCAAAACCGCCCTCCGGCAAGGCGACAACGCCTGCGCCGAAGAGACTGGTTTCAGAATCACCGGATTCGGCGATCGTGAACTGGTTGCCGATTGGCTGTCCGGTTTCGTCAAACATCCGCCCTTCAATGGAGAGTGAACCGCCGTCGGACAGGGTCTGCCAGATCGCGACAAATCGGCCATCGGCCAGTCCGGCGACCTTCGGTTCGACTTGCGCTCCCTCGACGGTTTCGTTCAGCAGAACGGGATCGCTCGAGGCCGAGCCGTCCGGCCCGTACAACTGGCCGTACACACCGAAATTGTCCTGCTGCTCGCCGCCTTGCGGGGCGATGGCGCTCCAAACGGTCACATGGCCTCCTCCTTCAAGAGCCGCAATCCGGGCACTGTCGCCCACGGCTATCGAATTGCCTGTCACACGTTGTGGTTCGACAGGAGGTGGATCATTCATGTCCATGCCGTCCGGGTTCATGCCATTCGCATCCGCGTCCTCCTCGTTCGAAGAACGGTCCTCATTCGTTGTATCCGGGTCCGCGTTCTCTGCTTCTGCGTTCCCTGTTACCGTGCCGGATGCGCTGCGGGCGAGAGCTTCGGATCCGAGTTCCGTCCGGACGACGCTTTGGTTGCCGGGTTCGGAAGGCAGGATGCCTTCGTCAATCATGGCGGTATCTGGCAGAGCGCTCTGATTAAAGCCGGACGTGGCCTCAAAAGGCTGGCCGGAAAGGTCGCTAACCTGTTCTCTCATTTCGACAGCGGTATCATCCTCGAGTGGGTCGTCCTCGAAGGCAAAGCTTCGCTGATTGAAGTCTTGCATGCCGGTTCCGGCCAAAGCCTGGCTGCTCTCTGTGATGAGACTGTCTTTTTCCGGTTGTCCGGGTTCCCCGCCGGAAGCGGTGGTTCCCACATTCGGGGTCTCATTTTCCGAACGGGAGTCAGCAGCCGCATTCATGGCGGCCTGGTTAAAAACGTCTGTCTGATCGATGATGTCCGGAGGCGACGTGGCGATTGCCGCCGGTGCGGCCGTGAGGCCCGATGGCGCTCCGGCCTGCTGGTCAGTGAGTGTTCGCATGGATATCTCTCCTCTCTCAAGTGATGAAGTGCTGCCTTTCCAGGCATCGGTTACAAACTTTTCCGGAAGAGAATTGTTCATATAAAACATTAATAAAGTCAGTGCTCTAGGTGGTGGATGCGGCCGCTGAATTGCGACAATGGCCGGGTAAGAAAAGGAAAAGTAAGCTCGCCGGACCGTGCGGACTGCCGGTCTTTGTTTTCATACGCAAGCAGCCCGTTTCCGGGAAACGCCATAACCAGAAAACGGGCGGATGCGTTGAACAGGGCGGGCCGGAAGGTCACAGTCCTTCCGCCCGTGGTTGCCTTTATGGCATTTGTGTGCGCAGGAAAGTGACCTGACGCTTTGCGTACTGGTGGGTTTCTGTTTTAGCGAGAGCGATGGCTTCGTCAAGCGACATGGCTCCACGCAAATAGGCAGCGAGCTGGCGGAAGCCAAGAGCATTCGTGATGGGGGCGTGTTCCGGCAACTCGCCCAGGTCGATGCGATCAAGCAGGTCCTTCACCTCGTCGAGAGCGCCACGCTGAATCATTTGATCGAATCGCCGGTCGATGCGGGCGTAAAGCTCGTTTCGTTCTGGAAGAATTTTGACAGTCTCGAAATGCACATGGGGTGGAGGGCCATCCTTCGGCAGCGCCTGCCAGTAGGCAAGACTCTTTCCCGTTGCCTCCAAAACTTCCCATGCCCTGACGACACGCTGCGTATCGTTAGGGTGCAGACGCTCCGCCATGACCGGATCCCGGCGCTCGAGATTGGCAAAAAAAGCCTGGTTTCCGATCTCGGCCATTGCAAGGCGCGCGTCTTCGCGGACTTCCTCAGGGACTTCAGGAATCGGCGAAAGACCTTCAACCAGTGCAAGCAGGTAAAAGCCTGTTCCACCGCAAATCACTGGGGTCTTTTTCTCCTTTAAGGCAGATTCAATTTCTGCGAGGGCCATGTCCCTCCATCGAGCGGCGGAACAGGATTCCGATGGTGGAAGGATGCCGTAAAGCCGATGGGGGACCAATGCGAAGTCCTGATGGGACGGTTGCGCCGTCAATGTTGGGAGCGCGTCGTACACCTGTATCGAATCGGCGTTGATGACAACGCCGTTTTTGCTGCGCGCGAATTCAAGCGCTCTGGCAGACTTCCCGCTGGCTGTTGGGCCAGCGAAGATTCGTACACGGGGTGGGGACGGTTCATCGGTCACGACCGCGAAACTTACTTCTTCTTGTTAAGGCGCAACGCGAAGAACCGGTTGTCGCCGTTCCGGTTGACGAGCAGAAGAACCGAGCTGCGGCCGGCTTGTTCGGCTTTCTGAAAAAGTTCGGCGACCTGTTCGGGTTCGGAAACCGCTTGCTGGTTTACCTCAAGAATGACGTCGCCCGGAAGCATGGATTTGAGGGCGGCCTCCGAACTGTTGGCGACGCTGGTAATAAGGACACCTTCGGCATCCGGAGGAACACGATACTCCGCACGGCTCTCATCGGTCAGTGGCGCAAGCCTTAGTCCCACCGAATCGATCACGGTTTCGGTGGGCGCGTGCGTCGGGCCGGAGGCGAGCAACCCCTCTTCCTCCGCTTTCTCCAACTCGCCGATTTTGACTTCCTTTGTCAGCATCTTGCCATCGCGCCAGATGCGGACTTTTGCGGTTTCGTCGATCGGGGTTTCCGCGACGATGCGGGGGAGAGAACGCATTTCGGAAATGTCCTTGCCGCCGAACGAGAGAATGACGTCGCCTGCCTCGATTCCTGCTTCTTCCGCAGGGCCTCCGGGTGTAATGCTTGCGACGAGCGCACCAGCGGCGCCCTCAAGGCCCAGCGCGTCGGCGATCTCCGGTGTGACAGTTTGAATATGAACGCCAAGCCAGCCACGCCGCGTACGTCCAAATTCGATGAGCTGCTTGATGACTGGCGCCGCGAGATCGGAGGGAATTGCGAAACCGATTCCGACCGAGCCGCCGGACGGCGAGAAGATCGCGGTGTTGATACCGATCACCTTGCCGTCGAGATCGAACATCGGTCCGCCCGAATTGCCGCGGTTGATGGAGGCGTCGGTCTGAAGAAAATCGTCATACGGACCGGCGTTGATATCCCGCTGGCGGGCAGAAATAATGCCGGCCGTAACGGTACCGCCGAGGCCGAACGGATTTCCGATGGCCACAACCCAGTCGCCGACGCGCATTCTGCTGCTGTCGCCGAACTTGACCTGCGTGAGAGGTTCGTCCGTTTTGACTTTCAGAACGGCCAGATCGGTCTTCTCATCGCGCCCGATCACTTCAGCTTCGATGGTTACATCATTGTGCAGGGTGACTCGAACCTCTTCGGCGTCCTTTACGACATGGTTGTTTGTGACGATGTAGCCGTTCTCGGCGTCGACGACGAACCCGGATCCGAGCGAAGCCGGAGGAATCGCAGGAATTCCCTGATCTCTCCGGTCCATGAATTCCTCGAAGAAATCTTCAAAGGGGGAGCCGGGGGGGAATTGAGGAAGTTCGGGATAATCTTCAGGTTCCGTGATTCTCTGCGTCGACGAGATATTTACGACGGAGGGCAGAAGATCGTCCACCAGATCCGCAAACGACTCCGGAGCATGGCCGGGAGCGCGTCCTGCTGACTGTCCGGCCTGTGCGAAAGCCGGAGGGATCGCGGGCGTCGCGGCGACAAGGGTCAGGGCGAAGAGGGCGGATGTGATGATCGTGCGCATGGCAGTTCCAGATTTCTTCCGATGGTTGGCGAAGGTGGACCAGCTTCAAATCTAGGGGTTTGTCAGGGAGCGGTCAACCGTTCAAAGGCCGCCGAGCTTTTTCATGAACCACAAGGTTATGCATCCCAGGAAAGCAATGCCCAGCCCGATTGTTCGCAGCCGGGAAACCGGCATCGTGATCGCGATAGCCATCATCTTGCGGACGAGGTCTGGAAAAACCGCATAAGCGAGGCCTTCGATAACGAAGGCCAGCGCCAGCGCAGTGAGAAAAAAGGTTGTGAGCTCCATACTGGAAATCTACTGTACCGTAAGGTTTTTCGTTGTGCTCAGGGCTACATGTTAAAATTAGCGTCCTTGACCTTCCTGCTTTCCGAAGTAACGAAAGAACTCGCTGTCGGGTGACAGGATCAGCTGGGTGTCCGACCCGAGCGAATTCCGGTAGGCTTCAAGCGAACGAATGAAGGCGTAGAAATCGGGATCCTTGTTGAAGGCGGAGGTATATATTCTGATTGCCTGCTCGTCCCCTTCGCCGCGCAGGACCTGCGAGTCGCGGCGGGCCTCGGCGAGAATGACAGTGCGCTCTTTTTCGGCGGTCGAGCGGATTTCAAGGGCGCGTTCCTCACCTTTCGCGCGGGTCTCCGTGGCGCGTTCGCGAAGTTCGGAAATCATTCGGCGTACCGTCGACTGGCGCAATTCGGGCGTCAGATCGGCGCGGACGATCCGCACGTCGATAATCTCGATCCCGAGATTATCTGTCTCGATCTTCTTGTTCACGCGATTCAGGATTTCCCGCATTACGAGGGAACGCTCTGGCGAGAGCAGTTCGCGCAAGGTGGTTTTACCGAGGACGCTTCGGGTCGATTCGTTGAGAATGTTCTCAAGGCGACCGTTCGCGGCTTGCTCGGTGCGCAGGGTTTTGAGGAACTGTAGCGGATCGACGATCCGGTAGCGGGCGAACGTGTCGACGATGATCGGCTCCCCGCTGATAACTTCGCGCGGCGGGCGCGACCGACCGTCGGCGGGTTTACTCTCTTCTCCCTCACCTTCGACCGCTTCTTCGATGGCCCTTTCAAGCGCGGGGTCGGCGGCGCCGGTTACAAGCGGATTGTCGCGGCTCGAGGAAATGACCATCTGTTCAGGATTCGGGTCGACGGAAAGAATCCGTGAATCGAACCGGCGAACGTCCTGAATGACCGGGATCTTGAAGTGCAGTCCTGCATGCTTGACGTCACCGACTGGCTGGCCGAGCTGGAGGACGAGCGCCTGCTCGCGCTCGTCGACGGTAAAGACCGACATGGACAGGCCCACGAGCAGCAGAGCAACAACGAGAAGAACGACAGCGAGTCTTGTTTGCATTTTTGTTCCCTAGCGAGAGTTGGTTGTGGCCGGGCTTGCGGCAGGGGCACCCGCCGCCGGTGCGACACGGCGCAGTTCATTCAGGGGCAGGTATGGCAGGACGCCGCTATCGCCTTCCATGATGATTTTGTTCGCGTTACCGAGGACTTGCTCCATCGTTTCGATGTACAGGCGCTCGCGCGTGACGTCCTTGCCGGTCAGGTAGGCTTCATAGACCGAATTGAAACGGTCGGCGTCACCGGTGGCCTGTGCGACCGTCGACTGGCGGTAGGCCTGCGCTTCCTGCAGAAGCTGGATCGCCTCGCCTCGGGCGCGGGGCAGAATATCCTCGCGGTACGCTTGCGCGCGGTTCTGGACGTCGATGGCGTCCTGCTTGGCCGACTGGACGTCCTGGAAGGCGTCCTGCACGTCCGGATGGACCTCGGCTTCCTGAATCAGCACCTGGCTGATATTCACGCCCGCCTTGTACTGGTCGAGATTGGCCATCATGATTTCCCGCGCGCGCTGGGCGACCTGTGTTCGTGCCTGCGTTATGATCGGAAACATCGGCGTCTGGCCGACGACTTCTCGAATCGCGCTTTCGGCGACTTTCTTGATAGTGTTTTCGGGGTCCTCGATATTGAAAATGTAGTCTTCCGCCGACGAGATATTCCAAAGAACCACGAGGTCGAGATTGACGATATTGGCGTCCGAGGTGAGCATCAGGCTCTCTTCCGGAACGTCGCGCTTGGCGGACTGGCCCATCTGTGTGAAGCCGATTTCCATGCGGCGCAATTCCGAAACGTTGACGGTCGCGACCGTTTCGATCGGCCACGGCAGATGGTAGCCGAGACCTTCCTCGGTTTTCGTGCGCTCCCAGTCTCCGAAACGCTGCACGACTCCGCTTTCGCCTGGCTGGACGATGTAGAAGCCGCTCGCCAGCCACAAACCAGCCAGTAAGACGAGCCCCAGCAGAACCAGCTTGAAACCGTTCGCGTTTCCCGGAAGAAGGCCGTCGAGACCTTCGCGGATTCGTCGCATCACTTCCTCGAAATCCGGGCCATCCGGACCGCCCCCGTAAGGGCCGCCGTTGCCGCCCCACGGGTTGCGCGGGCGATCGTCGCCCCGACCGCCCCATGGGTTTTTGTTGTTGTTCGAATTGTTCTGCCAGGACATGCGTGTGGTTTTCCTTGCCCGTTCAATGTGGAAGACGTACATAACATTACTGTGAATCGACCACAAGGCAAGCCGAATAGACCCATGACGATTACGGAAGACAAGATACTGGAAGCGCTCCGGCAAATCAAAGCTTCGGAACAGGGCGCGAATATCGTCGACGCGGGAATGGTTTGCGGCCTGAAAATCCAGGGCGGCAACGTCTTCTTTATGATCGAGGTCGATCCGGCGCGGGGGCCGTCGCTCGAGCCGATGCGCAAGAGCGCGGAGGACGTTGTGGCGGCTCTTTCCGGGGTTGACAAGGTTACTGCGGTCCTCACGGCGGAACGGGTGGCCTCCCCGCCGGAGGAGCATCACGCTTCGAGCGGTCTCGAGCATGTTGCCAACATCATCGCTGTCGCATCCGGGAAGGGGGGGGTCGGCAAGTCGACAGTCGCCGCGAATCTTGCCGTTTCGCTGTCGCAGAGGGGACTCAAGGTCGGGCTGATGGATGCAGACGTGTATGGCCCGTCCGTGCCGCGCCTTATGGGTATCACGGGGCTCAAGCCCAAGCCGGGAAACCGGAACAAGCTCCGACCGCTCGCGGTCTACAATACGAAAGTCATGTCGATGGGGTTTCTCGTCCCGGAGGAAACGCCAATGATCTGGCGGGGGCCGATGGTGGCGTCCGCCATCCAGCAACTCCTGCAGGACGTCGAATGGGGCAGTCTCGACGTTCTTGTGGTCGACATGCCTCCCGGCACCGGAGACGCGCAGCTCACGCTGGCCCAACGGGTTCCGCTGGCTGGAGCGATCATCGTCTCGACGCCGCAGGACATTGCCGTGATCGATGCGCGCAAGGGACTCGAGATGTTTCGCAAGGTCGAAGTGCCGGTCTTCGGCATGATCGAAAACATGAGCACGTTCGTCTGCCCCAATTGCGGGCATGAGTCGCATATCTTTGGCCATGACGGCGCAAAGGAGGAGGCAAAGCGGCTCGGATGTGATTTCCTCGGCGCAATACCGTTGCATGCCTCGATTCGCGAGACATCCGACCGGGGAACACCAATTTCGATTGCGGACCCGGACAGCGACTACGCAAGAGCGTTCCGCGACATTGCGGACAAAATAATCGCGAAGCTCGGAAGCCGCCGTGAAGCGCCGGTGATTGTGGTGGAGTAGCGTGGCTACACCCCAGCCCTACACCGTTCGGTCCAGCGATATAAAACTGTAGGGCGGGTCGCCTTCGAAAAACTCCTTGTCGCGCGTTTTCCATTCGCGCAGGTCGATCTGTGGGAAGTAGGAGTCGCCCTTGATGTATTTGTGGATACGCGTAAGGTAGATTCGGTCAGCGAACAAAAGGGTCTGGGCGTAGATCTGCCCGCCGCCAATGATAAAAATTTCATTGACCCCGTCCCTGGCGGCAATGCTTTTTGCTTTGCGGATCGCGGCTTTAAGGTTGTGGACAAGGATAATATTGTCAATATCGGGCCGTCCCCGGCTAATGACGATGTTGGGGCGACCGGGAAGCGGCATTCCAAGAAAGGCTATAATCGCCTCAAGCGTCTTTCGGCCCATGATGACCGGATGGCCGTATGTCAGGGATTTGAAGCGTTTTAGGTCGCCCGGTATGTGCCACGGCATGTCGTTGTCTCTGCCGATCACATTGTTTTCCGACATCGCGACAATGATAGATATGACGATGTTGTTACGTTCTTCTAGCATGCCGCTTTCCGCTCCGTTATGTCCTGTTCGCCTCGTTTCGACGTCCAGGAATCCTGGTTGTGATCGACATAGAGTTTTAATGCTGGATGTTCTTTCTGTAGTGCATGACCGAGCTGCTGTGCGATCACGCGCAGGGAAGGATGAACGGTTTTGTTCGAACGAAGTTCCGTGACATAAACCATTTGGGGAATGCTGTAGGATAGCTGGCACAGGCAGGCCATCCCCATTGGATAGAGGTACTGGTCCTTGAGAGGATCTCTTTGAGAGTCCGGAAAGGCAAGCGTTTCGATGGCGCGGAGCTGTTCGTCGATTTCCTGCTTCAGCGGGCTATAGGTTTCGTTGGGAAGAATGGACTTCAGTTCATCGAGATACCATTGGTGGAAGCCGAATTCGTTCGAAACCAGCGGGACGGGGCAATAGCCGTTTCTATGCCGTTGCAGGTCGCGGAACGAGCCGAAGTCCAGCAGGAAGAAGCTGTTGTACACGCCGTATTGCAACAGACGGCGGGAAAGCGGCGCGCCTTTCGGGCGATTGCAGAAAGCCTTTTCTTCCCGGCGGTTTGCTGTCTCGCTGGCGACGAGCGATGAGTCGACGATAACCTCGCCGTCCCTGATGCGCCTGACGTCTGATTCGTCGAGTTCGCCCGTGACCGCCCGCGGCATCAGCACGTGGTCCTCAATGGCGTTTTGGCGCGCGAAAGCGTCACGGTCGGCGTAACGCGCGCTGTTCTCATCCATCTCTTCGCCGTTGAAGCTGTTGCCGTAGCGGGAGAGAAGCACATCGAAGACGTTGGATGCGATCATACGGATTTCCTCGAGCGGGTGGCTTTTCAGGAGCCGCAGATGATCTCGCGCCTGACGCAGGTTGGTATGCCAGCTGAGAAGCGTCGATGTTCCGACCGGCAGAAGCGAGCGAAGAACGTCGAACGCGCGGGCATGAATCGCCTTCTGCCACGATTG
Organism: Alphaproteobacteria bacterium; assembly: GCA_009929775.1. GTDB lineage: Bacteria > Pseudomonadota > Alphaproteobacteria > Micavibrionales > Micavibrionaceae > RZZS01. Next base: position 22,092 of record RZZS01000032.1, read on the forward strand.
CTCGGTTTTGTATGTCCGGGATTCGAATGGATAGACGACGGCCAGCGATTCGCGAACGACTGGCATGGCCCGGTTGTAAATGTCGATCCATCCGGCCTGAATGGCGGCAGATCGCGGATCGTTGTAAGGGTCGATCATCGGCCTTTGTGAAAAGTCGAGATAACGGGTCGAGGCTTCCTGGCCGCTGTACAGGGCGTTGTCCTGAACGGCTTTCGCGACGAGCATGGAGACGTCTTCGATAAATATCGTTGTTGAGCCGCAATCCCCGATGCTGGAATGCCCGTAGCCGATGTAATAGCGTTCCATGAACTTGCCGCTTCCTGCAGCTTTCACTTTCTCGACATGTTCGACCACCGTATTGGGCGAGCGGCTGTAAAGCGCCTGCAGCATCGCATTGTCTTCCGGGTGCAGGTCGTCGTATACGAAAATCTTGCCTGGGAGCGTCGCCATGGGGTTAACCTCTGAAAATGAATTATGTCTATGGGTTAGCAGAATTCTATCGCGCGCTCAATCTTGAAGCGACAGGGCGGGAGTCTGGGCAGGGGATAAATTACCGTTCTGGATGCGCCATTTGAAATTTCCGTCCTCCCGCGCTATATTAAGAACCGCCGGGGATACCCGGCTATGATGCTAAACGCTTTGCGGCATAAGCGTAGTGGACCCGGGGGCAGTACCCGGCAGGTCCACCACTTTTCGCAGTTGGCGGACAAAGAATGTCCGGGTGCGAAAGGCGGCGGGCCTGAAATAGGATCGACACGCGTGGTAAAGGCAAAGTTTGTGTCCGGTATTGTATCCGCCGTTATCGGGCTGTTTTTATAGTTGCCAACGACAACTATGTCGTAGCGAATGACAACGTCCGCGACAGCGGCCGTATCGCTGCTTAATTGCAGTCAGTAGCTACAAATGAATCCCTGATTACCTGACAGTTTTCAGGTGGGGCGCGGGGCGGCCTAGCAACAGAACTGCCCCTTATTTGCTCTCGCCGCCTTCATGTGAATCCGTATTTGCCGTCTCCAGCCAATCCACATGCTGTTTCATATATTCCCGAAGGGATTCGGATTTTTGGCGCCAGTCGTCGAGTTCGTCCGAGTCGAACCTCAGCTTGAGGAAAACCGACATCAGATTTGAGAAATTGTCCGTCCAGACAGGCTGGCCCTCTGCCAAAGGCTCCGCGGGTTCCCAGCCGCGGGCAAGAAGCTCGTCGTGCATTTCACCGGAGTCGGTAATGAGCATCCACAGGCTATCGAGCGTCAGACTTATATCAGGGTCCGAGATGTACGCGAACCAGTAGGAACCCTTTCCGTAGCTTTTGGCGATGGCGGCCAGTGGCGGTCGGAGATCCAGGTGGCGGTTGGAAATATTGAACACCATGGCGCCACCTTCGTTGAGATGGTCGAAGTAGCTTCCGATGGCTTCGCGCGTTACCAGGTGCAGGGGAATGGCGTCCGACGTGTATACGTCCATCACCAGAAGATCGAATTTTCTCTCGTCCGGCAGCCGTTCAATCAGCAGGCGTCCATCGCCGATCAATATATCTTCGTAGCCGCATGACGGAAGAAAATCGAACCAGCTTTTGGCAACCTCCGCCACGTAGCTGTCGATCTCGAAGAAGGTTGTTGAAATGCCAGGGAAGTAACGATTGTAGCAAGCCATGACTCCCGCGCCCAGTCCGAGAACGCCGACATCGTGAACATTAAACGTCCGGTACACATGGCCGGCCGGGCTCACGGGAGGATAGTAGGAGAATGCGTCGGTTTTGTATGCCTCGTCAAGTGACTGGATCCCGTGCGTCGTGCTGCCGTGCCGATAAATTCTGACGTTGCCGGACGGCATTGTGCTCGTGTCGGTGTGCCCGTCTTCCGGGGTTTGCGTATCGGCGAATCGGTCGTAGACTTTGGAAACGCCGAAAAAATTGCGCTCGACGACCAGATAGGAGCGCGGCGAGAATACGAGCATCTCCAGGAGGATGGCGGCAAGTCCGATACCGATAAGCGCCCGAAGTTCGATGACGCTGACGAAAGCGACCGCAACAAACAGGAAGAACATGACGTCGCCAAGCATTGGAGCGTGGAATTCGGTGGAAAACAGCTTGCCTGCTACGAATGAGAGCATCCCGGCTCCAACGAGGAACCAGAACGGGCGCTCCAGAGCTTTTCGGCCATGTCGCCAGACGAGCGGCGAGAGCATAAGGCTTAGAGCCAGAACCAGCGGGAGCTCATAATGTTCGTTGAAGATAACGGGAGCGATGAATGCGTTGAAACTCCCGCCGACCGCTCCGCCGAGGGAAATCATGAAGTAGAACCATGTTAGTTGGCTCGCCTCCGGGCGGCTATCCGCGAGTTGCTTGTGCAACAACATACCCGTCGAGGTCAGGGCGGCGAGGAAAATCATGCCGATCAGGATCATCCCGACGGGAGTGACGTTGAAGGTTTCCGGGCGGAAGTAAAGCGCAATGGAAACCGCGACAAACAGGGCCTGGAAGAGGGCGAGCGTCGTCTCGTTGATCTCGATCCGCCTGCGGGCGAAAGCCCATACGTGAGTCAGCAGATACAGGCCGAGCGGAATGATCCAGATCATCGGGATCGATGCAACGTCGGTTGTAATGTACTTGGTGACGCCGAGAATCAGGCTGCAGGGGACGGCTGCGAGGAAGAACCAGTAAAGCAACGTATTCCGGGAAGGGCGCGTCGTTCCGGCGGCTTGCGCGTCGTCCCGGGTTTGTTTATTCGTGAGGCCGAGGCGGATCAGTTCGGTTCGGCTTGCGAAAATCATTACCGACGCACCGGCGCATATTACGAACAGAAGCGCGTACAGGGAGCTCCATATGGTGGATTGCGTATCCAGCGTGGCGAAAGGTTCGACAAGAAAAGGATAGCTCAACAGTCCAAAGAAGCTCCCGAGATTGCTCGCCGCGTAAAAATAGTACGGGTCGCTTTTCGTTTCATGCGTACCAGCCGAAAAGACGCGTTGCATCGCGGGCGTGATGCTCGAAAGCGCAATGAACGGGAGGCTGATGGCCATGGTCAGCTTAACGAAAACGATCCCCGGGGAAAGTTTCTCGAACTGGTCGATCCAGGTGCTGTCAAAGCGCACGGGCAGGATTAGAAATCCGGCTGCAAGAACGATAAGCGTGAGGAGCGCTTGCGAAAAGACGTTTAATTTGCTGCAGATATGCGCGAAGGCATATCCACCGAGAAGGGCGATCTGGAAAAAGGCAAGCGCGACGATCCAGCCGGCTGGAGAGCCGCCGACGTAGGGAAGCATCATCTTTCCGAGCATTGGCTGAACGGAAAAGATCAAGCTGGCGGAAAGAAAAAACAGAATTGTGAAAACAACAGGCTGGCGCATCGATAAGGTCCCCGGTTGTGCATCTGTGCATCGGGTTTCCATCATCGATGTATTTTCGGAGTTCTACAAGTGTGCTGAAAAGGAATTGTCAATGTGCGCGTGCGGGCCGACTACACGTCTTTGTGCGCGTGTGGGCGGGCTCCAGGGGGGCGAGCGTTTTCGTTGTACTGAACCTGCGTCCGATGTTCGAGATTCCGGTCCGACGGCGGTCCACCGAAGGATCGGGGAGGCGATCCTCCAAGGAAGAACGCGCTCTCGCCGAGTTCAGAGCAGACTTCGTGGATGCGGCGAAGGAGAGCGTAGGGTCGGTCGATGTCTGGCAGAGGGACGTCGCCGACGAAGCGGGCGTCAAGGTGAATCTCACCGTAGCCGAGAAAACGTCCAAACCATCCATGGTCGACCCGCTGCGCCTTGACGTCGTCGAGATCGATTTCCTCGACGTTGACGGCAATGAGGCCGGTCCTTAGAAGCAGTCGGCGGTCGGTCAGGCCGATCCGGGTTGTGATGAAACGAATTAGGTACATCATAAAAATGACAGCGCCCAGCGCGCCCGGAATCGTGAAGGCAAGCCAGTGCGGGAAAAGCGCGTAAGCGCCCCAGCCGACGAGCACAAAAACAAGCATCCAGAGAAAGCCTTGAAGCGGCACAATCCAGTGGAGCTGGCTGTACATCAAAAGGCGTTCGTCATGTCCAAGGGTTTTTTCAATGAAAGACGTCATGACACGCCAATGAGTGAGGGCGTGCCGGGTTCCGTCCGGAGGAATTAGTGTGTCGTGCAGTGCAGGGCTGCAACGGTGTCAAACGTTTCGGCCTTGCCATCATACGAGGTCAGCAGATCGCCATAGGTTTGCTCCACGGCCGTACGTGAGAAGAGTCCGAGAGTTAAAAAAAACTCCTCGTTGACATCCGCGAACCAGTCAGAAAGAAGACGCTGGCAGGCGCTTGCGTAGATCGAGGAGCGAAATTCTTCGCGCTCTTCTTCCGAAGCGCAGGTCGGCATACGGCAGGCGCGACCTGACACGCAGAGTTTCCGGATAGCCACTTTGCGTTGGTCTTCGCTGTACAGGGAAAACACAAGAAGAACGTTGTCGGCGTTTTCTTCGGTGCTGACGACAAGAGAATGGTTTCCGCCAGCGGCGGACTTAAGGACCGGCAAATAATCCTCTTCGTCGGGAATCAGGCAGTGCGAATACGCGCCATCGTCAAGGAGGACAGGCCCGTCCCGGAATGACCGTTCGTCGAAAAGAATGAATGCCAGCCTTGTATCATGCATAATCTGCATACCTCTTATGCAAATGTACAATGCCATTGGCCCGGAGTCAAAGGGATTCTTGTGAGGAAGGGCATATTTTTGTCCACACTCTAAAAGCCGCTTGCTTCTCTTCCTGCTGGATTTATAGTCCTTCTGTGTGCGAGTTATTGAAAAATGCTGATTCCCTCAGGGTTTTTGGCGTTACATAAGCAAATCAGACGAGTGGATATGACGGCGAACGACGAAATTCTTCGGTATGACAAGATGGTTGAGGGGGCCTTGCGCGGCGTTGTCCGCCAGGCGGTTGAGGAGGTCATGAAGAATGGACTGCCCGGCGACCACCATTTCTACATCACGTTCATGACCGACTACCCCGGCGTCCAGATTCCCGAATATCTTCGCGAGCGCTACCCGGGCGAGATGACCATCGTCCTTCAGTACCAGTTCTACGACCTCACGGTCGACAAGGACAAGATGGGCGTGACGCTGTCGTTCAACAATGTGCCCGAGCGCCTGACCATCCCGCTCGGTGCGATCAGCATTTTTGCGGATCCATCCGTCAATTTCGCCCTTCAGTTTCAACCTCTTGGAGACGATCTCGACGAGGGCGACCTCGAGATGGATTTCGAGGGCGAGCCAACGGCGGATGGTGAGGGTGGCAGGAAAAAGAGCAAATCCGACAAGACGGGCGAAGTCGTCTCACTCGATCAGTTTCGCAAGAAAGACTGAGTTCCGCCTTGCTCTGGCGGTCCTCCATACAGGAAGCGGAAGAGTCCGGAAATGTAAAGATCGTTTACGGATCCGTGGTCGACGAAACGAGGGCCGGGCGGGAAATTCCCTATAAGGTCTATGTTCCGGCTTCGGGAGCCTCGTATACCTTTCCCGTGGTTCTCTGGTCGCACGGCCTCGGCGGTAGCCGGGACGGGGCCGGGTTTCTCGCCCGGTACGTTGCAAGCCACGGCTATGCCGTCATCCATCTCACCCATATAGGCAGTGATACGAGTATCTGGGAGGGAAAGCAGGGGCATCCGTGGGATGTTATCCGCGCAACGCGCATTCCGCGGAGGACGACGCTTCATCGCTTTCGCGACGTATCGGCCTTTGTCGACAGACTGCCCGGGGTCGAGGCGGCGCACGCGGAGCTTGCGGGGCGGATCGACCGTTCGCGGATCGGCATGTCCGGCCATTCGTTCGGGGCCCTGACAACGCAAATCATGGCGGGGCAGAAACTCGGCCGGGGGCGGCGGCTCTACGGGCTGCGCGACAAGCGGTTCAGAGCGGGGATCGCCTATTCGATGACGGCGACCTACAACGAGGGCGAGGACCCGGCGGCCATCTACGGCCCGATCGCCATGCCGATGCTGTACATGACAGGAACGGCGGATGATTCCCCGGTCACCGGAAGCGGCTACGAGACCCGTCTGCCGATTTTCGAGAACGCACGGGGACCGGATCAGCATCTGCTCGTCCTCGACGGGGCCGATCATATGGTCTTTGCCGGAAGTCGGGGAAAGCTGGCAGCTTACGAGAAAATGCGCCGCCACCGCGAGATTATCCAGACTCTCTCACTATGTTATTGGGACGCATATCTGAAGGAAGACGAGCAGGCGTTCGAGTGGCTGACCGGGGACGGGTGCCTGAACTATCTTGGCATGGATGGGGAATACGTGTTTCGGCCCAACGGGAAAGCCGATTTGAAACCATGAAAAACGCTGTTGAAATCAAATCGCTGAACAAAACCTATCGCGGGTCGAAAAAGAGTCCGCCGAAGGTCGCGTTGTCCGACGTCTCTCTGATCATTCCGCGCGGGTCGATTTTCGGCCTTCTCGGTCCGAACGGAGCGGGGAAGTCGACCATCATCAACATCATGGCCGGTCTGGTGACGAAAACTTCCGGGACGGTGCGGGTGTGGGGGAATGATATCGACGAGCACCCGCGCAACGCAAAGGCCGCCATCGGAATCGTGCCGCAGGAAATAAACTACGACCCGTTCTTCTCGCCGCGCGAGTTGCTCGATATTCAGGGCGGTCTCTATGGCGTTCCGAAGCGGGAGCGGCGGACGATGGATCTGCTTCGGATGCTTGGGCTCGAGGACAAGGCGGATGCCTACACGCGCTCGCTGTCGGGCGGCATGCGGCGGCGGCTGATGGTCGCCAAGGCGATGGTTCACAGTCCGCCGGTGCTCGTTCTCGACGAGCCGACGGCGGGCGTGGATGTCGAGCTTCGCCAGCAGCTCTGGGACAGCGTGCGCAGGCTGAACCGGGAGGGGCTTACCGTGCTTCTTACGACGCACTATCTCGAGGAGGCAGAGGAGCTTTGCGACATGATCGCGATCATCAATCACGGACGGATCGTGGCCTGCGAAGAGAAGGAAAAACTTCTTTCCCGCATCGACAACAAGGAAATCCGCTTTCGGCTCGACCGGCCTGTCGAGGCGGTCCCGAATTCGCTTGCGGCGTTCGGTGCGGAAGTCGAAGGGCTGCGCACGCTCCTTTTTCGCTACTCGCCGGGAGAAGTCGAAGTGGGGTGCATTATCGAGGCGATCCGGAAGGAAGGGTACGGTATCGCGGATGTCTCGACCGACGAGAGCGACCTCGAGGACGTATTCCTGCAGCTGACGCGGGCTTAAGGCGAACAAAACAATTGAAAACGGCATCGTCCCGTGGTTTAAGTGACGCTGGAATGCGCCCGTAGCTCAGGGGATAGAGCGCTTGCCTCCGGAGCAAGAGGTCGCAGGTTCGAATCCTGCCGGGCGCGCCATTTCCATCGGAAATCGTCGCCCTTCTTTAAAAGAGGAGTTCGGACGAAGTCCGAACGGGTGCGCCATCCAAGACAATTGGTTAAATTAGCCATCTGGTCGAACGGTGTTTTTAAGGAATAACAGAGGGTTGTTCCTTTTAATTCCAGGTTCGCAAACATAAAATCAATCAAACGTCTTTTTTTCCTCTACGGTCGAATTTTTGAATAAATTGTAGGCTTCGGTGGCAATGTCCAAAAGCGCGATCATGGCGTTTGTAAAGGAATCGTCGGCGTGACGGGCGGTTCTCATATTGTCCTCTATAGCATTTTCCAAATAGGTTGACTCGCCCCCACCCAACCCTCCCCCGCTTGCGGGGGAGGGCCATGAGGCTTTGGTTTGGCGAAGCCAAAGCAATTAGTCAGCCGCAAAAAAGTGATTAAAGCCTTGCATGTGAATGATTCCGATGGCGTTTTGCATGGTGTAAACTGCAACTTATTGATCCGTAGCATTCA
>RZZS01000172.1 GCA_009929775.1 Alphaproteobacteria bacterium
CATCAGCACCGAGCCCTGCCGATCCTTGGCAATGCCCGGCAGATACAGGATCAAGGGTTCCGGCTGGTCGGCCGCCACGATCGGCTCGACCGCCGCGCGCAGACCGAAGAAGCTGCCTTCGTAGCGGGCGAGATAAGTGGAGCTGGTGCCGATCGCCACACGCGGCAGCGGACCGCCATCGAGCGGCTCCAGCTCACGGTCGAAAAAGGGGGTGAATTCACTGCGCGGGTCGTAGAACACGACCACCGAGCGCTTACGCAGCAGGTCGTCCAAGTGCTCGCTGAGGTAATCGTGGAAAGGATGCATCGGCAGCTCTGATTCCTTTGTCTCCGTCACTGAGCAGGCGGCTCCAGCGCAGAGGTTGATCTCGCTTTTCGAATCAGATCAGATCGATTCGAGCTTCGAGAAAAGCAGCGACCCCAGGCAATTGCTGGCGACGCAAGGTAGCGACAAATGATTCCGCGTCGATCGACGGATTGCGCAGTGCCATCCGTTGCTCTTTTGCCACCCGTTCCAACACTTGCGGCTCGAGATCGGCGAGATCGAGGATGAAATCGTCCGGATGGATCGCGAAGATCCCAAATTCATCCAAAATCCTATTCGGGAAGTCTTTCAGGTTCATGGTCACGATCGCGCCCGCGCCCGCGCGTATCGCGGCAGCAAGCACATGGCGGTCGTGCGCATCCGGCAGATCCAAACGATCGATAATGTGCTCGTAACCGGTAATCAAACAATCAGGCACGGCCCGATTGATTAAGTCCGCGACATCTTCGAGCTTTTCCCGGGCGATCTCGGGTCTTTTGGCATGCAGGCTTCCGATCCACTCTGCGTGAATCTGCGCAGTCCATCGTGCACGGAAGCGCCGCGTCAGCGCGAGACGCACCAAGATGTCGCGAAGGGGTGCGGGATAGAAGACGCAGGCATCATAGACAACCGTAAAGTTGGCCAACTAGTACCCCATGCCGAGATCTTGTGCCGTCCGGCTCAGGGAATCGACCGACTGACGGCTGTTGTCGTCGACCTTTTCCATGTAGGCCATCAGATCCTGATACTTGATGCGACGATGACGCCCCACCTTGGTGAATCCGATCTCTCCGGCCTCGAGGAGCTTCACCAGATACGGTCGGGAGACGTTGAGCATATCGGCCGCCTGCTGCGTTGTCAGGGTGTGCCCGATGGGCAGCAGAGACACTGCATTCCCTTGTGCCATCTGGTTCAGGATGTCCGCCAGCAGCCGGATGGCGGACACTGGAACGACGAGCTTTTCATCGCCATCGATCAGACACAGTCGCGCCTTGTCATCGTTTCCGATGATCGCCGCAAGTTTTCGGCTGCTCTCGGCGGCAAGCAGAACGTCGTCATCGGTTGGAAGGATCGGGCTTTTGACGGATGACATGGACATGGGTGGCTTGACTTCTAGCTGATGTGGGCTTGTGTTCGCGTTACGCGGTTAGACATGTCCATCTTAGTCGTATTCGAAATATTCGAAATCGTCTTTCGCTATCGCTTTTGCTTTCTCGATAGGGAGTGTGGG
>RZZS01000103.1 GCA_009929775.1 Alphaproteobacteria bacterium
AAAAAGTGCGACAGCCCGTATACTCTTTTGCTATGATGCCGAACTGGCGCTTGCGCATCTCTTGAGGTTTCAAATTTTTCGTTGATGAGTTCCGATGGCTGAAAAGGATAACCCAGTCCCCCGACCGTCTGGCGGCAAAGCTAACCCCCGCCGCTTCAAACCGGCAGGAGCAACCGGTGGCAACGCCCCGGCTGCAGGCGCTTCCCCCTCGGGAGGAGGCGGAGGAGGTTCTGCACCGAAACCCCGGCCCGCAAAAAAGAACGTTTCAGAGATGGCCAAGGGCCTTGGGACCGTTGTCGTCCGGAACGAGTTCTACAGGGACGGCTACCGGAGTCTTCTGCGAATCGCCATTCTTCAGGGTCTTATCATAGTCGGGTTAATCGCGGTGATGTTCTATGTCGTTCACATTCACCAGCCTGAGAACCGCTATTTCGCGACAACTGAAGATGGTCGGCTTGTGCCGATGATCGCGCTGTCAGAACCAAACCTTAGCACACCGGCCCTGTTGTCGTGGGTCGCGCAGTCCTCAACCGAAGTCATGACCTTCGGCTTCAACGATTACCGGCGGCGCCTTCAGGAGGCGTCCCGGAACTTCACGCGCCGGGGCTGGGAGAGCTTCACACAGGCTCTGCAAGCATCGCGAATCATCGACATGGTCGAAGCCAACCAGCAGGTCGTCACGGCAGCGCCGCGCGGCGCACCTATTCTTCAGAAAGAGGGCGAATTCAACGGTCGCTATCAGTGGACCGTGCAGCTTCCGATGATTATCACCTATCAGTCCGGCAGCCGGTCCCGATCGGACAATCTTCTGATAACGCTCGTCGTCGTCCGGGTTCCCCGACTCGAGAGCCCGAACGGCGTTGGAATCGAACAGTGGATCGCGGTTCCGGACTGATTTCTGCCTGTCGCCTCGCGCTTTCGGCCCCCGGGCCGGCTCTGCAACACCTTTCGTAAAGAATGCTGGGATTTTTCGGCATTCTTAGGGTGACACGCCTGTTGACAGACGGTATCCTCCATAGTTGGGAAAGTGGACGCATTTTATAATGCTTAGGTAAGAGCTCGATCGAATGAGAAGAAAAACGGCACATGCCCTTCTGGTCACCGCCCTCGTTGCCGCGGGGCTGTCTTTGGCTACGGCCCCGGTTTGCGCTCAAGGCGGACTGGAAAGCCTCCTTCCTCCCGATATGGGCGGCGGCGAAGATCCGGAACGGGATCAGGGGAACGCGCTTCCCATGGCTGATGTCCCTGCTTCAGCCGATGATCTGGCCCCGGGCCTCGGCCTTCCCACCGATGAGGGACTTGGCGGACCCCTGGACGGGACTGAGATGGATTTCAAGACGCCGGAGGAGCTCGAAGCTGAAATTCGCGACGAATCCTTCGATGCCGCCTTGCAAAGTCTGCTCCCGCTGCGTCCCGAGGAAATTCGCAAACTCCTCGAATATTACGACCGGACCCGTGAGTCCGTCGAGGTTCCGGTCTATCCCTATCCGAAACCCGAGGTCAGCGTCCTCAATGTTTCTCTTGACCCTGGTGTGGCGCCCCCGATCATTCAGGTTGCTACGGGCCATGTCACCACCATAACGATGCTCGATGTTACCGGCGCACCCTGGCCGATTCAGGATATCAGCTGGGCCGGAAACTTCGAAGTGGTCGAGCCGGAGGAAGGCGGACACGTCGTGCGTATTACGCCAATGTCGGAGTTCGCCTACGGCAACCTGTCGATGCGCCTTCTGACACTTAAGACGCCGCTCACCTTCACCCTGCGTACCCAACGCGATGCCGTTCATTATCGTGTCGACGCACGCGTGCCGGATTATGGCCCGTTTGCCAATGCGCCCCTGCTCGACCGCGGCATAACTCTGGTGGCGGGCGACCCCGATATCACCAATATTCTCGACGGAGTCCCACCGATCGGAGCTGAAATGCTCAACGTTTCCGGCGTTGATGGGCGCACGACCGCTTATCTTTTCAAAAACACGACTTTCGTCCGGACGCCCCTGACCTTGTTGTCTCCGGGCTGGGACCATTCCGTCACTTCCGCCGACGGCATGAACGTTTACGCCATGGATAACGCACCGGTTCTCCTGCTCTCCGATCAGGGCCGTATGATGCGGGCTTACCTGACAAAGAGGAACGACGAAGAATGAGCGACAAAGATAACGATACGTTGGGCAATGATTTCGGCGACGGGGACGACGCCGGATTCGACGACTTTGGCCAGCAAAATACGCTTGGTGACATGTGGCGCAACAATCCGGTCGTCAAGCTGGGCGTTATCCTCGGTGGCTTTGCCGTAATCGTCGGAGCGATCATCCTTTTCGGCGGCAAGGAGGAGCGCCTGCCCGCGTCGAGTGTGCGCAGCGGAGCCGAGATCGCCGGTACGCCCGCCGACGAGGGCATTACGGAGGACTATCGCCAGCGGGTGCTGCAGGCTGACGTCGAGCGGGTTGAAGAGGCGCTGCGTCAGGGCAAAAGCGCGCTGCCGACACCGATTGAACCCTCCAGAACAAGCCTTCTTCCCCCTGAAGAGGAGCCCCCGGCTGAAGACCCGCTCGAGCGCTGGCGCCGCCTTCAGGAAACCCGCCAGCAGCAGGTTGCCGTGCCTGATTCCAAACGCCGCGCCAATCAGGCTCCAGATACCCGGGGCCAGGCCGTTACGGCTCTTGCCGAAATGATGGCTTCGCAAATGCAGTCGGTTCTTGAAGCGCAGGAACCACAGTCTCCGGAGATCATTCTCGTCACGGGAACGGATTGGCTTAGTGGTCTCATCGAGGAAGATGAAGAGGGGGGAGACCTTCTCGGAGACGGCAGCGGCGACCCGGAAGACGTCACAGAAATCCTGATTCCTGCGGGCGAGATTCTTTATGGACAGACCCTGATCGAAGCGAATACCGACGCGCCGGGCCCCGTCCTTGCGCAGATCGTGTCCGGCCCTTATGCCGGAAGCCGCATGATTGGTGAATTTGAAGCCACCGACAATTTTCTTGTATTGACTTTCTCCACGATTGTCATCGACGGCGTCGGTCGACAGACCGCCGCGATTGCCATCGACCCGGACACCTCTCTCCCGGGTGTTATTACTGAAATTGACAGGCGCTATTTCAAACGGGTTATACTACCAATGGCGGCTGCTTTTGTCGAAGGACTGACAGGAGCCATCGCCCAGTCCGGTTCGACGTCGATTACGATCAGCGATGCCGGAACAACCCAGTCGCAGACGAACGAGGATCTCGACTCGGAGCAGGAAGTCGCTTCAGGCCTCGAGGAGGCCGGTCAGGCGCTGCGCGAGATTTTGGAAGAGGAAGCAGACAGTACCGCCCCCATGCTTCGAGTCAAGGCGGGAACCCCTCTGGGCATCTTGTTTGTTGAGCCTGTTACAGAAAAAGCCAGATAGGTCGAAAGATGAGTGATGAAAAGAGAGATTCAGGTTTCGAGGACGAGCCGTTCGAGGGTGAATTCGATTCCGACGATCAGCAATACGCCGACTTAGGCACGGACGAGGAATTCTCCGCCGATGATTTTGAGGAGGAAGAATGGTCGGACGACGAGTTTGAAGAGGGCGCCGATCCGAAGCTTATGGCCAGGGAAAAGAAGTCTTTTCTGAACTTCAATACGGTTATCATCGGTTTGGGACTTCTCGTCGGTTTTGGCATGTTCGTCATGCAGGTGTCGGGTGGCAAGGACGATAACGTCCCGACGGAAGCCCCGGTGGCAACCGTTCCGATTGACGGGCAGCGTGATAATATTGTATTCGGGGGACAACGAAACGCCGACCGGGATGAGGCACCGGAGACGTCCGGGGACCGACCAGACGGAGGTTTCCTTTCAGGCGACCGAAACCTCAGTGATTTGCCAGCGGCCCAGCCGCGGCAAACCCTGCCTGTGGTCGTCGACAGCCCGCCCCCGACACCCGCTCCGTTCACCCACACCGACAAACCAGCAGCCCGGAGTGAACGGGCACAGCCCGTTGGCCAGGCAGATAACGCTCAAAATCGCCCGCGACCGCAGGAAGCTTTATCTGATCGCGACCCGTTGACGCCCTTGCCTGAAGGGATGGGAAATTTGCCTTCCCTCGGCGAGCAGCCCCGGACCGCTTCCGAAACACAGTCGCTGACCGGAGCGCCTGCGAATCAGGAAAAGATCAGCAGCATATTTCCTGGCGACTTGCCTGGTCAGCAGCAACAACAACGGACGGCAACTCCATCCCCCGCGCAGACGACTGCCTTGACTGCCAGTGAGGACGAAGTTACTGTCCAACTTGAAGAAATCGCAGCCAGACTCGACGAACTTGAGGAGCGGGTCGGCGAGGCAAGCGAGAACGCACGGCAAGCCATAGACGCCAATTCCGGAAACGACAGCAGTGCATCGTCGACGGAAATCGAGTCTCTCAAGAAAACGATTGCCCGACTCGAAAGCAAGATTGCAAAGCTGGAGACACCCTCCTCTCCCTCTGCGTCCGCTCCACCGGCAACGCGCAGTACGCCAACCGTTCGGCGTCAAGCCTCTGCAATGAAACCCAAGGCCCCGAAATGGGAGCTTCGCGCCGCGCAGCCCGGACGCGCATGGATTGCTTCCTCTGGCAGCAACGAGATGCGCATGATCGATATTGGTGACTCTGTTGAAGGACTCGGTCGCATCAGCTCCATAGCCTATCAGAACGGTCGCTGGATTATCGTGGGTACGGAAGGGTCAATTACCCAATAGCTGACCCATCCTTGACAGACGCTCTCCCGAAAAGGCCCTTCCGAGGGCCTTTTTCGCGCTGATTTTGAGGTCGTGGCATAATGACGTCAGAGACCTTCAAGATGGCGGCTTCGTTATAATGGACCCCGGGAATCTCATAAAATTTGCGCTTAATTAGCATATTGTGGTGTAATTTTATGTAGGGGCGATGAGGTATTAGAGAGCAAAACCATGATGGATAGAAAACGCACTTACAACGACTGGATGGTTCCGTGCGCCATTTTAGCGACCATTCTGACCATGCCGGGCCTTGCATACGCATCGCTCGGTGACGCAATTCAGAACACGGTCGAAAGCTCTTCGCTAATGCCGGGTCTGTTCTCCGGCGCCTCCTATCTCTTCGGCATCGTTCTCGGCGTTCTCGGGATCGGCAAGGTTTGGGAGCATGTTCAAAGCCCGTCTCAGGTCCCAATCTGGGAGGCGCTACGGAGGTTTATTGCCGGTAGCGGCTTTCTCGCTCTGCCGATGGTACTTGAAGCCGCGTATAACACGCTTGCCCTTGGCCTCGGCACTCCGCCGGATGAAGCCCTCACCGCAACGACTTCCGCTGGCGGCCTCGACCGCCTCGTCGCGCTGCTTGTATCCGACATCGTCGGACCGATGCGGATTTTGATTGCCGGCTTCTGCTATGCTGCCGGCATCGTCCTCATCATGGTCGGCATTTCCCGCCTCATGAAAACGATGCAGGACGGCATAAAGGGTCCGGGCGGCATCGGCACCATCATGACGTTTCTCGTGGGCGGTGCCCTCCTGTCCGTCGAAACGATCATCGGCGTCTTCAGCGAATCGATATTCACAACCAACAACGTCACGATGGACGGGACACTGTCCTATACCCAGGGCATGACGGCCGAGGAAGTCAACCACGTCCATGCCGTCATCGACGCTGTCATCGTCTTCATGGCCATCGTCGGCTGGGTGAGCATCGTGCGGGGGATCTTCATCCTGCGAGCGGTCGCGGAAGGAGACCAGCAAGCCTCACTGATGGCAAGCTTCACCCATATGTTCGGTGGTGCCCTCGCCGTAAACCTTGGTCCGCTGCTGAATGCGATACAGGATACATTGCAAATTTCGGCGTACGGGCTAGTCTTTAGTTAGTAAAGAATCAAACGTCAGCCACGGACTTTATGAAACCGCTTCCGCTTGTCCTAAGTATCTCGCGCACGCCGGGCGACGCTCTTTCGCCCGACGGACGACGCATGGCCCCACTCGGTGCCGAATTGCGACAGAAGGTTCTTGATCGCGACAACCATACGTGCGCCGCCTGCGGATTTCGATCGCTCAAATATCAGGACGTCCATTTCCTGAACCACAATGCCGGGGACACCCGGATGGATAATCTCGGAACGGTATGCATTTTTTGCCACCAGGTTTTCAATCTCGACAATGTCTCGCCGATGCGATCCGGGGTCCTCGTTTGGCTGCCCGAGATCACTCAGGCCGAATTGCATAATATCGCCCGCGCAATTTACGTCGCCCGGATCAGCCAGGGCCCGGTTGCCGATGCGGCCCGGCGCGCCCTTGAGGTTTTAATGAAGCGACGCGAGGAGGCGCGCAACCGCATTGGCACGGACGACCCCTATATCCTTGCCATGGTCTTGCGGGATTACCTGACCGATCGGCACTACGAAGCGCGCAGCGCCAAACTGAAAGGTGTACGCCTTTTTCCGCTCGACCGGCGGATTATCAAGGAAGCGGATCTTGAGTTTAACCAGTTTCCGCAGATTCTTGCCTACTGGCGATCGAAAGATGGCCCGTTCAGTGGCAAGATGCCTCAAAACTGGCCCACAATTTACAAGGAATTGAGCGCGGTCGCCTGATTTTTTCCGTGCCGCCTCACCTAAAACAGGATACAATTTTCGACTATCGGAAATGATTTCCGGACACTGCCAACACAAGCCACGTATAATGCGTTTTTCAAACCGAGCTGACGTCACTTCCTTATGTACCGATGGTTAATGAAATCCCTCGCGCCTTTTCAGGGCGCGCTGAAACATACAGTAGAGACGTTTGTCCGCCTTGAGACTGCGGACGACGACAATGTTCTTGTTGCCAAGGACGGCTCTCTTGTTTCCTATCTTCGTGTCGACGGGAGTCGGCAGGTGATCGGCGAGGAGGAATACGAGTATCTGGTAGAGGGTTCGACGATCAAGGTCGGTGCCCGCTTCGACCGGCAGGGCCACGCTCTCCAAGTCTATTTCATCCGTGACCCCGAACGGATCAAGGCTCACCTCCGGAAACTCCTGCGACCGAGCCTGCTTACCGCCCGCGCCGTCGAACTTGATCTCGACGACCTGTTCGAGGAACGAGTCGGTCACCTCTCGGAATATCTATCTTATGAGGAATGTTTCTTTGTGCTCTGGACGCGCCCGTCCGTCCTGACCCAGAACGAGATGAAGCGGGCAGTAAAGGAAACGCGCAAGAAAAAGTGGGTCAACGCTGGCTATGCGCAGTACCCTCTGGCCGCTCTCGACGCCCTTCGCACGCGCCACAAAAGTTACGTTGCGGCGATGATGGCCTCTCTTGACGAGCTTGGCATCCAGTCCGAGCTTCTGGAAGTGCACGATGCGCTCCTGGCCGCGCGCGACAATATGTTCCCGAACAAGGCGCACGAAGACTGGCGGGCCTGCCTGCCGGGCGATCCCATCCCGCCC
>RZZS01000173.1 GCA_009929775.1 Alphaproteobacteria bacterium
CCGGGGTCGGCCAGGTCACCTCCAGCTTCGGCGTGGCGCAATTCCGTCCCCCGGAGAGCGCCGATGCCTGGCTCGACCGCGCCGATGATGCCCTCTACCAGGCCAAGGAAGCGGGGCGTAACCGGATCGGGGTCGCTGGGCACTGATGTTTAGGCGCTAGGGTACGGATTCGGTGAGATATTTCCATGTCGACGTTTGGAGTGCGCAAAAGGTCGCAAAACTGATCTACCGCATGTCGGGACTCCGGATCGCCCATGTTGGACTTCCGACGTCATCCGATCGATGGACGCGCACGGTTGGCGTCTCGGTCAGGAAATAGAGACTGTCTTCTGTCACCCATTCACTGAGGTTCGGGAGCCCCACCAGGTTGGAAGTTCAGGCGAGTTGTTGGGCTCGTAGAGACGTTCCGGGTGGATCGTTGACGGCGCGGTTGCCCCGGGAGGTCGGAACGGCGTCTTGCAGGTCTTCCGACGATCGTTAGGGAACACGGCGTCGAAGGCTCGGACGCAGATGTTCGCGTGAACTCGCGGGTGATCCGGCAGCTTAGGGCCGGCGAAACGGCAACCAGAACGACTGTAAAAGAAAACGGCCTAGACCCGATGAGCCTAAAACGTTTTTTTATTGGAGCTGACGGACGGATTCGAACCGACGATCTGCTGATTAAAAATCACGAGCTACCCCCAAAATCGGCCTTTCTCGACATAACGCATCAGTCGCTAGGTACGCCTGTAGACACTTCTTTTTCTTGATTTTTATTATGATCGTTATAGCCTTTTAGGCAATGAGGGTAACATCGTATAACTCGCCAAAGTGTTACCCCATGCGTTACCCTAGACAAGACCATCTGACTTGCCCCCTGATTCGGCACACCATTGCTGGCTTGTTCAGTTCAGGGTGACGGTCTGGGTAACAACCGGGGTAACGGTCGCACCACACGAGAGCGCCCATCATGCCGACGATCCGAATCACCGATGCCGCCGTCCGGAAATTGAAGGTACCAGAGACGGGCCGCGTCGAATACTGGGACAGCCACACCCGAGGCTTCGGTCTTCGCATCTCAGCCTCGGGCGTTAAGGCGAACTACGAGGTCTGCTTAAGCGCACAGTCGGCGTTTGGCGGCGACAAGCTTTGGGAAGAGAAACATCCCGCGGCGGCAGCCGTGCTGCGGGAGCTGGCGGAGGCGCACTCGCAACAAGACCCGACTTTCCGCACGACGCAGTCGTTCACCCGCTTGACCGCGACAGAAGCCCTGAGGCAACTGCGCGCGCGGCATTGCCGAGGCCGAGCTGCCGTCGCCGAGCACGATGGCCGAGATCCTGAACCGCAACAGTTACCGGCTGCGGCCGGTGCTCAAGGCCAAACTCCAAAAAAAATCCCGCAAACCGATGCCATCTTCGACACTATCCGGGCCAAAGACCAACGCGGCGAGGGTGGACGGGTCGCGCGACTGAGCGTCGACTGCAAGGCCACGGTGATGATCGGCGAGTACTCGCGCGGCGG
>RZZS01000174.1 GCA_009929775.1 Alphaproteobacteria bacterium
GCCGACATCGGCCAAGCGGCCCATCAAGAGACCCTGGGCGCGACTGACGTCCGCCATCGGACCGGCCAATGTCGCCAGGTCAAAACGCCAGCTCGGCCAATCGTCGGCCTGCCAGATGTATTTGTAATCGCCGCTATCCATGCGGAGATTATGGGGCGGATTCTCCGCATCCGCACGTTATTCGCCGCACCTTATGCGGTGAAAGTGGGCGCAACGCGCCTTGATCCGTGGTCAGGCACTCCGCTTTGCCCTATCCTGCAGCATCAAGATTCATCTTGACGGCATCGGCCATGTCCACCACTGCCCGCGAGAAGCTCTCATCCCAAGCCGCTCCCGAGGTCCTTGCAGCGCTGCCTCAGATCGCCGAAGCCCAGGGGCGCCAGTTCCAATCCGTGTTGGACGAAGCCCTGCGCGACGACATCGACCGCCAGCAGAAAGAACAACCTCGGCGGCATGTCATGACCGCGTTCGCCTCCAATCTCGATGAGTTCGACAACCTGTACCCTGAGCTGGCCAAGTAACCGATCGCGACTTTACAACCGTGGCCGACGTCCTCGGCATACACACTATCCTGATCCGGCGCTATGGCGCAGCGCCCGGCATTCGCGATCCACGCGCGCTGGAAGCCGCCTTCTTCCCACCGCAGACTGGTTACCACGAACACATCCCTGCCTAATGCGGTCGCGAAGGTCGAGAGGCTCGACATCAACCATCCTTTCGTGGACGGAACCACGCGTGTCGCCCTTGCCACTATCGACGTGTTTCTGCGCATCGACCGACAGTACTTAGCCCTGTTGCCTCACCCGGCCTGTACATAAAAGGGTTCCCGCGCATGAAGGGCGGAGAGCATTTCAACAACCGCTGCTCCCGACATCTCGCGCGACCCGAGCAATTGGCATATGCTGGCGCGTATGTCTTCGTTCTTCCCGTCGCATCGATCTCCTATGCACCCTGAACGCCACGTCCGCCTGTTTCGCAACGGTCGCAATCAAGCTTTACGCATCCCGAGGGAGCTCGAGCTGGACGCGGACGAGGCGATTATCCGCAAGGACGGCGAGCGTCTGATCGTCGAGCCGGTGAAGCGCCGGACGGACCTCGCCACGCTCCTCGCCGGATGGGAACCGCTGGACGAGACCATCCCCGACGTCGATGAAGGGCTATTGCCCTTGGACGACATCCGACTCTAAACCGCGTCCAGGGCGAGTTGCTGGTTTTCGAGTGAGCTCAACGTTTGGTGCATCCACAGCCCTTGGCGGGGACGCGGTTTAAACTCGACTTTGGCCATTTCCCAGCCTCGGCGGGAAGGCCGCAAGGTGCTCCGAGCGACAGTGACGGCCCCGATGGATTTGGCGGCAGAGGGCCTCAGACGATATCGTCCGATGTCGACCAAGACCTCGGACCTGCCCGCGGATGTTCCCTCTGCCAGCCTCGATTGTATCTGTTCTGCAGCCCTTTGCCTGCCTGTTCACCGCGCCGACCCTGGCGCATCT
>RZZS01000033.1 GCA_009929775.1 Alphaproteobacteria bacterium
CAGCAAAGGCGAGTAATTCGAGCTTGAGCCCCCTTCATCGCGCGTTCGTCTACAACACGAACAGGATAATCAGGGAAATACCCAGCGAGAAAATCGCGAGCGCTTCGGTAATGGCAAAACCGAAAATCAGGTTTTTGAACAGAATAGGCTCGGTCGACGGGTTACGACTAATCGCTTCGTAATAAGTTCCGAAAATCAAGCCAAGACCTATGCCGACGCCCAAGATCGGGAGAAGGGCGATCGCGCCCGCCAAGAGTTTTACAGCTTCCAGTTCCATCGTCTACTTTCCTTTTTCACTTCGTTTAGAGACTCGTATGGGGCCAGAATGTTGCCCCGCAGACAGGTTAATCAGTGTCCGATTTCAATCGTGTCCTTCAGGTAAATGCAGGTCAGCATGGCAAACACATACGCTTGCACGACTGCTACGAATACCTCGAATCCGATCATAAGCACATTAAAAAACATCGGACCAAGGCTTCCCAGAAGGCCAGCGGCTCCAAGCGTTGCGAGGCTGACACTGAACCCCGCGATCACCTTCAGCATCAGATGCCCGGCGAACATGTTGACAAAAAGACGAAGCGCGAGCGTTACAGGACGGCTTAGAAACGAGATGATCTCAATCGGCGTGATGAGCGGCATGATCCAGAACGGTACACCCGACGGGAAGAACAGGCTAAAGAAATGAAAACCGTGCCGCATAAATCCGAACATAACGACAACGCCGAAAACGAGGAGGGCGAGCGCTCCCGTCACGACCAGATGGCTTGTGTAGGTGAAAGACCCGGGGACCATGCCGAGAAGGTTACCCATCAGCACGACAACGAAAACGGTGAAAACGAACGGAAAATAACGGCGCCCCTCGGGGCCAAGGTTTTCCTGGACCATCTTTGAAACGAACTGGTAGAAGACCTCCGCGAAAACCTGCAACCGTCCCGGAATCAGCGCCTTCCGACGCATCGCCATGGACATCATCGTGATCGACACGACCACCGCGATTCCCATCCACAACGATGAATTCGTGAAGTCGAGATTGAGCCCCCCGATATCGGGCAGATCAATAATCGGCTGTATAACGAACTGGTGCAGCGGATCGGCCACTCGGTCACTCCTGATCAGGACTATTCTTGTCGTCGTCGTCTCGTCTGGACGCGGTCACATCGCTTCGCAACCGCAGCCGCGCCGGATCGCCGAGCGGGCGCATACCGTAGACGACACGGTATACATTAACGAATCCTGTAATAATCCCGAGGAAAAGTAAACCCATAAACAGGATCGGCTCGGTTCCAAGCCAGATATCGAGCGCATAACCGAGCACGCCGCCGACGATGATTGCCGCCGCAAGCTCCGTGCCGACCCTCACACCGAGGTTCGTGTTCTCCATCACCTTCTCCCGGCGACTCGGGTGCTCTTCTTTCTCTTCCGCCCGAGCCGCGGCAATTCGACCCTTCAGATCGTGATTTTGTTCACGCACTAGGCCGCCTCCATGAACTCAAAGCTTTGCTGAAGGTCGACCGACACAAGTTGCGACACGCCGCGCTCGGCCATCGTAACGCCGTAAAGCCGGTCCATGCGTGCCATGGTAAGCCGGTGGTGCGTGATAATCAGAAAGCGGGTTTTTCCGGATTCAGCGATTTCGTCCAGCAAGTCGCACACGCGATCGACATTGGCGTCATCGAGCGGCGCATCGATCTCGTCGAGCACGCAAATCGGCGACGGGTTCGTCAAAAACATCGCAAAGATGAGAGCAATGGATGCAAGCGTCTGTTCTCCACCCGACAGCAATGTCATTGACTGCAACGACTTGCCCGGCGGCTGCGCGTATATCTCCAGTCCCGCTTCGAGCAGGTCGACCGATTCGATCAGCGCGAGGTGTGCTGTTCCACCGCCATACAGGCGAGTGAACAAAGACTTGAAATGTGCGTTGACGTGCTCGAAAGCTGCAGAAAGACGCTGGCGGGCCTCCGAGTTGAGTTTATTGATCCCCCCGCGCAGTTCCGTGATCGCCTGCAGGAGATCGTTACGCTCGTTCAGCAGACCGGCGAGTTCCCGCTCGAGTTCCTGCGTCTCGACCTCGGCACGCAGATTGACCGGCCCGATAGTGTCCCGCTCGCGGATCAATCGCTCGCGGCGGGTGCGGATCTCGTCGAGGTTCTCCGCCGCGATGCGCTCCACGTCGAGAGCTGCGTGCGCGGGGAGATCGTTGGGCTCCACCTCGAACTTTTCGACGATTCCGGCCCGAACCTCCTCAAGCCTCTGTTGCCCGGCTGCGACCATCGCGTGAACCGACGCCCGCTCCTCCCTCGCCTTTCCGAGTTCCGCCTCGGCTGATCGCAGTGCCCGGCTGGTCTCGCCCAGTTCGTGCTCGCAGGCGGCGAGCTTCTGCGCCGTGACGCTCCTCTGCGCTTCGGTCCGGAAAACTATGTCGAGAAGTTCCTGCTTTCCCGCCTGTATGTTCATTGGACAGCCCTCAAGATTTTTGAGCTTGTCCTGCAGATTCGTTTCACGCTCCTCGAGGGTTTTCAGGCGCTCCTTAGATCGAATCGCGCGGTTCTGAAGATTAACGCGTTCGTCGGCGATCGCATGCAGCCGCGCTTTGCGGCTCTCCTGTTGCTGTCGGCAAAGGTCGCAGGCACGCACAGCCGCACGCAACTCGTCGCGCACCTCGCTCAGCCGAGCACGCATCGATTCGATCTGCGCGTAACGCTCTTCGATCCCGGCCTCTCTGAACGTCTCCAACTCTAAACTTGCCTCCTTGATTGCGTTTTCAAGTCGGACGCGTTCCTCTTCAAGAATGGTAAGCGACTCCTGCACGCGGGCCATGTCCTTTTCCTTGCCCGAGCGAGACTCCAGCGCCCGCGCCAGTTCGCGCCTGGCGCGATCCAGAGCGTTGCTCGCGGCGGCCCGCTCGGAAGCAAAGCGGGAAATCTCCACCCCAAGCGCCTTATCCTTCTCCTGCAACGTCGAAAACGCGTCTGACGCGGCGTCCGCGTGGCTTTCTATTTTCGGAAGCCGGGCTTGAAGGTCCGCGAGCTTGTTCTTTTGCTGAAGATAGACGGCGTTCCGGTCGATGGCAGCCGCCTTGATGTAGAGACCATCCCAGCGCCAAAATGCCCCTTCGCGGGTCACGAGGGACTGTCCCGGGATCAGAGCGGTACGAAGCTGCTCACCTTGCTCCTCGGTTTCGACAATTCCGATCTGACTGAGCGCAGCACCAAGCTCAGCGGGTGCCCTGATGTGGTCGGCCAGACGAACGCAGCCTTCTGGCAGCGCCGGAAGCCCGGAAATCTGGCGCCCCAGCCACGCCGTGGGCGCCTGCGAATCAATCGATCCGGAAAGTGAATCCCCGAGCGCCTTCGAAAGCGCCGCCTCAAACCCCTCGCGTACCGTCATGTCGTCCAGAACCGGGCGAAATGCGCCTTCGTGAGTAATATTAAGGACCTGCTCCAGAGTGCTTATTTCCGTTCGTAATGTATCCCGAGTCCTTTCGCTCTCTTTAGCGCTTTCGCGGGCCGCCTCGATTTGTCCCCCGAGCGACTTCCGCTCGGATTCGCGCTGTTCGAGAAGGCGGATCGCATCCTCAAGGCGCGCCTCGAGGTCCGAAATCTCCCCGCGCAACGTCGCAGGGCGGTCGTCCTGTTCGAGTTCCCGCTCCTGCCGGAGGAGGCTGTCCCGCGCGGTTGCGATCTTGCGAACGGACGCTTCAAGAAGAGAGCGATCAGAGGCTAGTCGCTTGTCTGCGGCCTCGCGCCGGGCCCGGAGGTCGGCGGCGCTTTCCATGAGAGCTGCGTGCTCGCTGTCAAGTCTCCGGGCGGTCGCTTCGAGCAAGTCGCGTGCCTTCTGCTTTTCAGCCAGTTCCTCGCTCTCGCCCCGCTGTTCTGCCACGATGGCGGCATGCTCGGTTTCGATACGTTCAAGCTGCGCGCCGATGTCATCGAGCGATGCGAGTTCATGCTTGCGGTCGAACTGGCACTGGCTCAGCTGGTCTCTGGTCTCCTTTAGAAGGGTTTCCGCCTGCCGAACCTCGTCCTCCATCCGCTCCAGCTGAATGCGGTACGTCTGCAGTTGCGCGGAGACTTCGGCATCGCGCTGACGCAAATCGGGAAGGTCTCTGGCTTGCGTCGCCTGCGTCTTCGTCAACTGCACGACTGCCGTCGTGCGTTCGGCAACACGGGATTCAACAACGTCGAAGGCCTGGCGAGTTTCCTTAAGCTTCTCATGGACGACACGCCACTCCAGCCATGCAAGCATGATGTCGAGTTGGCGGACCTGTGCGCTGATATTACGGTAACGGCTTGCCTGCCGCGCCTGTTTTTTAAGCGCCGCAAGGCGGCTCTCCATATTGCCCAGAACGTCCTCGATTCGGACCAGATTGGCGTCCGCCGATCGAAGGCGCAGTTCAGCCTCATGCCGCCGCGCGTAAAGACCGCTGATTCCGGCAGATTCCTCAAGGATCAGGCGGCGCTCAACGGGCTTCGCGGTGATAATCCGGGTGATCTGGCCCTGAGAGACGAGGGCGGGGGAATTCGCGCCGCTCATCACGTCGGCGAACAGCAAGTGAACATCGTGTGCGCGAACCAGCTGGCCGTTGATGCGATAGCTCGAACCCTGATCGCGCTGGATTTTGCGGGAAACCTCGATTTCCTCGGACTTGTTGAAGGCGGCCGGCGCCGTCTTCGATGAGTTGTCGAGAACGAGAGATACTTCGGCAAGCGAACGAGGAGGCCGGCTCGAAGTGCCCGCGAAAATCACGTCGTCCATCCCGCCGCCGCGCATTCGCTTCGCAGAGCTCTCGCCCATAACCCATCGCAGCGCTTCGACGAGGTTCGACTTGCCGCACCCGTTCGGGCCCACGATCCCTGTAAGGCCGGTATCGATATCCAGCTCGGTTCGCTCGACGAAAGACTTGAAGCCGGTGATGCGAAGCTTTGTAAACTGGATCATGCGGCCCGGGCTCTCTCGCGGCTACTCTCTCGCGGCCTCGATAGCTGCTCGGAACGCCGCAACCGGCTGATTGCCTACCAGTTTCGCCTCGCCGTGATTGATCACGAAGGTCGGGGTCGCCTGGATTCCGTACTTTTTCGCGAAATGCTCAACGCGCTTCGCGAGAGCCTCGGCCAGAGCCTCGTCATTAAGGCAATCGTTGATCCGGCTGTCCGACAATCCGGCGAGCTTTGCGTTCTGTCGCAGGTGGTCACGATGATTTCCGGAAAAAGCCCAGTTTTCCATGGTGGAAAACAAAAGGTCCGTAAACGTCCAGAAACGGTCTCCCGGCATGCACCGGGCCAGCAGCGCTCCGTCAAGGGCCGGGCCGTTCAGAGGAAATTCGTGATACACGTAATAAACAAGACCCGCATCGATGAACTCGCTTTTCAGGTCGCCCAGCGTGTGTGTATGGAAGTTCCCGCAGTGTCCGCATGTCAGTGAGCTGAATTCCTCAATGACGACAGGAGCATTCGGGTCGCCAAGGGCCATCACCGGAAGAATATCTGTATTCGGAAGAGGTTCGGCGCTATCCATGCTCTCGTTTGCAGATGGCGTTTCAACGGGCTCCCCGGCTACAGCCATTTCCTGTACCGGATCCGAAACCGGCTCTTCCGGGGCTGGTGTTGCAGCAGATTCGACAGATGGATACTCACCCGCGACTTCAATCGGGGCGGCTGATGAGTATTCCCCCGTGCTTTCCCGAGCGTTGCCAAAATGCAGGCCGAGCGCAACGATCACAACAAGAGCACCGGCAAAAAAAAGATACGTGGCGGTCTTTTTGTTAACAGCCATGGCTTCCTTCCAAAATGATACGGTTTCCATTAAGTAACGTAAACGGCGTCGGGATTCCATAGAATACAGGCCAGACGAACAGGTTTTCCACTATCGAAGACCTAGTTCGCGCCACCCGAAAAGACAATATCCACGCGGTCGACCGGCTCCCGGTCCGTCTCCGATCCGAGCGCCTGCACCTCCAAGCGCTCTGGATCAATGCCCTTGTCGATGAGAAACGTTCGGACTGCAAGCGCACGGTTGAGGGAAACGCGCCGTGCGCTGCTGCGTGACTCGTCCGCCGGAAGGGCATAAGCCGAAACAGTCGCGCGGACACCACCGTTCGTTAGCAGCGTCGGAAGCGCGCGCGCGGTCAGCGTGTAAATGTGTTCATCCGAAATGCTGTCTTCCCCGCGATCAAACAGCAGAACAAGGGGCGCGGTCTCATCGGCGTCCTCCCCATCCGGTTTGTCAGGTTCGCCTGGAACGGAATCGTTCCCGGTAACGCTTGTCGTCGGCGCGCGGTACAGGACTTCGGCATCGACTTTCCCGGCAGGAACCGCAGGCATTGCCGGAACGTCGCTCTGCTCCGACTTGCGAACGAAGCGGGCCGTGTAGTCCGGACCTGCGTTCATAATGTCCGGTCTGCGGGGCGGCAGGGGCGGATGCTTAAAAGGTTGCGCGGCGCCGGGAGCCACAGCCGCTTGAGAGGATTTACTGACCCGGCTCGCCGAAAATTCTCCACCTGGAGGCTTGTGGTCCGGAACCGGTGCCTCAAGGATTTCCTCCGCGGACAGATCGATGTCGACCGGTCCGGTCTTTTCGGTCGCAATATCTTCGGGATAGGGCCGGAGATCAGGGCCAAGTCTGCGCGAAACGTACGGTGCTCTCGGCATGCCGAACATTGGCGGGGGAACGTACGTTTCGAGCGAGCTGCCGTCGGGTTCGGTGTCGGGCGACTGCGCCAGAGAGAAATCGGCTCCATGGACCATGAAGAGTGCACCGAAAGCCAAAACGAACAACGATTTGCGATAAATGTATCCCATGCGCCCCCGGAAAAGGTCAGGACAGCAGCGTTTTCAGACTATCGTGAAAAGCACCGTTCGTTGCAAGAATGCTCTTGCTGAAAACCGGATTCGAATTGCCGCCAATGTCGGTCGCAAAGCCGCCGGCTTCCTTGACGAGAAGAACGCCCGCCGCGATATCCCAAGGCTGGAGATTGTCTTCCCAAAACCCGTCATATCGACCAGCCGCGACATACGCAAGATCGAGCGCCGCCGATCCCATTCGCCGGAAGAACGGGTAGTGCGTAGAGACCGCATCCAGGCGCTTGAAGAATTTGCCACGATCTTTCCTTGCGTCGCCGTTCGCAAACAGTGTCTGGGTTGGATCGGACCGTCCGGACACGCGCAGGCGCCGATTGCGCATAAACGCGCCCCCGCCTTTCTCGGCGCGAAAAAGTTCGTCCTTGACTGGATCAAGGACAATCCCGGCGATAATCTCCCCCTTCTGCTCGAGAGCAATTGAAATTGCCCAGTGCGGGATGCCGTGCAAAAAGTTCGTCGTGCCGTCGAGCGGGTCGATGATCCATCGGAACTCCGCGTCCTCAGGTCCTCTTGATCCGCTTTCCTCCATGAGAAACGCGAAATCCGGACGCGCGCGGCTCAACTCCTCGAAAATCACTTCCTCTGCGCGGCGATCGGCGGCCGAAACGAAGTCCCCGGGCCCCTTGCGAGAGACCTGAAGCTGTTCGACTTCGCCGAAATCTCGCACAAGCCCCCGCGCCGCCTTCTCGGCCGCGCGAGTCATCACTGTCATATTTGCAGAAAACGCAGGCATCAGTCCTTTGCCCGCTCGACGTAGGAGCCGTCCTCAGTCTTAACTACGATTCGGATGCCGTTTTCTATGTGCGGCGGCACCATCACCTTTGCGCCGTTCTCAAGAATGGCGGGCTTGTATGAAGAGGAAGCTGTCTGTCCCTTTACAACCGGTTCCGCCTCGACGATCCGCATAGTCACGGTGTCCGGAAGATCAACATTAAGCGGCTCAGATTCGTAAGTTTCAACGACGCAAATCATGCCCTCCTGAAGAAAGCGGGCCGGTTCGCCAATCACATCGCCAGGAACCGAGAATTGCTCGTAACTTTCGTTGTTCATGAAGTGGTAATCGTCGCCTTCAGCATAAAGATACTGGCAATCAGCCTGCTCCAGTCGGACCCGCTCAACGGTTTCCTGCGTCCGGAAACGAACGTTGTCCTTGTTGCCGGTGCGAATATCGCGCATCTCGACCTGAATCACGGATGCCCCCTTGCCGGGCTGCATGATATCGTACTTGCTGACGACCCAGAGCTTGCCGTTATGATCGAGCACGTGCCCCGGGCGTAATGTAATGGCGTTGACTTTCATAGGTTTTCTTCTCGAAACTGCAAACAGGTTACGAATTCTTGAGGAGAATCAGGGATCCCAGGCTCTCGAGCCTTTTGTGAATATCGGGATCGCAGGTTCCTTCGAGGATAAGGGATAGATTACTTTTTTGATCGTCCGTCAAGGATTTTTTGGGAGACGCGTCGATCCGCGGCAAATTTGCCGCGACGTGAACAAATCGTATCGATGTGATCCAGCGATCCCCGAAAATCCGCTCGATCTTTTCAAGCAACACCCCCGTCTGATACTGAAGAACCGTCGCATCCGCGCTGGTCGCGGCAACCTCCAGCGTCGCACAGGGACAGGAATCAGGTCCTTTCCTTTTCCGGTAGCGAATCTTCACCGGGTGAGCGCGGGCAGCCATCTCCGGGCCGACAATTTGCTCCCAGCACGTGACAACGCGGCCAAGAGCGATATATTTTCGGCTGAACATCTGTCGCGATATTCGCGGCACGCTATCGGAAACCAGTCGCAAGCTCATGCTCACGTTCTTATCACTTTCCCTCGCCGTCGTACACAAATGATGTCTGGCCGGAAGCGTAGCTCTGCGCCTCTGTCTGGATCCGCCGATGGAGAATTCGCTCTGGCCGTACTTGACTGGTACGACCGCCACGCGCGCTCGCTGCCCTGGCGGCAACGGGATGGCGCCCCCGATCCCTACAGGGTATGGCTGTCCGAGATAATGCTTCAGCAAACAACCGTGGCTGCCGTCACGCGATATTTCGCCCGTTTCACCGACCTGTGGCCGACCGTCCACGATCTCGCCGCCGCCGAACCGACCGCAATCATGCGCGAATGGGCCGGACTCGGTTACTACGCACGCGCACGAAATCTCCACAAATGCGCTCAGATCATCGCAAGCGAACATGGCGGAGTGTTCCCGGACGAGGTCGCTGACCTCATTCGCCTTCCCGGAGTCGGTGAGTACACCGCCGCAGCGATCGCCGCCATAGCCTTCAATAAACCCGAAACAGCGGTCGACGGCAATGTGGAACGCATTATGGCACGATTCCACAGCATCGATACACCGCTCCCCGCCGCCAAAAAGGAGCTGAGAGCGCTGGCAGCACATTACATTCCGGGCCAGCGGTGCGACCGGGCAGGAGACTACACTCAGGCCCTTATGGATATCGGGGCCACGATCTGCACGCCAAAGTTGCCCAAGTGCGAGATATGTCCCCTCGGTCAGCACTGCATGGCTCGCAACTCTGGCACTGACCCGGCAACTTTGCCCCGCCGCGAAAAAAAGTCCCCGAGGCCGCGACGCGTGGGCTACGTCTACTGGGTCACGGACAAAGCAGGCCGTGTGCTGATACATACACGCCCGGAAACGGGTTTGCTCGGCGGCATGCGTGCACTGCCGACATCGGCCTGGGAGTCGATCGCTCCCGATCATCCTCCCTGGATTCAAGCCGCTCTTTTGGTCGGCACCCGGGTCGAGGTTCGGCATATATTCACGCACTTCGAACTTCATCTTTCAGGACTCGCTGCGCCTTCCGACTCCATCTCCATCCCGGACCTTCCGGATAAGTCGTTCCAGTGGGTCGCCCGTGATCACATCCTTGCGGAAGGTCTGCCGAGCCTATTTCGGAAAGCGGCTATGCAATTCCTTGGCTCGTAATAATTTGTAGCCCCGTCGGTTAACAATTATAATGATGCTTGGGATTGAGCAGACGGGGTCGGATATTATGAACATTTTTGGGTGCTTTTCCGTTTTCGCCGCAGCATTTGCAATTTTTGTCCTGCCGGGCGATGCCTCAGCGCAATCAAGCAGGGAAGCCGCCGCGGAGGAAGCGAGAACGTCGCTGGAAGATCTTTCAGCAGAAGATATACGAAAAATGGCGGAGCAATACGCGCGCGAAAACGCCGAGGCAATCGAGTATGTTGAACCCAACTACGAAAATGTCTCAAAGCTTTATTGGGCTCTTGGCGTTTTCGACCCTGTCCACGACACGAGGGCGGTGAATGGATATCTGAAGATTAACGAGTGCGAAATCTATAGCGAGTATTTTAACGACGATTTCGAGTGGAATAAGATATTCTCCGCGACGACGGAGTTTTTGAAATCAAACCGGAAAAATTTTCCCCGGCGCTTTCAGTTTACCCGCATGATCGAACTCGGCCGTTACGATTTCGACAAGGATGCATTTCTCGTCGGTGACCCGGATCTGGTTACGGGCTCGCGCCAATACGATATGAACCTCACCCATCCGGCGGACAAGGTTTGCGGTACCCCCGGATCGGTCGAGAACTACCCGCGGGATATTGTCGTTGTTCTAAGTCGGCCGTTCAAGCTCGCCTATTTGCCCGCGACCGAGGACATCGCGCAGGATTTTGTTGCGCGAACAACGCACCAGAACTTCGAAGACAATATGGATTTGAACAAGAACTACCAGCGATCGGCTTACAGCCGGGTAGCATTTTTGAATGTCCGCGTTCGCATTATCAAACACATGGGACTTGTATACACGAGTGCCGGGCGTCAGGCCGCCAAGGTCTTCGGGATACTGGAGGGGTACGACGTCTGGGAAGATCCGAAAGGAAAACGCGTGCTGTTCTCGACACGCAACGCGACCACGGCCGCTCCTTAATTCCGCGAGATGCGAACCCCGACAGCGCGTGTTTGCGCCATGATGTCGGGCTTTGCGACTTTTATTGTAACCCCCCGAATCCGGGAGGATTTGAGGCACTCCCGCGCGATCCGTTCCGCGAACGTTTCAACAAGGTTGTAGCGGCGCTCCGCGGCCAGCATTTCAACAAGCTCAACGATATCAGCGTAGGAAAGAACGTCGTCAATTGAATCGCCAAGGGGCTCGCGCGCCCGCACAACCTGGGCCGTCACATCAACCACAACACGCTGGCGGACACCGTGCTCCTCGGGCAAAACGCCGATGTCCATCTGCAGTTCCAGACCCTCGATGAACAGTTCATCCATGTCGGGAGTCACTGAAGCGTCTGCCTTTGCGATACTTGATCGCGCAAACGTTGCCGGAGCGTGTCGATCGGCAAGTACTCACCGTTTTCACGATAGTGCCAGAACGTCCAGCCATTGCAGGAGGGCGCCCCCTGAAGCGTAGCACCAACCTTGTGGATAGACCCCTTTTGCGAGCCGATCGTATTCGACGCAACGATATTCCCGTCCGCATGCACCCGTGCAACGTAGCGACGCTTCGGGTCCGTAAGCTCCGTGCCGGGCTCAATGAGTCCGTGTTCGATCAGCCACCCGAACGGAATGCGAGGTTCTTCTCGTTTCGAGCTGATCTGAACGAGGGTCTCGTCGATGCAAGGCTGCGTTTCGGCAAGTCGGCGCTTCGCGACCTTGACATATTGTTCCTCACGCTCGATGCCGATATAGTCCCGACCGATTTTTTTCGCGACCGCTCCCGTCGTTCCGGTTCCAAAGAAGGGATCCAGAACCAGGTCGCCCGTCATGGACGTCGCCAGCAAAACACGATAGAGGAGCGCTTCCGGCTTCTGGGTGGGATGGGCCTTTTGCCCGGCATCGTTTTTCAGGCGTTCCTGCCCCGTGCAGAGCGGTATAAACCAGTCGCTGCGCATCTGCAGATCGTCGTTGAGCGCCTTCATGGCCTCGTAGTTGAAGCGATATCGGGAATCCTGTGATTTTGCCGCCCAGATCAGCGTTTCATGCGCGTTCGTAAAACGACGGCCGCGAAAGTTCGGCATCGGATTTGTCTTCCGCCAAACCACATCGTTCAAAATCCAGAATCCAAGGTCCTGCAAAATCGCTCCGACCCGAAATATGTTGTGATAGGAGCCAATCACCCAGAGCGAACCGTCGTCTTTCAACGCATGCCGCGCGGCGTCCAGCCATTCCCGAGTGAAGCGGTCATACGTTTCGAGCGTCTCGAACTTGTCCCACGCGTCATCCACACCATCGACCCGCGAGTTGTTCGGACGGTGCAGGTCGCCGCTCAATTGCAGGTTATAAGGCGGATCCGCAAAAACGAGATCGACGCAACCGGCGGGCAGGGCGCGCATGGCCTCGACGCAGTCGCCATGAATGATCCGGTTTCTCTCGCATTCAGTTGTGGATGGTATGCCTGGCCGCTTTCGCATAACTTGACTCTTCTCCCGTAATCTGGAGGCATCATGAGTCAATGCGGATTCGCCGTCAAGAACAAAATTCGATTCGCTCTTGGAAGTCAAGCGCTTGAAGAAACTTCTTCAACTAAAAAAACGAGTCGGATCAAACGCCTAGCGACAAGTTGAGTTCGCGCTGAATGTGTACGGTACCGAATTCGACATAGTTTCGGACGGGCGCAAATGAACGCCGGTGATGATCAGTCACTCCTTTAGCTTCAATGCCCTCGAGGTGCTCCCGGGTCGGATATCCGGCGTTCGTCAGCCATCCATACCAGGGCGTTTCCTCGTGAAGCCGCATCATGAGACAGTCCCGCCAGACCTTGGCGACGATCGAGGCGGCCGCGATGGAAAGACTGGTGGCGTCTCCCTTGATAACCGTCTGGGTCACGCAGCCGATGTTTGGCGCCGCATTTCCATCGACAAGAGCGACATTCGCACAAACGCCATGCTCGGCACGCAGCGCCTCGAACGCGCGCTGCATTGAAAGCAGGGATGCGTGATAGATGTTGACGTCGTCGATCTCGGTGACGCTCGCCTGCCCGATGGAAACATGGGCGTATGTGCGAATGTCTTCGTAGAGGGCCTCACGCTGCTGGCGCGTCAGCTGCTTGCTGTCATTGACCTTCGACCAAAATCGCTTACGGCGATTTTCTTCGGGAACGTACGCGCATGCCGACACGACCGGCCCGGCGAGCGGGGCGCGACCGACCTCATCGAGGCCGCATACGAAACCACCAAACGACCGCTCAAGTTTCCAGTCGGGTTTTTGTTTTGGATCGAACGCCATCCTGAATTTATGCACCGGTCGTGGGCAAACTGTCCAACGGAGCTGTGGCCACGACCCGATCACATCTGTGCATAACCAGCACAACCCGCACACCGCAGCGGCACGCGGGATCAGCCAAGTCTGCAGGCCGCTAAGCGAGAGTCTTGCTAACCACTTCGAAAACGTCCTTCGACAATTTCGGCTCTGCCGCGATCCTTTCCAGAGCGGCCTTCATTTTCTCCTGCCGATCCGGTGTATATCGCCGCCATTCCCGCAAGGGTGTCAGAAGGCGCGAAGCAATCGCCGGGTTGATGCGGTTAAGGTCGATGATCGCTTCGCAGAGGAACTCGTAGCCCGCGCCGTCCGGCCTGTGGAAACAGACCGGGTTGTTCATCGCAAGGGCCGCATATAGCGAGCGCACGCGGTTCGGATTCCGTATGTTGAAGTCGGAATCCTGCCGCAGAGCTCTGGCGCGAACCAGCGTATCCCGCCGAACAGCCATGGCCTGCAACGCAAACCACTTGTCCATGACGAGCGGATAGTCCCCGAAACGATTACGGAAATCAGCAAACGAGTTTTCCCACGCAGGTGCATCCGTTTCAATCATACTCGAGAGTGCCGACACCCGGTCGGTCATGTTCGTCGCATCGTCGTAATGACGGCGCAAAAGATCGTGCTGCGGTCGGTTCGGCGAAAGCGCAAGGAAGCGCAACGCGATGTTCCGCAGGCTTCGGCGGGCGATCGCTTCGGGACTGATCCCGAACGTGCCGGTATCCGCGTGATCGTGATAAATTTCCTCGATTTTCTCATGACACATCCGTGCGATATCCTGAACGATCCGCAAGCGAACGTCCCAGATAGCCTGCGGGTCGACGACCTTACGGGTCTGGGCGATGATCGGGATATCGGGCAGAACGACCGCCTGGGCGAGCAGGAGCTTGTCCGCCTCCGGATCGAAGGCCTGATCGAGCAAGTCGGAGTAGGTCGAAACGAACAGCGAATCGGTCACGAGCTCGCCGTTCTTCTCGTAGATGTCGAGCATCCGCCCGATCTGCCGCAAGGCGAGTGTCTGCCCGGCCTCCCAGCGATTGAATCCGTCGCTGTCATGGACCATCAGGAAGCGCAAATCCTCGTCGCTCTGATCCGTGGAGAGCTTCACGGGTGCCGAAAAGTTCCGAAAGACCGAAGGAACAGGGCGCGCGCCTATGTTTTCGAAGGTGAAGCTTTCGTGCTCGCGTGTCAGGTGAAGGGTGGTATCGACGACATCCTCCCCGTTCGGGCCGACGAGTCCCAGTTTCACGGGGATATGCATCGGCTTCTTGAAGGGCTGGGCAGGGGTCGCGGGAACCTTCTGCCAGAAGTCGAGCGTAAAGGACTTCGCCGCCTCGTCATACGCGCTTCGGACGGTCACCTCCGGCGTTCCGGCCTGTTCATACCAAAGGCGGAACTGCTCCAGATTCGCTCCGTTCGCGTCCTCCATGCACTGCACAAAGTCCATGCAGGTCACAGCCTGACCGTCATGGCGCTCGAAATAAAGGTCCATACCCTTGCGAAACCCGTCCTTGCCGAGAATCGTTTCCATCATACGGATCAGCTCGGCCCCTTTTTCATAGACCGTAACCGTGTAAAAATTACTGATCTCGATATAGGTGTCGGGACGCACGGCGTGCGCGAGCGGCCCCGCGTCTTCGGGAAATTGAAGCCGGCGGAGTTGCACGACATCGTCGATCCGTTGCACGGCGCGGGAATTGAGATCGGCGCTGAATTCCTGATCGCGATAGACCGTCAGGCCCTCTTTCAGCGAAAGCTGGAACCAGTCGCGGCAGGTAATCCGGTTGCCGGTCCAGTTGTGAAAATACTCATGGCCAATTACCGATTCAACCCGCAGGAAATCCATGTCCGTGGCCGTCTCCGGATGCGCGAGGACGAGCGCGGTGTTGAAGATGTTTAGCGACTTGTTCTCCATCGCGCCCATATTGAAGTCGCTGATAGCGACAATGTTGAACAGGTCGAGGTCGTATTCGCGGCCGAACGCGTCCTCGTCCCACTTCATCGATTTCTGCAGCGAGCGCATCGCGTGCCAACACTGATCCTCGTCGCCCTTGCGGCAATAGATGAACAGATCGACCGTGCGCCCGCTCATCGTCGTGAACGTGTCGTGGATGTGCTCCAGGTCCCCCGCCACAAGCGCAAAAAGGTAGGCCGGTTTCTTGAAGGGATCTTCCCAGACCGCGTAATGCCGTCCTTCGGGAAGTTCGCCTTCCTCAATCCGGTTGCCGTTGGAAAGAAGAACCGGATACTTGTTCTTGTCCGCCTCGATTCGCGTGGTGAACAGCGCCATGACATCCGGACGGTCCGGATAATAGGTGATTTTCCGAAACCCTTCCGCTTCGCACTGGGTACAAAAGGTCCCGTTCGACACGTACAGGCCTTCGAGGCTTGTATTCTCCTCCGGATGAATCAGGCTTTCGATCTCAAGTGTAAAGACTTCCGGCTCCGGGCAGGGCAGGGACAGGCCGTTCTCGTCGAGCGTAAAATCAATGCCCTCGTGCAAATCCCGCCCGTCGAGCCGGACGCTCAACACCTCCTGCTCGCACCCGTCGAGCCGGAGAGGTTCGCGCTCCTCCTGCTCCCGGCGGTAGCGCACGACCGAGCGCACGACCGTGCGGTCGTCGAAAAGGTGAAAGGCGAGATCGACGCGCTCGACCGCAAAGCGGGGCGGGCGGTAATCCTTGAGACAAATCGTTTTCGGCGTTTCCTGTTCCATTCAGATGATGTGGCACGGAAAGGCCGGTCAATCAAGGTTTTGATAGAGAGAATCCGGTATTTACGCCCACGGGCTACGACAACTGCAGCACCATGTCCTTCCGGTGGATCATCTCGGTTCGTCCCGCGTAGCCGAGGACGGATTCCACCGCCGCGCTGTTCAGACCGGTAATGCGTGCGGCGTCATCGGAGTTGAACGCGACGAGGCCGATGGCGACCTCATCGCCCAGCGGCCCAAGAACCCGCACCGCGTCGCCCCGGCTGAACGTTCCCTCGACGGCGCGGACGCCGATCGGCAGGAGGCTCTTCCCGGACCGGAGTGCCTCTACCGCGCCCTCGTCGATCCGCAGCGCACCGGCTGTGTTCACATGCGCCTGAATCCAGCGTTTGCGGGCGTTGGCCGGCGTTTCCAGCGGCTCGAACCAGGTCGAGCGGTACAGGTCCCGCAGCAGCCCGGCAATCGGGTATTCGTGCCGCCCGTCAGCGATCAGCATCGCCGCGCCCGCATTGACCGCTATCCGCGCCGCCTCGATCTTCGACTTCATGCCCCCGGTGCTGACGCCCGCGACGGCGTCTCCGGCCATTCGACGAATATCCTCATCGATCCGCGGAATATGAGGAATGTGTTCGGCTTGCGGATCGGTGCGGGGATCGGCTGTGTACATGCCGTCGATGGTCGACAGCAGCATGACGAGATCGGCCTCGACCATTTGCGCCACACGCGCCGCGAGCCGGTCATTGTCGCCGAAGCGGATTTCGGCGGTCGATACCGTGTCGTTTTCGTTCACGATCGGCACGATCCCGCTCTGCATGAGGGTTTGCATGGTCTCGCGCGCGTTGATGTGCGAGCGGCGGCTTTCGGTATCGCGCGGGGAAAGAAGCACCTGCGCGACCCGCAAGCCCGATTCCGCGAACGCGTCATGAAACGCCCGGATCAGCGCGATCTGCCCGACCGCCGCCGCCGCCTGTTTCTGGTCGAGCGGGATGGAGGAGGGGGCGATCGTCCGCTTGATGCCCATCTCGCGCCGCCCGAGCGAAATCGCACCGGACGAAACGATCACCACTTCCTGCCCGTTCCCGATCAGGCTCCGGACATCGGCGGCGAGCCCGGAAAGCCACTCGGTACGCGGCGTCCCCGTCACTTCGTCGGTCACAAGTACCGACCCGGTCTTGAGCACAATCCTCTTCGCCGCGCGAATGCGGCGGGATACAGGTTCAATCGGCGTTGATAAAGTAAAATCGTTCACGCGAGCGAACATAACATAGCAGCGAAGTGCCTGACAGGGGTTTTGGTTACAGACTACGCTGTCCCCTTTCCTGCGTCCGGGTCCGGGCCTGTTGCGTCCCGCGTTGGCTCCTCGTTGCGCTTGCGCCGTGTTTCTGCCACGATCCCGCCCAGTTCGAACAGGACCTTGTCGACATTCTCGCCCGAGGCGGCCGAGAGCCATGTCACGTTTTTTCCAATCGCGTCCTGAAGCGTGCGGGCCTGATCCGCCGCGAGTTCGGGGCCGAGGGCATCGGCTTTGGTGAGGGCGACGATCTCGGGCTTGTCCGCGAGTCCGTTTCCGTATTCTTCAAGCTCCGTCCGGATCGTGCTGTAAGCGCCGACAATGTCGTCCTGGAGACCGTCGATCAAATGTAAAAGAACGGACGTCCGCTCGACATGGCCGAGGAAGCGGTCGCCGAGACCGTGTCCTTCATGCGCGCCTTCGATCAGGCCGGGAATGTCGGCCAGAACGAAGTCGTACTGGCCTTTCTTCACAACACCGAGATTGGGATGCAGCGTCGTAAACGGATAGTCGGCAATCTTCGGCTTCGCCGCCGATACGGCCGAGAGAAAGGTCGATTTTCCAGCATTGGGCAGGCCGACGAGACCGGCATCGGCCACCAGCTTGAGACGCAGCCACACGGCCATTTCCTGTCCCGGCCAGCCTTTGGTTGCCTTGCGGGGAGCCTGATTGGTCGAGCTTTTGTAATGCGCGTTGCCGAAACCGCCGTCGCCGCCCTTCAGAAAGGTCAGGCGTTCGCCCACCCGCAACAGGTCCGCAAGGACGGTCTCCTTGTCCTCGGCGATGATTTCTGTGCCGACAGGGACCTTGACGATGCAGTCCTCGCCGCCCGGACCGGTGCGGTTGCGGCCCATGCCGGGCGTACCGTTTCCGGCCTTGAAATGTTGCTGATAGCGAAAGTCGATCAACGTATTGAGCGTATCGCACACCTCAAAAACCACGTCACCGCCACGTCCGCCGTTGCCGCCGTCCGGTCCGCCATACTCGATGTATTTCTCGTGGCGGAACGACACGCAACCCGCGCCGCCGTTGCCGCTTTTGAGGTAGATTTTCGCCTGATCGAGAAATTTCATATCAAAATCCCCGTAATACAAATATCCGAACCTCCGACTGTCGGAGATTCGGAGATTCGGGAATTCGACTGACCGGAATTATTCCGCTGCTTCGAGAAGATCGTTCGCCGCAATAATGCTGACGTAAGGCTTGTTGCCGCGACCACGGGAAAACTTCACCTGACCATCGACCAGCGCAAAAAGCGTATGGTCCCTGCCGACACCGACATTACGACCAGGATTATACTTCGTGCCGCGCTGGCGAACGATGACGTTACCGGCGAGAATCATCTCGCCGCCATAACGCTTGACGCCAAGACGACGCCCGGCCGTATCGCGACCGTTCCGTGAGCTACCGCCTGCTTTTTTGTGTGCCATAATGAAAACTCCTCAAAATAGGGTGGGCGCCAGACCGTCTCAGGCCGCCTTGATGTCCGTAATTTCCAGAACCGTCAGATCCTGACGATGGCCTTTCTTGCGGCGATAGTTCTGGCGGCGCTTCTTCTTGAAGATCGTAATCTTCGGGCCGCGGATGTGTTCGACGACCTTCGCGACGACTTTCGCGCCGGAAACGACCGGAGCGCCGACCTTCGTCGCCTTGCCATCGTTCACGAGCAGGATGTCGTCGATATCCAGTTCGTCGCCAGCCTTCGCTTCCAGCTTCTCAACCTGAATGCGGGCGTCCTTGGTGACCTTGTACTGCTTTCCGCCTGTTCTGATAACCGCAAACATTTTTCGTATTCCGTTCGTGTGAATTTGCAGGCTCGCACTATACACATCAAAAATGCGCTGTCAAGAACGTTGGAGCGCCGACAGCAATTCTAAACCGGTCCGGTTTTGCGGTTCATTTTCTCCACGAAATCACGAGGGCACGAAGTTCACAAGGAAAATCGCGCCGGAATGGGGACGGAGTAAAAACCCCTCGTTTTACTCCGTCCCCGTTTGCCCACCGGACCGCTGCGAATACTGACCGTAAGCATCAACCGTTTCCTCAAACGCCCAGGCGAGCTGACGGCACATCTCTCCGCGATCAACCGCGCCACTACATGAGCAGGCTTCTGCAAGACGACGGCAGAGCCGGGAAATTTTCATGAATCCGAGATTGCCAGCCAAAGCCGCATTCCGATCAAACGCGTTACGAAGGACCGCTTCGCTTGTCATTGATTGAACATCTCCAATTATGTGCGGGAAACTCTCCAGGAACTCCCGGACAAGGCACCGGGCGTCGTCAGAACCCAGTAACCGCTCCGCAAGTCCCAGCGCGTCCTCGTTAAAGACTTCCGTCGAAGAACAATGTCCGCAGCAGGGAGCAATATCCATCTCGTGCCCCGAAAGCCATCCGTCAACAGACGCCCCAAGGTCCGCCGGACAGACGGGCTTCATCACGATATCGTCCATGCCGGACTCGTAAACGGCCTTCATTTCCGCGATCGTTGAATGAGCACTCACGGCCAGCACCGGCAGATCCTTATGCCCGAGCCCCATCGCGCCCCTTATTTGGCGAGTCGCACGAATGCCGGAGCCATCAACCCCGTCGACATCCATCAGGACGAGATCAAATCGCTCGCGGGCGAGAAGATCGAGTACATCATCTGGTTGCTCGACTGCCACGACGACATGACCGCGGGCCTCGAGAACAGCCTGTGACATTTTACGATTGACATAACACATATCAACAACGAGCACACGGCCCGGCGTCTTCGCTTGCGATTCCCCCAAATTTACCCCCCCTGCCGCACGGCGACTTCGCGCCTGTCGGCAATATGTACGCCAGACAAATGCAACCTGACGTGATATAATGTCATCCTTATACGACCATGGAAAGCCTTTTTAAGCAGGGGCCTTTCAGCCAGAGCTTCCGGGAAGGGGCAGAATCGCTTCCTGAGGTTTTGATTTCCCGTTTATCACCCGTTGCTCTGTTCCGTTGAAAACGTTCATGCTGTATAGTGCCGAGACACAAGCGCCATGAACCCGAGCGTAACCGCTCGTTCGTGTTGACAGAACAGGTCCTCAATCTCACAATCACCTGGACGGGCGATTTCCGGGTAGCAAGGTTCGCGTGGTATGAATCGACTTTCTTCGCTTTTCCTTTTCTTTTTGGCCGCAGCCGCAATTCTCTGGCCAGATTCTGTATCGGCGCTCACCGCACATCAGGGTGTTGACGGAGTCGATCACGCATCGTTGATGGCTCACCCTGCGGCGATCTTCTGCCTTATCGTTTTTGTCGCTTCCTACATCGCGGTGCTGACCGAGGAGCAGCACCACATGCGAAAATCGAAGCCGGTGATGTTCGGTGCCGGAATCATCTGGGTCATGATCGCTATTATCGCCCCGGATTACGGGGTAAGCCACGAGCAGCTTCGCGCTGCGATATTCCATGGCCTCGACGAATACGCTGGCCTGCTTCTTTTTCTTCTGGCCGCTATGACTTACATCTCCGCGCTGCAGGAGCGGCGGGTTTTCGCGACCTTGCGGGTCAAGCTCGTCCAGGCAGGACTGAATACGAGACAGCTATTCATCGTAACCGGCGTCGTCGCGTTCATACTTTCGCCCATCGCCGACAACCTCACGACCGCACTCGTGCTCGGCGCCGTCGTAATGGCCGTAGGTGGCAACGATCCGAAATTCGTTGCAATCTCCTGCGTCAATATCGTTAACGCCGCGAATGCCGGCGGCGCGTTCAGCCCCTTCGGCGACATAACGACCCTGATGGTCTGGCAGGCCGGAAAGGTCGACTTCTTCACCTTTTTCCAGCTGTTTTTGCCATCTCTCACCTGTTTTCTGGTCCCGCTTGCTGTCATGTACCCGTTCGTGCCCAAAGGTATGCCATGGAGCATGAAAGAAGCGCTCCATATGAAGCGAGGAGCAAGGTTCATCATTTTCCTCGGTCTGTGCACGATCGCCATGGCCGTGTCCTTCGAGCAGGTGCTCGGCCTTCCGCCATTCCTCGGGATGATGACAGGCCTGTCGCTTCTGATGTTCACCGCTTACTTTCTGCGGATGACCGGAAAAGGTGTCGACAAGGACTTCGATATCCTCGAAACAGTCGCCAGCGCAGAATGGGATACGCTTTTGTTTTTCTTCGGCGTGATTTTCAGCGTTGGCGGGCTCGCCTTTCTCGGCTACCTCGAGTTTGCTTCAACGACCATGTATGACGGATGGGGACCGACGACGACCAATATCGCGCTGGGCTTTGTTTCCGCCGTGGTCGACAATATTCCCGTCATGTTCGCCGTTCTCTCCATGTCGCCCGAAATGTCAGTCGACCAGTGGCTTCTCGTCACGATGACGGCCGGGACGGGGGGGAGCATGCTCTCGATCGGCTCGGCGGCCGGTGTCGCCCTGATGGGCGTGGCACGCGGCCAGTATACGTTTCTGTCACATCTCAAGTGGACGCCCGTCCTCGCGCTCGGATATATTGCGGCCATCGCCGTTCACATCTGGATCAACATGCCGGGCGGCTAAGCGAGGCTCGAATGGACCCTTTACACGAACTGCACCTGAAGGCGCGTGCGCTTGAGATGTTCGCCGAGGCGAACGAGGATGTCGTCGGATACTATATGAGCGGCTCCTACGCTATGAAAGCCGCCCAGCCTGGCTCGGACCTCGATCCGGTTTTTATCGTGAGGGACGGGAGGGAGAGGGATGTCTGGCTCGAACTCGAGAAAACAGGCATCGACCTTGCCGCCTGCACGGTCACGTTGATGGAGCATAAACGTTTTCTTGAGTTCGATGGCGCGCAAAGCTGTGGCAAGTCCCTGTCGCGCTATGACTTCGTCCACGTCAAGGTCCTGATCGATCGCGCCGGCGACATCAAGGATTTCGTCGAACGTCAGGCCTGTCTTTCCGAAGAGGAGAAGGACCTCCGGGGAAAATACCATTTAAATTGTTATATCAATTCATTCTATCGCTCTCTTAAAGCATCGCGGGAGAGCTGGCAACTCGCCCCCCATATGGAAGCGGCATCCTCCGTCCTGCATGCCGTAGAGTTTCTGTTTGCCTCGGAGAGGCGGGTCGCGCCCTATCCGAAATATCTCGAATGGGAGCTTAACAACTACCCTCTCGACTTCCTTCTGTCCGGCGATTATCTGTTGCGGCTCATCGGCGGCATCATCAACAATATCGACGTCAAGGCGCAGGTGAAACTATTCGATGCAATTTGCGTAAAAGCCCGCCATTAC
Organism: Alphaproteobacteria bacterium; assembly: GCA_009929775.1. Classification (GTDB taxonomy): domain Bacteria; phylum Pseudomonadota; class Alphaproteobacteria; order Micavibrionales; family Micavibrionaceae; genus RZZS01. Next base: position 22,336 of record RZZS01000033.1, read on the forward strand.
GGCTTCGGAGCCACAGTCGATTCGTGGGCGGGCAAGCCCGAACGCCTTGCCATGAGTTTCCGGGCCTAGCGGAACTCTCGCGGCTTCGGCAGCGCCAGTTCCGGCGAACGATCCCCGGCGGCTTCGAACAGGGGCAGGGCGGTCTCTCCCATGTTCGAGAGATCGCGAATCCAGGGCGACAGATCGCAGAAGCGTCTCGCGATAATATGCGTAACGCCGCTTTCTCTTTCCAACTTTCCCTCAACCATCAAAAAACGCGCAATTAGAAGAGTTTTTTGAAATTCTTTAAACACGTTCTTGAAGACAACAAGGTTGGCGGTTCCGGTCTCGTCCTCGAGCGTCACGAACAGGACTCCCTTCGCCGTCATGGGATGCTGGCGGCAAAGAACGAGACCGGCGAGCTTGAGATTCGTCCCGTCCTTCAGGCGCGGTAATGTCTCGCAGGACACGGCGCGCATTTTGTTCAACCGTCCGCGCACGAAACCGACCGGATGAGCCTTGAGGGACAGGGACGTCGCCGCATAATCCTGGACGACGTGTTCGCCCATGGTCATGGCGGGTAACTCCGCCTCGTCCTCGATGATACCGTCCTGCGGCACGTCGCAAAAGAGCGCGGCGGGTCGATCGGTCAGCGCTGTTACCTCCCAGAGCGCCCGTCGTCGGTCAAGACCCAGCGAACGGAACGCATCGGCTCTTGCAAGCAATTCCAGCGTCGCGAGCGAAAGCCGTGCCTTCTGCCGGAGCGCGGCGATGTCGCAGTAGCCGTCCCCGCGTGCCGCCGCAAGACGCTCCATCCCGCCCCTCTGAAGTCCCTTCACCTGCCGGAAGCCGAGGCGAAGGGCGCCGCCCTCCAGCGTGCAGTCCCACTGCGAATGGTTCACATCGACAGGGCGGACGTCGACCCCGTGTTCGCGCGCGTCGCGGACGATCTGGGCGGGAGCGTAAAATCCCATCGGCTGACTGTTGAGAAGAGCGCAGGCGAAGGCGTCCGGATAATGGCATTTGAGCCAGCAGGACGCGTAGACGAGCAGGGCAAAACTCGCCGCGTGGCTTTCCGGAAAGCCATAACTGCCAAAGCCTTCAAGCATTTTGTATATGTTATCGACGAACGTCTCACTATAACCGTTTGCGATCATTCCTTTTATGAGCTTGTCCTTGTACTCCTGCACCCGCCCGGAAAACTTGAACGTCGCCATCGAGCGCCGCAAACTCTCGGCTTCAGCCGGAGTGAAGTTTGCCGCGACCATCGCAATTTTCATCGCCTGTTCCTGAAAGAGCGGTACGCCGAGGGTCTTCTTCAAAATGTGCTCAAGCTCGGGCCCCGGATACTCCAGCGTCTCGACCCCGTTGCGGCGGCGCAGGTAGGGGTGGATCATGTCGCCCTGAATCGGCCCCGGACGGATAATCGCCACCTCGATCACCAGATCGTAAAAACACCGGGGCTTCAGACGGGGCAGCATGCTCATCTGCGCACGGCTCTCAATCTGGAAAACGCCGAGCGTATCGGCCTTGCAGATCATGTCGTACGTGTCCGCATCGTCGCGCGGCACGGTGGCCAGGGTCATCGACCGCGCGTAATGGCGCTCCAGAAGATCGAAACACTTGCGGATGCAGGTCAGCATGCCGAGCGCGAGCACGTCGATTTTCAAAATGCCGAGTGCGTCGATATCGTCCTTGTTCCACTCGATGCAGGTCCGCCCTTCCATAGCCGCATTCAGCACCGGACACAGCTCCGAAAGCTTTCCGCGCGTAATCACGAACCCGCCCGTATGCTGCGAGAGATGGCGCGGAAATCCGAGGAGATCGCCCGCGAGAGCAATCGTCTTTCGCAGGTGCGGATCGGCCGGATCGAGCCCTTGCGCGCGGATCGTCTCCTCGTCGTACCATTCGGACGAAAACTCCCGGATGCCTTTCGAGAGGCGTTCAATCACGTCGACCGAAAGCCCCATTGCCTTGCCGACGTCGCGCAAGGCGCCCTTGCGGCGATATTCGATGACCGTCGCGACAATCCCGGCCCGCTCGCGCCCGTACTTCTCATAGATATATTGCATAACCTCCTCACGGCGCTCGTGCTCGAAATCGACGTCGATGTCGGGCGGTTCGTTGCGCGCCGAGGAGATAAAACGCTCGAACAAAAGATCCACCTCGACCGGATCCACCGAGGTAATGCCAAGGCAGTAGCAAACCACGGAATTCGCTGCCGAACCGCGCCCCTGGCACAGGATCGGCTTCTCGCGGCTGCGGGCAAAGCGCACAATGTCATGGACCGTAAGGAAGTAGGGCGCGTACGCGACCCCCTCGATAAAGGCAAGCTCCGTTTCGAGGGTGGCTTTGATATTATCCGGGACGCCCTTCGGAAAACGTTCCGCCGCACCGCGCCAGACGAGTCGCGCAAGCTCCTCCTGCGGGCTCCGGCCCCCGCCGGTGATCTCATGGGGATATTCATAGCGCAGCTCCTCGAGCGAGAAGGTACAGGCATCCACAATCTCCTGCGTACGTTTTACAGCGTCCGGGTAATCCTTGAAAATCCTGGCAATTTCCTTTGGTGGCTTCAAGTGACGCTCGGCGTTTGCAAAGAGCCGGTAACCTGCCGTCCCGATCGTGCATTTCTCGCGGATGCAGGTCAGAACGTCCTGCAACTCACGCCGGTTCGGGCGGTGGTAATGCACGTCGTTCGTGGCAATCAACGGAACGCGCGTTTCCCGGGCGAGGAGGGCGAGCAGGGCAATGCGCTTCGCGTCGCCGCCGTCATACAGGTGACTGGCCGCAAGATACAGGGTCCGCCCGAGGTTCTCCCGGAGAGCTTCAATAGTTCGTTTGAAATTTTTCCAAGGCTTTTCAGGCGGGACCAGAATGAATTTCAGCCCGTCCGCATGCGCGTACACGTCCGGTAAACCAAGGAAACATTCGCCCTTGGGCGCGCGGCGCTTGCCGACGGTCAGGAGTTCGGAAAGCCGCGCATAGGCGGCACGGTCCGTGGGATAGGCGAGAAGAGTTGTCCCGTCCTGAAGATCGAGACGGCAACCGACGATCAGGCGTATACCGTTTTCGCGGGCAGCGACATGCGCCCGCACCACGCCCGCCAGAGAATTGCGGTCGGTAATCGCGAGCGCCCGGTAACCATACGCCTTCGCCTGCGCCATCAACTCGTCCGGATGCGAGGCGCCGCGCAGGAAGGAAAAATTACTGGTGACCTGTAGTTCGGTGTACGTCATGTTTCTCTTACCGTCATTCCGAGCGAGCCCGAAGGGCGACGAGAAATCTCAACGAGCAAGGCCCCAGAACCTGAAGAGCCCTCGTCGCTTCGCTCACTCGGGATGACGGGAATGGTTCAGGAAAAATACCCGTGCAAAAACCAGTTCGCACTCTCGCCGGGGCGATAGGCGCCCGAACGGTAGACCCAGTAGCGCTGCCCGGATTCGTCCTCGACCCGGAAGTAATCCCGCGCCGGGCCGCGAAAGCGCCACCATTCGGGTTCGATTCGCTCCGGCCCGTCGGCCCGGCGCACGCGGTGCAACGCGCCCTTGTGGCGAAAGAGCATCGGCGGATAGTCGGGCACCGGGGCCGTCGCCTCGATCGGCTCCGGACGGCGCAGAAGGTGCAACGGACGCGGATTGGCGGGCCACGGCGCACAACAGGCCGTGTCATCAAAGGAAGACGTACGCCTCACGGCACGTTCGGGAATATGGCTTTCGCGCGGCAGAAGGCGGTAAACGTTCGAGCGCCCGAGCCTTGTGGCCAGCCGGTCGGCCAGTTCGGGCAGGGTATCCTTTCCGCCGTGACCGCTCTCCAGAAAACCATCCTGTTCCGCCGTCATCTCTTCCGTATGCGGAGCGGTGAGAACGAACAGCTCTATCCCGAAACCGGGAGCGATCTGCCCCAGCTTTTCCGAAAAAAGGCGCAGGATGTGGGCCTCGCTGCGGGTCGGCCGGCCCGTGCCGATCTCGACGCTCTGACTCCGCCCGTCGACACGGTGAACGGCAAGGCACGCACGGCGCAAACCTCGTTTCTCTCTTGACAGGCGCTGGCAAAGACGGCGAGCAAGGTCCTGCAACGCAACATCGATTCCAGCACGATGGATAACAGGCTCAAGGCACGGCAACCGTTCCATGTACGGCTCTTCCGGACGGTGAAAAAGGAGGCTCTCACCCGCCTCGCCGAGGGCCTGATCGAGCCGCCGACACAGTTCGCGCCCGAACCGGCGCGTCAGGCTCGCGCGCGGCAGGCCGATGAGCTGGCGGATGGATTTAAGCCCGAGGCGATTCAGGCGGAGCACGACGTCCTCATCAAGACGCAGCGCCGCGGCGGGCAGGGGACCGATCGCATCCTTCTGGCCACCGGGCGGAATAATGGCGTCCCCGCGCCGTCCGTAACGGGAAAAAGCCCAAGCGGCCCCGGGCGTATCGGCCATCGCCACGCGTATGTCATAACCAAACCGCCCAAAGCGCGCCCGGATATCCTGCAGCATCGGCCACTCGCCGCCCAGAAGATGGGCGCAGCCCGTAATATCAAAAACAAGCCCGTCCGGCGGCGACAAACTCACGAGCGGCGTGTAGCGGATAGACCAGTCGGCCATGCTGGCCAGCAGCTTGTCCGCGCGATCCTCCTCGTATGCGAAGAGTTCGAGCTCCGGCTCCAGCGCCCGCGCATCGGCCACGCTCATACCGGGCAGAACACCCGATTCGAGCGCACACCGGCCCGGCGCGAAGACAAACCGCCGCCCGCGGGCGGTCCGGCAGATAGCAAAAGGCTTTTCGGCCAATGCCGGATCCCGGCGGACCAGCCAGTCGGTCAAGAGATTTGGAAAGTACAGGGAAGCAAAGCGGCGGGGAAACATGATCCTAGCCCGCCATCGCCAGTTCCGGGACGAACGCCGATCGGGGAGTCAGAACCTGCGGACCCCGAATACCGGTTTGCACGGGCACAATGGCCGAAAGCCGCCCGTTCCGCCAGACCACCCGCCATTCACCGGAACGACCGCCGCGGGCGCGCAGAAGCTCGACCCGCCAGCAAGGATCGCCAGGGCCGGGAACCCCGTCCGGAGAGAGGCTTTCCGCCGGACGTATGCGCCAGCGGGTCTGGCTGGCTGTTGCGTTCCGCGGTGCGTGGCACAGGAAGAAACCCGTTACACCGCTCTTCCCGGCGGCAAGCTGCAAACGGCGCGTGGCCGTCAGGTCGGCATCGCCCGCCTCGCACACCACCGCCGCAAGCGAGGAGCAACGCAAGGATTCCTCGAACGCCCAGAGCGCCTCACGGTCGCTGCCCGCCCGCACGAAAAGAACATCGTCCGGACAGATCCCGTACGCGAGCAATCCCGGCGCATAAATCCCGCGCCCGCGCGTAATCCAGACCAGCGAGCCTTTACCTTTTTTTTCAAACCGGGAGAGCAGGGCACAGAAAAAACCGCTCGCGGCGGCGGCGTCCTCGGGTCTTTCGCCCAGAAACTCATGGATCGCGCCCGTTGGCACCGCCCCGCCGGGAAGGCATGCGTCCAGCGCCTCAATCCCGCTTGGAATGCCGCCGCCCGCTTCAGACCTGAAGCCTTCAAGCCTCCGGATCCGATGGCGAAGCGCATTCAAATCGGCCGTGCCGGATGATGATATCCCCTGTGACATGGAAAGATGTTCTCATTTTGTTCCTGCCCTGTCAAGGGATCGCTTGAAAAAACGATCCGTTGCTGCGAGTCTTTATAAGGCACCGATAGAACACACGGTTGTCATTCAGGCTAAAACCAAACATTTCCCACGCCGGAATATTTCCCGAACCACGAAGGCGCCAGGACACCAAGACATTGAAGACAAAGGATAACTTTGTGCCTTGGCGTCCTGGTGGTAAAAAAGGAATGGAAGTTCGAACGATTGCCGGAGACGTGCCGTATAATTAAACAGGCGATTGTCGTCAGTGCCTTAATAGATATCCTCACACCCCACGCCGAGGCAGAGATATTCAACGAGACCGTTCGTATTGAGCTCCGTCCCGAGTATGATCGGCCCTGATGAAAACGCCGCGATCCCGGCAAGCACGCCGCTCACGACAAACAAAGCGAGCAGGGAACAACCGCCAATAACTTCCCGGTTGCGCCGGGAGCGCATCATCGCCATAAAGGTCATCGACAACCTTCGCGTTAACACTTTGTTAAGGATACCTCATGATATAGGCCGCCGACCCGAGCGGTGTCAAGTACTTTCAGCAGCAATACGTAAAAAGCGGGCGTCAGCCTTCCTGCGCATGCCCCGGGAGCATTGCCCGAGGCAAGGCAGATCGTGGAATGAAGCCCGCCTGAACGGTCAGGCGACGAGAAGCTGGCCGCTGTCGATCATGTCCTGAACCGTGCCGAGCCCGGTCGTTCCCTGCAGCATGACGACGTCCCGCATGGTCTGGCCGCCGCCGGTGCCATCCGTGTCGACCTGCAGCAGCGTATCGCCGCTCGCCTCGGTGAGGGAGACGAAGTCGGCGATATCGTCGGTCAGCGGGTCGTAGACGCCGAGCAGATCGGTGATGTCGATGACGTCCGCGCCGGTTCCGAAGTCGGTGATCGTATCCTCGCCGGTGAAGGCGGTTGCCGCCTCGAACATAAAGGTATCGTCTCCGTCCCCGCCGGTCAGCGTGTCCATATGGTTGCCGCCATAGAGCGTGTCGGCTCCGTCCCCGCCATAGAGGACGTCGAGACTGTCGTCGCCATAAAGAATGTCGTCGCCATTGCCGCCATGCATCTTGTCCGCGCCGCCCGCGCCGTACATGGTGTCGTTGCCGTCGCGGCCGACGACGGTATCGTCGATGGCCGAGCCGCTCAGCGTCTCTCCGCTGGCCGTGCCGGTGAGCCAGCTCTGATAGGACGGCAGGTTCGCTGTGAAGCCGTCGTCGAATTCCACGGTTTCGATGTGGTAACTCGCGCTGTAG
>RZZS01000034.1 GCA_009929775.1 Alphaproteobacteria bacterium
GTAGTAGGCAGGAAAAGGGTCTGCTGTCTGACTGACGAAAGAACTAAGGACTTAGAGTTCAGCCAGATACGTGATTTCCAGTGGAGCTTTCTGTTCGGAACGTACGCGAATCATCCGATATCGCTCATTTTCACGGTGATAGCAGCCCTCTTTCTAGATGCTTTCCAGTGTGGCAACGTTCTTGCTTGCAAAAAATCTCCCGGCTGCGCACATTGGCTAGTCGACATTTGGTCGTGTTCCCCGGCGAGGCGGTTGAGTCAAGTTAAGCGCACGCTCTACGAGGTCTGTTTACAGAACCTATATGAAGGTCCGAATAATGTGAATTCCACCTCGCCCCGACGGGTCGTGCAGAAGGAGGACGAACGTCCCCGCGCACGCTTTGAGTTGATCGTCATCCCTTGGATTGCGGACAGGCCGCATGCGGCCTGCGATTGCGCTCGTCCCGACGGTGGAAAATGGCCTAAACTCTCCCTCGGACCGCGGCTGCGGAGCCCGATCGGAGCCCCTTTCCGAACCTGTCGACGACCGCAAAGCGCCAAGCGTCGGGGCCGCGGGACAGGGTGCGGCGACAGCACCCCGCGCCGAGCCGTTACATTTCCCTATCTTAATGGGTTGAAGCGCGCATTCCTCGGCGCCGTACCGGAATCGGATCAGTCCAACGCACATTTATCCGCCGCGCGCGACGTGCGTCTCCCCGCAATCAGGGATCACTGCCACGCGCACGGCGGATAAATGCTCATTCGTTAGCTCTTTCTATGAACCACGAAGTCCAGAAAATAATAGCGGAGCGAATGCCTGACGTTTATGCTTTTCGCGAAACTCTTAGTCCAGAAACAGATCGCGGGTGCGCTTTAATGGCGGCAGCCTACTTGGATGACCAGTTGAGCGCGTTGCTTGCAAAGTGCTTTGTCGAAGACAATGCTGTTCAGCAGCAGATATTCTCAAACTCGGGACCATTGGGCACCTTTTCGTCTCGAATCGATCTAGCCTATTTGCTTGGTTTAATTCCTCAGAGGGTGAGGCGTGAATTACATCTTATACGGAAGATCAGGAACGACTTCGGGCACAACCCCCAGCCAATTGGTTTTGAATCAGACGCTATTGCAAACCGTTGCAAAGAGCTAAATTTGAGCTCCAGGGAACAAATAGCAAAGCCTCGCTCTCACTTTACATCTTCAGTGCTGGGAGTTTTGGCATTGATTCACGTCGCGATCAAACATCGCGAAGCACCTCAGTCAGCCAGTGACATTCAAGTCACTGAGAAGATGAAGCAAACGGCAAAGACGATAGCAGAAGAAGGTGGCGATCTGTTACTGGACCTTCTTGAGTATGAACCATAAAGCTAACACGTGCCTCAAGCCGAGCCTGTGCTGCGCTATGGATTTTCGTGTGTTGAATTCGGGGTCATCATAAGCGCAGCACAAGCCCGGCTTCGGCTTGACGTTAGAACTATTACCGAAGTTTCTCTCTTTATGAAGTTCGGTTTGCGCTGCAAAGGCTCAGCCAGGCGTCTTCGGGGCCCTGCGTCCCTGCCGAGGTGATAGCATTCCGACCCGCTCAACCATCATCACAACCCGAAAATTCCTCACGTGCCTGAGAAAAAGATCGCATTGTTAACACAGGGATTCGGTTCGGCAACTGGAATGCCCTTGGCTCCGCTTTCAGTTCACGAACGGGAAGGTTAAAGAACTCTGAAGCTATCCAGACTGCGCAGACTTGTACATCGGTCTCCGTGTCGAGAGACAAACTCCAAGCTTCAAGCGTCTCCTTTTCCACCCGATCAAGTGCCTCGATGTGCCGCCTTTCCGCAAGCTTTGCGAGCGCTTGATGAACCTGTGACGCGCCCCGGTCAGGAAGGTTGTTCATTGCTGCCGAGGCAACCATCAGCAAATCAGAGCGCGTCGTTCGGCCGGCAGCGTCGAGACTCGACAACAAGGCGTCTCGTTCCAGTCCGCCAACGACGCCGAACGCCATCAGCAGGGGCCCTGCCACTTCCGCGCTATCATCGCAGGCGAGTCTGGCGAGGATAGGATCGCCGAGCGTTAGTTTTCCAGCGCGCGAGCGATCGAAAACAGCCCAACTGGCGGCCTGCGCAATCGGTCGGTGCTCAGGTGCGCCGGGGAGGGGCGGGCTTAAAAGTCCGGCAATCAACGCGGGCAAAATACCGTCATCCTCCTTGTCGGCCAGTGCCGAGAGCGCCGCGCACACGACGAACGGATCGGCGTATCCAAAGTTACCCGCGGCTGTAAGCAGAGCATCGAGCGCAGGCTCCGGAAGAGTATCGTATGCACCCAATGCCTTGGCGGCGGCGCGGGCGACGCAAAAATCCGACCATGACGACCCAAAGCCATGGTCATTGCTGAAATTGCGTCGGTCGCTGAGCAACTGAACCAGGGAGTCAACGGCTTCCGGCCAGCGATGGTTTCGCATCAATTCGGCCCAAGCCAATCGAACGTCCGCGCTCCGATCATCCGCCGCAGCGACAAGGACCGCCCGATCGTCGAAATCTGCCTTGTCGACGAGAGCCAAAAGAGCGGCGCGCCGGACGCGATATCGTCCGTGTCCAAGCGAACCCCGCAATGTAACGGACGCAGCGGCGCTGTTATAGATAACCAGCGATAGAACAGCTAATTCTCCGTCCCTGAACTCGTCGGTGGAAAGCAATCGCTCGGCCGCGCCGACTGGATCGACGCCGACGGTTGCTCCCAAACAGACAAGCGGACCCGCGATGCTTGGCAAAGCCATAGGGAGAATCTGCGAGATCAAACAACGAGCGGGCTCAGACAATGAAGTCCCGATTTCTACGACATCTCCGTCGGCAAGCGCGGCAGCGAGCGCGTGTCCCAGTTCCGATTCGGGGCTTGGAAAGGTGTTCGCTAGCTCCTTTGCGCGCTCAAGGCGGACAGCCCCACCGGTATTCCCAATAGAGTCGGTGCCGAATTCTGCCGCCATTACGTCGCGAATCAGCTCAAGGCGCCGCGCAGGCGATGCGGATTCAGCGACTCTTGCGAGAATCGCGACGGCCTCGCGCCAGGTACCGGCTGTCGTGTCAGCGATCTCAACAAGCGTTTTCCCCAACTCACCGTCGCCGAAATCGGTCCGAGCAAGTTCAGTCTCAAGCAAGTCATTAAGGCTAGGATCCCAGTACTTTCTTGCAGTCCACCAAGCGTAGTCACGAGCCGAGCCGTCTGCGCAGCTAAGCAACACCCGCAATTCACGTGCAGACGGTTCAGGCTTTAACTTGCCTTCGCTCAATAGCTCTCCCAAGGCGCGAGCGATTCGTTGGCGATATGGATGGCATTGTATCCAATCGGCACCTTCGTGTTCCCAACGCAGCCGCACTAACTCCTTCATAGCTCCGTGGATGTTGTAGTGACGCTCGCCCGGCTCCTCAATGATGTGGTCGGCGAGGTGCGCATCGATTTCATGCTCTTCGGCGCTTCGGTACTCGGCTCTGTACTCATCCATCCAGGCATCAAATGCAATGTCGGCTGCGACGAGACGGCCAATGATCCCGTCATAATCCGGCAGATCGGCGCTCAGGACTCCCGCGATGATCGTATAGACGTTATGAGAGGGACCGCCAAGCTCTAGTATAGCTTCGAGCGCGTCTGAGAAAATGCGCGGGAGGTCGGAGCCAAGCCTCGCTAGAAGCATGACGATGTCGCCGTGGTAGCCCGTATTCGTGAACGGCAGAACCTCGCGGACAAAGCGCTCCAGCATCGGTTGCGTTCGTGGATCGTTCCTGAGGGCGATCATCTCCGCGGGCTCGACCGCCGGGAGGCGCCACGCCTTCAGCATGTGGAAGCCGCTCGTGTGCGGCTCGGCGGGTTTACCCGTGATCAGGATACGTGCGAGTCGACTCGGCGCATGCGCCGCCGAGCCGTATCGCGCCAAGTCTTCAAGCGTGCGCTCGACATCGTAATGACCCTTCGCGCCAAACGCGGCGCCCTCCAAATAGGCGTCCAGTTGGGCATGCGTTGCGTCGGCGAGGTCGAGCTCGACGCGGTCCAATTTCGCGACGGCGCGGAGGATGCCCGAGACGGTCTCGATCCCCCAGTCCGCGCCGGACCCATCCCAGGCGGCGAGCGCGTCCGCCAGCTTTGAGAGCACATACTCCGTCTCGCTCCGTCGGTGCTGGATGGCCATGCTCAGCCCGTCCTCGACCCGCGGATGATAAAAGGCGAGCGCGCCGCCGTCCTGTCGGAGGTTGCGTCCAGCGACCAGGAAGTCGACGAGGCTATCGACGTCTGGCCGCAGCGTAGGATCGATGGTGCGCAGCCGGCGCACCAGCCTGGGAAGAACGTCGGATGCGACTGCGCCCCGAGAGCTCAAGATTGCCCACACGATGGCCGCACTGGCGACGCCGTCGTTGCCCCAGGCTGTGATCTGATCGGCCACTACCCGTGAAATGGCGTCGATCTGCGACTCCTCGAGAATGTCATCGATCTTGCGGGGCTGGGACGGATCCTGACGGCTCAACGCCATGAGAAACCGGTCGATCTCGTAAGGCCGGGTAAGCGTATTGAGCGCTTTTATCCGATGCGAGCGAGCCAAATCGAGGGCATGGCCAGATAAATCGCCGCTCATCCCGTCATAGATATCGCCCAGACGCTCATCCCCATAGTCTTCGATCTCGATCTTCACGATGTAGGGAGCAAGCTCGTCCACCAGCTTGTGACCCGCGCTCGAGAGCACATCCGAGCGCGAGGTGATGAGGAACTTACGACCCGCCCCGGCGGAGCGGAGCAGCTTTGGGAGCTCATCGCTCCATCTGTCGGCTCCAGGTGTAAGGCGATTGCCGCCCCAGGGATCGCGGAGGTGGAACAGGATAGGGTCCGTGCGCGTCATCTGGCTACGGACGTGGCCCGGCCCATCCTGTTCGCTTACCACGTCGAACGGCGGGGTACCCTGCTGCAACTCCAGTTCAATGATATCCGCAGTGAGGGTTTTACCGGTGCCGGAGGGTCCGGCGATCACCACGGCGTGGCGATCCTCAAGACTGCGACGGATCGCGTCGTATGATCGCGGTCGGACATAATGATCCATAGCCCGCGTGGGCAGGGCGGCGCCCCCGTGCTGAACCAAAACCGCTAATAGATCCGCCTTCGTCCACTGGCCGTTGGCAAAGCCGGTGATTCGATCACGAACCGCGGCGCGAAGATCTCCGACACAAGCCTCCTGATTTGGGATCGGCACATGGCCATGATCCGTCAGAAGGCGCCCGATGCGTGCGCCGAGGATTTCAACCGTCACCCCCGAGCAAAGGAGTAGCCGCGGTGCTATGGACGCCTGAGCGGTCGCGTCAAACCCCTTGCGAGCGTGGGGGGGCAACGTGTCAACCTCCGGGAAGTCAAGCAAGCTCTCGCCCGCATGCGCACGGAGTGTTCCCTGCAAGCTTTCGTTCGTGACGAAGACGTACCGTCGCTGAGGGTCGGCGGCGAGCATGGCAAGCGGCCGCTCGCGCGAAAATGTATTTGATGCCTCGCCGTCGTCCTGCTTTCCGGTCAACACATCTGCGAGGGCAGATGTTGTCCAAGGTTCGGTTGATCGCGATTTAGCCTGGATACTGAGCTCGAAGTAGCTGCCTTCGGTGGACAGACCAAGCGATGCTCGGTCGGGATCATGCACCGCGGCCTCAATGTCTTCGTGTGACCGTGGCTCAATGGTCAGTGCCTCGGTCACGCCCTTTGCCAGTATCAGATCAAGGCCGACCCAGACGGTGACGCCGATCTGGTACTCGTATCCGGCATAGGAGGGATTGCCGGCGGATGACTTCCGGCGCGCGGGTGCTCCGCCCCCATTGGGTTTCCGTCGTGTCTCGCGCTTGGTAGCCTCGGTCGACTTTTCGGAGTTACCCGCCACGATCGGTCTCCGCTAGTGAGAGATGCCCAAACGAGAACAGTTTGATAAACAGCATGTGGATATGATCGACGGCAGTCGGGGGCGCCCAGCATTTGTCTTCAGCTGGCTGGCCCTCTAACTCGTGCGCCGAAAAATATCGACCTTCGTCTCCAGACAACGACGATGCGCCAAGTCATGCGCCCCGACACCGTTCCAGCTGTCCGGCTTCTGGAAGAAGTCGAGACCGCGCCCGATCTTGATGGTCCAGCCGTTGTCGATGCGAATCTCCCGGTCGTGGAGCCTCTCGTTCACGTTCACTTGAAACTCGATGTCCAACTCCAATAGGCTCTGTTTCAGCTCTTCCAGGCGCTCGGCCACCATCTTTAGGTCAGTCTGGTCGTCGTAGCTGGTGGTCAGCACGATGCGTCGAATGGTCGGCGCTTTGATGGCGGCCTCGCAGAAGCGAACTAAGTTCTGGATCTGGTGGATGGCACGGATGTAGGGATCCTCGATCTCGAGAGCCTTGGCACCTTGGAGGTATGGCAGCACGATCGATTCGTAGGTGTTCCCGGTGTCGCCGTAGTAGATCGTGAAATGCCTTTCCTGCAGCAGACTCTCTCCGGTCTGCATTTCGCCCGGGATGGCTTCCGCTCCTTTGTCGGCAAGGGTAAGCCGGGACCGACTAGGCGCATCGGCGGTGGGTGTCTGACCCGTGGGCGTGTCGTGCTCTATGTCGGCGTGTATGTTCCGGCGGCTTGGCTCCTGGGTCGCGGTCGCATGGCGTGACTCGGGGCAGTACACGACCACTTCTTCGCCCGTCGTGTTGAAGTAGGAAAGATTGATGCGCGCGAATTCGTCGTCGGACTTGCGCTTGTTCATCTGCTCCTTCACGCGACGCCGCGCCTCGATCGCGTAGGCAACGTATTCCTCGAACTCCTCGTCCGAGGGCTTCCCATGCGGGTGCAGTATCTTCAGGAAGGCGCAGACTGTCTTCTTGATGCCCTTCTCGTCGCGCCCTTCCACGGCCTTGCCAAGCTTGATGCGTGCCGACACCTCCTCGTAGCGGTTCGACTGCTTGAACTGGTAATGAAAAGCCTCGCCGAGGTAGTCGGTGATGAAGCCGTAGTTGCTGGTCAGAAACTCGCTGCTGTTCTTCGGCATCTCCCAGCCAGGCACATACGCTGCGAAGCGGTCCTGGATCGCCAGGTCGAATTCCTTCGGCAGCGGCTGGAAGAGGTCGAATACCTCCGAGTTCACGATCTGCGCCACCGAGAGATCCAGGTTGCCGACAAAGGCCATTGACGCCTGGGCGATCACCTCCACCCCGCGGGAGAACCGGCCGTTCGCCAGGAAGTCCTTCATGATCTGGATGGTGTCCTGATCCTTGATCTTGATCCCGCCGACCTCGTCGAAGGCGACCGTATCCCAGAAGCCCACCAGTCCGATCTTGCGGCGCTGCATGTTGTAAAAGAGCGTGGCCTTGGTCGCCTGGCCACCACTGACGAGCGTGGAGTAGGGGGTGAATTCACTGAAGAAGTAGGACTTCCCCGTACCCCGCGGGCCCAGTTCGATGAAGTTGTAATTGGCCTCGATCAGCGGTGCGAGCCGGGCGATGAAGTGAAGTTTGACCCGATTGGACAGCTTGGCCGGCTCCAGGCCTACGGAGCGCAGGACGACATCCAGCCACTCGTCACGCGTGAACTGTGCCCGGCCTTCGCAGTAGGCACCGAAATCGAAGCGGCTCAGCTGGATGGGGCGCAGGTCCTCGACGAAGAACGTGTAGTCGTCATCCTCGATCTCGTTGTATGCGATGGTGACCTCGGCCCAGAGCCCCCCCTGCAATAGGCGCTCGTGGTCGCGGTAGAACTTCTCGCTGATCGCCACGCGCCTTGAGTCGAAGTTCTCCAGCGCGGCCCAGTGCCGGCGGTCCTTCTCGACATAGTTCACGTGCACCTTGTCGATGAAGCGGTGCTTGCCCTTCGTCGCCACGCGGGACTGCGCCGCGTTGGCCTCGTTGGGGCGCACGTAGTTGTCGTTCAACGTCTCCAGCACCGCTTCCATGCCGGCCTGAATCTCGGCGGGGTCATCGCTGGCACAGAACCGCGCCAGCAGAAACTCCAGCACGAAGGTGGGCACGTTGGTGCCCTTCTTGATCCGGTGCAGCAGATCCTTGCGGACCACCTTGCCATCGAAGATCGAGGTCAGTTTCTGGTCGAGTGCATCCACCGCTTACACCGTGTAGTCGGTTTCCAGGTCGATCTGGCTGTAGATCGCATGTGTCTTCGGATTCAGCGCCTTCACCTTGAACTTGCCCTCGAACTCGAGCTGCATCTTCAAAGTGACCTGCACCTTTTCCCCTGCCCGCAAGGTCAGCGTTCCGGTCGCGGGGTTCACGCGGCCGCCGGCTTTGGCCTCTCCGACCACATTACCCTTCTTATCCTGGGCTTCCAGCAGGATCTCGAAGTCGTTCTCGGTCGAGAACATGTCGACCGCGTCCACCGAGATGTCGATGACCGGTACGCGAGTCGCGATGCGGGTCACGCCGTTTTTGTAGCTGATGCTGATCTTGGCCTGGGTAATGCTGGGCTGATCCGGCGCCTTCAGCTGCATCGAGATCACGGGCACGACCAATTCCTGCAAGGAGGCGCCACCGTGGTAGTAGAGCAATCCGGAGCGATACGCGGCCAGCGACAGGGGCGCCGCGAATTTCGGGAAGTCTCCGCGCACACCCATCGTGGCCGCGTTCACAACGAAATGGTGCGGATCTGCTGCACCATCACCCAGCGCGCAGCGCTCATGGACGGTCAACCACTGACCCTGTGGCTTCGGGCACACGTCGCCCGCCCCCGCGTGGGTGTTCATAAAGAATCCGTGGTCGGTCGCAATCACCACCTCGCGAAATCCCTGAGCGATCAACCGGTGCACTGCCATCCGGATGCGCTTCAGCGCATTCACGATCTCTGCCGGTGCGGTATCCGGGTGATTCTCAAAGTGGCTGTCGATCTCGACCGATCGGAGCACCAGCAGGTCCACATCCTTGCTGAACTCGATCTTGCCGCGGACGAAATCCTCCAACCGTCCCTCGGCAAAGCGCTGCCCAAACCGCTTGCGGATCGTCTCCATCCGCTGCGCCACGCTGGTCACCGGCAGATCACCCAGCATCGGCACGATGCCCTGGTCGTTCTTGCGCAACGCGAGCTGCGTTCCCGCTCCAGGCAGTAGGCTCGCCATCCCGACCGGCGTTACCGAGGGCAATGCGGCACAGGCCGCCTGCAGTTCGATCACGCCGTCCTCGGCCAGCTGCTGCTCGAGCGCGACGCCCAGCTCATAGCGCAGCGCATCGACCATGAAGTAGGCTACCTTGTGGCCGTTCTGCTGCAGCTTAGGCGCGACGAGGCGGTCGAATACGTCGCTGTTGGCTAGGCGTCCCGGCAGCGGCCAGCCGGCCTCCCGCAATAGCCGGGTGAAGGCGGACTGCATGGTCTCTACCAGCTTCCCGTAGCGCTTGCGTGCCGCTTTCTTGATCGGGTGCAGCAACCCCCGGGTATCCTGCCACTCGGCATCGCTGACCGCCTGCTCGAACTCCCGATGCAAACGATCTACTTCGCGCGCCGAACCGACGTAGAAGGCCACCAATGCATCCAACGAGCGGGTGTGGTCACCCAGTTGACGATCCAGGTCGTCGCAGGACAGGGCCAGTTCCACCGCCGCTGCGACCAGATCCCATTGGCCCTGATTCTCGCCGCGCCCGGTCCACACCGAGCGCTGGTGATGCGCCAGGATGAGCTTCACCTGATCGAGGTCGTCGGCCTCGAATGCCGCGATCGCCTTGCGCAGGACGCTGCGCTCTTCGAAGGGGAAGGTGTCGCGTTGGCCAAGATCGGCCGATGCATCGAAGTACTCGGGCAGGTTCAGCTCACCCTCGACGGCCTCGGCGCGGGTGATGTAGAGACCCTGGGTACGCCCGTCGTTACGCAGGTCGTCGCACAGCCCCTCGATGATCGGCCGTGCCAAGGCCTCCGCATGCGGCATGTCGGCCATCGCTGAAGGAAGATCCCGCGGCAGGTCGAACGCGAATTCGCTGAACAGCACATAGCGCCAGAGCTCGTCGGCCACCGAGGACCAGGTCTTGCCGCGGGTCTTCAGTTTCAGACCGATGCTGATCATCAGCAGATCCCGAACCTCGGTCACCCAGGCATCGGCGGTTTTCAGCGCCGCGGTTTGCGATTCATTCGGGGCAAGCAGAGCCGCCAGGATGTCGCGGCTCGACTCCACCTGGAGCAGGGCGCGAAGGTTGGGCCAGCCGACACCACCACCGACCGCGTCGATCACGGCAAAACCGGGATTGGGATCCGTGCTGAAGATCTTGCGGATTGCGGTGGCGTGATCCGGCTTCGCCTTCAGACACAGGCTCTGAAAGCTGTCGCTGTCGCCGCATGGGAAGGCATCACCGCAAACCGCGTACAAGGCGAATGGATCCTTCTGACGATCTTCCTCCTGCAGGGGCGCAGCGACCGGGACATACACCAACAGCGTGTCGATCATGTTCCGACCCAAGGCCTGCAGGCCGGCCATCGCCTGTTCTCGGCTCTCGATGCTGCTGTCGGTGGTATCGATCACCTGACAACGCTCATCTCCCAGCCCGCGACAAATCTCCCGGTAACGGTGTTCGGGGTCGTAGACGACCAACACCCCGTGCCGTTCGAGGCGCGGAGCGAGAACCTCTTGCTGAATGAAAGCTTCAATGGTCATTCATCATTCTCGTTCGATAGCCCTGAAAGCACGAGCCCATTTCAAAGCCCAATTGGCGATCAGGCTCCCTTCACGCCTCGTCCCCGAGTTTTCTTGGCCTTTGGTTCGGGTTCGACGTACAGCTCTTCCAGATTGTGTGCGATTGCGAGCGACTTGTCGGTCTTGCACTTCTCGCGCACGCGGTCGGGCCAGTAGGCCATGGCCAGATGAGCCCAGTCGTAGTCGCCTTTCTCGAGTTTAGCCCAAGTGTCCTTCAGCAGCTTCTGCCAGGGCTTGTGACGGAACAATGGCCACAGCGGAGCGGCAGTGATCTGGACGCCGTCGTCGTGGTTGGGCCGATAGCGCGGCGCAATGGCGAGCAGTTGATCGCGCAGATCGCGGAGCTCTATTTCCAGGCCATGCAGGGCCTCGAGCCGTTTTTCATCGGCGCGCGAACGATCACCGCCTAGGGCGCGGAGTTGGCTCGCCTCTTCGCTCACCTGCTTGAGCTTGGGTTCGACAAAGTCATTGACCACGCTGTAGAGCGTTTGGCTGGTCAGGCTCGGGTAATACAGCCAGAGCGTATAGCTGCCGGATTCCGTCGCCAGTGGCCAGTAGATCGGGGCCTTGCGGCGGCTCTTAGAATAGCGCTGCAGATGGAAGGCAAAGAAATCCCGTTGCAGCCAGCGGCGAACGTCATCCGGCGCGGTCACATCGGCGCGAGCAACGATTTCTTCAATCAGGCGCGCAAGGTCATGGGGATGGCCTTGGTCGTCAACCAGGATGCCCGAATGCGCATGGAAGGGGTCGGCGCCTTCCGGCAACATGCCGGGGCTCTTAGCAGGTAGCGAGTCGAAGGGGTCTATCTCTGGTGGTGCCTGGCGCTCGCCGGTGGCAAGGCGCAGGTCAAAGCGGCCAAACGCGATACCGACAGCGATACTAATTTTCGATGAAGCGCTATCGTTGCAGTTCTCCAGATTGGTGACATTTCGCTCCAAAAACAACAGTCGTTGTCGCTTGACCCTTTCCACCTGGTCTGAATCAACGCCATAGGCAGTCCAAACGACTTCATCGATTCCTGTGAGAACCTCTTGCTCTCTTCTGGCATCAACTGCCGGGGGCGCAAGCTCTGCGCCGAAAATGAAGTTATGGCTTGCTTCATCAGAAGCAGTCATCCTTAGACGAATTGAAATTGCCTCACGCGAAAGAATTTCAAGTCGCCCCTTTCTTTCCTCATCGATTATCGGATACGGAATTCCCTTGAGAGCGGTTACATGCCATTGCCTGCCGTCAGTCGTCATGCGCATGAAGTCTTCAGTTGCTGACGAGTTCAGAAAAGCCAGAGTCGACGGCGTCGAGCCATCCTCACTGGGGAATATTACTGGGCCTTTCATGTCATAGATTGCATCTCTCGGGTGCAATCTAAATTTTAGGCCAGCGTCGTTGACCTGCGAATATGTGATTCCCGGCCTGAAAAAAGTATCCTCATTTTTAATCGTGCGAGATGCAGAGCCGTAGTTTTCGGCTGCATATGCCTTCATCTCGGCGCATCCGTCCCGGCTTTTTACATACAAACCCTCGTCTGAGAAAAATGGAACTGGCTCACCTCCCTTTGAATAGAGCGAGTAGGAGGCCGTGTTATCAGTAAGCTCGGTATAGGAACGAAGGAACCGGAAATTATCGCCTGTAGCTATTCCCTGACGAATGTCAGCCACACTCCCAAAAGGCTTCATCCGCATTATTGCGGCCGAGGTTATCTGTGGAATCCAATAGGCAATCGCGGATGCCGGCATAGAAATAAAACTGGACCGATCTTTTTCAAAAATATCTTCGTCCGGTGCACCAGATTTAGCTAAAAGAGTTAATTTCTTAAGTTTAATCTCTCGATTATCGACATTTCCAATCCGCAGGCAAGTTATTCCATTACCGTTTCCGCCCATAACGTAACATGCAGTACGCACAGTCGCATCGTCAAGAACATCTTTGCCCAGGTCTGCCAATAGGTTGAGCGAGCCTCCAATTAATATCTTTTTACGAAAAGTCGACATCGTTTCAATAAATAAGCCCGTCCTTGGGAATATCGCCCCGATAAAACCATCAGCTCGCTTCAACTGATATGCGCGTTCTACAAACATAGCGTATATATCTCGACCCGAATTCGCATAAATATTTTTCAGGTGTTCTGCGTCTTGTGGAGGGCTACCAAAAGGGGGATTCATCAGCACGCAATCAAATTTTTCTCGTGCAAGATCAATCATTCTCAGCCCCTGTAAAGCGTCTTCCGCAAACAGGCGGCCCAGATATGTCGATGTTGCAGCGTGGGCAAATTCAGTTAGTGCTTGACGCAGGCGGGCCTCCGCTTCCTGCCAGCTTTGCTTCTCCTGCTCGGCAAACAGGCCGGTGCCCTTACCCAAATAAACCTGGCGGATCAAGTACGGCAACTCCCGATCTACCTGAAGTAGCACGCCCAGTTCCGGCAGGCCCTTGAGTAACTGAAGGGTCTTCTCGAACAGTTCGGCGTCGCGTTGGTCGAGGTTGGCCGCGAATTGCTGACGCAACGCGCGTTCAGCTGGCGGCGCAACGGCTGCGACAACATGGCCTCGCCCGATCAGTGGGCGGTCTTTGGCTTTGACATCCCCATCGTGCCAGGCGCGCTGGGCCCGCAGCCACAGCGCCAACGAGGCGATTTGCGCGGCGCGCGGGTCGATATCCACGCCATAGATATTGTGTTCGATGATCAGGCGCGGCACATCGCGCAGAAAGGCAGCCAGGCCCTCATAGGTCTGGCTCAGTGGCTTGAGCGCAGCCTGGGGTTGGGTGGAAACATCCAGTGAGCCGGGACCATGCTCTTGCTCCCAGGACCAGGTCTCGCGATAGATTTCGGCAAACAAATCGAAGGCATACAGGCCGAAGTGCATGGAGCCGCAGGCCGGGTCCAGCAGCTTTAGGGTGCGGGGATCGCGCAGCTTAGTGGCTGCTTGAGGCGTTTCGTCAGCCTTCACCAGCAGGTACTGGCAGCGCTCGCGCAGGCCGGTTGCGCCGCTGGTGGCATTGAACCAGAGGCGCCCCAGAGTGTTGTCTACCAAGAACTCGACCACGTAGCGCGGTGTGAAAAACTGGTTGCGCACGGCCAGTTCGCGGCTGTTGCGCGGGGCCTGGCTGGCCTTGCGCATCGCCTTCCGTTCCTCGCCCGAGTTGAAGTACTGGTAGATCCAGCCGAGTGTCTCATCCTCGGCCCACAGGGGTTGCACCTCGTGGTGGTTCAGCAGATCGAGGACCTGCGTCAGGGTGGATTCCCGCGGAAACAGACGGCCCTGGGGCGCGTAGCGGTCGAACAATGCCGGGAGTTCCTGGGCGAATTCGTCGAACAGGCTAAACAGGAAGACGCGGTAGGTATCGCCGGGCTCACCCAGCGCCGTCCCGGCCACACGGCGGTACAGATCGAAGGCCTGGGACTGCTGGCCCTTGCTCACGGCCGGCAATAGCAGGCCGCGGGCCTCCATCATCAACAACGCCGCCAGCCGGTTGAGTACCGTAAAGGCCTGCTCCCGGGTCATGCGCTCGATGCCTTGCTTGCGGTGCTCGGCATTGTTGGCCCGCCCCGCCATGTAGTGCACGAGTGTTTCCCGCAGAAGCTGCGCCGTGTGGCGGTCGCGATCGCTCAGGTGGGCGAGTCGATCGAGCGGCGTCACCTCTCCGGTCTTGGGATCCAGACCGTAGGTCTGCTGCAGCTGCAGGCTGAACTCATCGGCGAGCAGCTTTCGACAGTCCCCGACGAGCCGCTGCAGGCGGTTCCGCGTACTTTGATCAAAGGCCATGCGCTTACTCCTCCACGCGCAGTGTCAGCTCGAAGGCATGGGCGTAGCGCAGTTCGCCGCGCAGCTTCTGCAGCTCCTGAATCAGCGTGTCCAAGTCCTTGAGGGAGGTGATGCGGGCACGCGCAGCCAAACTGCGTTCCAGGGTCGCCCTGCGTGCCGGATCCTCGACCACCTGCTGCTCCTGTTCCGCTCGCACGCGAGCCTGTACCCGGTCGCGCCCGAGCCGTTCGATGCGTTGCCGGGATTCCAACACCTGGTTCTGGATGGTGAAATCCTGATTCACGAGCGCCTTCAGGCCCTTGATGTCGGGCGCGACTTGGACCACGAGTCCTTCCAGCGCGCCGAATACATCCTGTTGTTCCTGCGCGGTAAGCTCCACCCACTCGGCGACCGTCTGCAGTTCCCCTTCCGCGTGCTGCAGCCGCTCGGCCTGCGCTGTCTGCATCCGTTCGGCAGCGGCGCGGACGCGGCCCTTGATGTCGGTGAGCCGGGTGTTCAGGTCCGTGCCGTACCGGAAGAAATCCATCTCCTGGAGACGCTCCCGCAGTGCGGCTAGAGTCTCGGCCAGCTCGGCCTGAAGTTCGGCCGGGATGCCAGTACCGGGCAGACCTTCCACCCCCTCCCGCAAGGACTTGAGTTCGCGTAACGTCTGCTCAAGCCCTTGCTTTAGGCTCTTCTTCAACTCGGCAGCCCACTTCAGGGTGTCGTACAGCGCCGATTCCTCCTTGCCGAGGCGCTGCGGGGCGTCGGAGGCATCGGTGAGCAGGACATCGGCGATCTCGCGGCCCAGACTTGTAAGCCGGTCCTCGCCGGGAAGACCCAGGCTCCTCAACTTCTCCGCGAGCGGTGCGTAGCGCTGTTGCAGTTCGGGGAACAGCCGGGTGGTCGCCTTGCTGATCGCATCCTCCAGCGGCAGGACGGCATCGCCACTGAGCTCGGTCAGGCGGTCCGCCGCGCGGGCCAGCATGTCCATCGAGGGCCGGTCTTCACGCAAGGAGATGCCAACGTTCTTGAAGCTGTTGTTGGTCTTCAGGGCATCGATCGCCTGTTGCCCGTTTACGGTGACCTCGCGGCCGGCGACCTTGAGCTTGATCTCGCCCGCAACCAGCAGGGCCGCGACCAGGTAGCGCAGCGTGTCCTGCGACCAGCCGAACGGGGCTTCCCCGAAGCGGTGGGCCAGGCTCTTGTCCTCGACGACCCCCATGCGGTCGATGTAGTCGCGGATGCTGACGAGCGCCTTGTGGTCGGTGCGAATCCTCGGTTGCCCGCCCTGGATGTGGACCAGACTCAGGGGATCGTGCTGGGATAGCATCCCGCTCAGGTTGCCCGCGCGGAGGAACCGTTCGGCAATGTCGGTGCCGGCTCGTGTCGGTGCTTCGGCAAAACGATCGAAGACCTGTTCCGCGACGCCCGCCAGGTGCTTGCGTGCGGCATCGCCCAGGTCGCTGGCCAGGCTCTCGACCGCTGTGGCTTGGCCGCGGAAGATGAACGAGCCCCCAAGCAGGCTCCGCCGAATGTAGCGCTGCAACTCCCCATTCAGACGTTGCGCCCGGTCCAACTGGGCGTTGCAGTACTCCTTCACCTCCTGATCCGGCTCGCTGCGGTATTTATTCGCGATCTCCCGACAGCGGAAGATGTCACCGGTCAGGTCCTCGATCTCCGGGCTGATCCGCCCGACCAGGAGGATCACATACTGCGCCGTGGTGAGCCGCGACTCGTCCAACAGTCGCAGGCGGGCAGCTTCGTAGTCCACTGGCTCGACCAACTCGACAACGGTCTGCACCGGGTTGCGGTCGCCCGCCAGCGAGACGGGCAGTCCTCCCGGACTTTGCACTTTGAGGCCGGTTGCGACGCTCAGCGCACCGTGCAGTTGCGTGCTGGGCAGTGGCGCGAAGACGTCGGTGACTGCGGCGTTGGCAATGCGCCTGAGCTCCACCGAGCGCAGCGCCAACTGGCTGCGTTCCTGCTCGATATCGTTGAGCTTCTCGCTGAAGAAACGCAGGTGTCCATCCTGCTCGCCCAGGGGCACGATCGGGTCCGCGATCAGTTCCTCGATCGCTTGGTTTACGGCCTCAGCCTGGCTGCCGGCGGTGACCTCGCCGTGCATCAGGCTGGAGACGTTCTTCCGGGTGATGGGCAGGTTGCCGAGAATCTGCAGCACCGCGACGGTCTTGGCCACGTGCTGATGGACGGCCGAGTGGGTGTAGCGGATCTTGGCGACGGTATTCACCGACTTGTGCACGCTGGGGAAGGCGCGGTCGATGTCCTTTTCCAACGCATCGTAGAGGGTCACCGTGGTCGCCAACCAGCCGAGCGACTGCTCCGCCACGGGGGTCTTGCCGCCCTCTCCATCGATCAGGATGTCCTGAACGACCTTGATCGCGGAGCGCAGGCCAACGCCGCCCGTGGACCGGGCCAGGGCACCGAGCAGATGCAGCAGAATGTCGAAATGCGCGGGCAGAAACGGGTAGAGGTTGATGAACGTCTGCCGATCGAAGTCGGCGCCATAGGCGCGCGCGTCTTCGAGCTTGGTGTGATGGCGCAGGGCGGGCCCGTGCTGGTCGAACAGCGCTCCGAGCCGGTTTGCCCCTTCCGGAGACTTGCCCAACAAACGCGTGTAGCAAATCTCCTTGATGTCGTCGGCCTCGAGATCGATGCCGATCGGGAAGCGGTCCTTCAGCTTGAACAATTCGGGGGAGTTCAGCGCTGCGCGCTGATCGTCCTCGGTCAAGGTCTGCTGGCCGGTGCCGATGATCCAGACCTTGCCGTTCCCTTGTGCCTTGATGTTCTTCGCGAGCCCGTCGAGGTTTAGGATCAGGTTGGGCCGGGACCCGACATACTGACCGACCTCGTCGATCACGAATAGGATGTACTGCTTGCCGGACTTCTCGCGAACGATGTCCAGCATCTCCTGGACCCGGTCGTTCTCGAACCGAATCACCTCGCTGGCTTCGGTGGTGAATGATGAGGGTGTGACAAACAGTGTGGGGTAGAGCTGGTGGGCGATCTCCGGGATCAGGCTGTCGACCACGAGCTCGTCGTTGCGGTAGCTCTGCCAGTCCTCACCACCGGTCCGCTCCTTGAACAGATCCAGAAACTCCTGGTAGCGGCCTTCCTTTTGGAACCTGCGCTCCAGCGCGGCCACCTTCAGGTTGCGTGAGTAGCCGGCCCACTGCAGCACCTTGTAGTAAAGGACGGTCGAGACCTCGGCCATGGTGGCGCCGGCCACCTGTTCGCTCGCGAGATCGAGCATCAGCACCGCAGCGGGAAACCGCTTGGCGACCGTGCTGAGCAACTGCCGAGTGGTGGTCCGCTTCAGGCGATCCTGCAGGTGCTGGATGAACGGGACACCGTCGATGGTGATGCTGTCGTCGAACGACAGGCCGAGGTACTTGGTGAACGAGCTCTTGCCCGAGCCGTAGAAGCCGGCGACCCAGACGCCCACCTCGTTCTCGCCGCCGGCCTCCATCGCCGCCTGCATCTTCAACAGCAGGTGATTGAACTGCTCGTCGATGGCATCCGTTACGACGTACTCGCTGATCTCCTTCTTCAGGCGCTGCTCCTGCGCCACGCCGTAGGCGATCACCTTCTCGATGGTGCGATAGATGTCCCTGCTGGGATCGAAGAGCTGTTTGATCTGCATCTGCATAGCGTTGTCCTTAGCCGCCGACGTGCACCGAGCGGTAGTTGCCGTCCTCGGGATAGAAACCCAGGAACTTGAGCCGGGTCTTCCCGGTACGCACCCCCGGATAGAAGAACACTGTCGGCACGTGAAACTTGCCCTGAAGCTGGCCCTCGATCACCCCGATGCGCATATAAGGATGCAGTGCCTCCAGGTCGGTCACGAGCAGGATGGCCTTGCTTTTGCCCTCCAGGGCACTGAGCTTGGCCTCCAGCCGCGCCTGCAGCGCACCGTTGGCGACGGCATTGGCGAGCGAGGCGTTGGTTTTGGCCCAGGCCTGCGGCGCGCGCTGATCCGCCGCGAGCCAGATCTTACGCAGCGGTGCCGTCGCGAGAATGTCGGCCACCTCATCCGCGATGGAAAAGCTGTGCACGTCCCAGCCGTCGTTGGCCAACCGGCTTCGCCACGCCAGCTGTCGCCGTTTGATCTCGAGGATCTGGCTCGGGTGAAAGACGAGGTAGAAGATTGGTTCGAAACTGGCGTGCCCGAACTCGCGCCCGTGTCGGATGCGGGCTATCAGCTCATTGAAATCGCTATCGAGCGAGGACATCGATCAACTCCTCCCGAGTCTTGAGGGTCCAGCTGATGTGCGTCACGTCGCCGGCGGTCTGCAGGATCAGGAATCCCTGCAGCGCAAGCCGCTTGAACTGATCACGAACATCGGTCCATTCCAGGCCGAAGAGCTGCCAGTCTGGATGCGCCAGAACTTGGTTGTCGCCGAGGCCCTGAACGTGCAGATCGTAGGCTAGATAGGCCGCCGTCTTGGCGTGCACCCTCAACGGTTGAATCGTGCGCGGACCCCGCGAACTCCCGGCCAGCATCCCGAAATCGGCACAGCTGCCCAGCAGGTAAGCGGACACGCGCCGAATGGTACTATCGGCCCAGTGCGACTGGGTTTTGCCTTCGCGCACGGCGTGACTCGCAAATTCCATCGCATCCTCACGCGCCAGCGTATCGCGCCCCGCACTGTAACGCGGCCAGAAGACCTCGCGCACGAAGTCCGCGAGAATGAGATTGGCCCGCGCGGTGTGCAGAAACAGCAACTGATCGAACTCACCTCGCTCCAGGCTGCCAGCCAACCGCTTCAGCCCGAGCGCCACCCCGGGTGTGCGCAGGTAGCGCGGTGCGAAACACTCGCCGACGATGTTGCGCAGGCGTCGCGCCGAGACCCGCGGGAAAAGCCCGGACTCCAGTGCCTTGGCGAACAGCTCCCGGGTCGTCATCCCCGACTGATAAAGTTCGAGTAATAACCGTGTCTCCTCGATAAGGCCGAGCCCTGCCTGCAACTGGGTGGAGTAGAAGCGCTCCTCCGTCACTGCGCCTCCCGCAGGTACGGGAAGGTTCGGATCCCTTTCCGGAAGGCATCGAGGTAGATACCGGCCAGCGACGGGAGCGCATCTGCGATCGACTCTCCGAGATCCCCCAGCACGAGCGGACCCTCCGATGCGGTCATCGGCCGCGCCAACTCCCCGAGCCGGGACTCTGCCCGCTCGCGATCCGCGACGTGGGCCTGAAGATCCCCCGAAAACGCTGGGTCTGCAAAGGCCTCGGCTGCCGATTGCTCGTAGAGTTCGGGCAATCGAAACAGGTGGAACGTGCGGCCGACCCCGATATGTTCGTCGTGCACCCGGGAGGCGGCTGCCGTGACGCCCTGATACTGGGCGAGCGACATCGATCGGGCGAACACCGGCCTCAAGAATGCCGCAGCGCTGGGGCTGAAGAATTGGCTCGTCCACCACGGGGGCGCCTGCTCGCCCAGGTAACCCACCAGGACCCGAAGCTCTGCAATCGTTCGCGCATCCATGTTCATTGGGTTCCCTCGATGCTGATGTTCCAACGGGCTAGGCGAAGTGACTCGTCCCCGTCCGGCGCTGTTCTCCCTTTCACTTGCACTTGAGGATCTTGCCGAGCGCTTTTCCGGTGTCGCGCCAGTCATCGCGGCGCGCGATGCGCTTGCCGACGCGACCCTTGCGCGCAGCCTGATCGTCGGACAGAAGCTTCCCCAACAGGTGCTGGAGGGCGCGGGTTTTGTTGATCGTCATGTTGGTTTTTCGACGTGCCATGTTTCCTACCCGCCTTGGCGATGGTGTCGTCGTACGCATTGAACCCTGATCGGTGGCACAGGGCAAACCGATCTCTCTCGATCAAGGGAGCTGAGCCACTCCCCCGGTAGGTTCGCATTAGCAGCAGCTCAGAGGCTGATCCTGCGGACACAGGTTTGATGATTGGCATCTCCTGATGTGACCGTAGGGTCACGTCTCACAGCGCACGTCACGCGAGCTTGGTCGATGGTGTGATGCACGTTGTCGCGGTCACGAGGTAAACGTTGCCGAAGACCCCTTAGGTTGGAATTTCCCGGGCGGAGTCTGGCCTCTCCCGCTCCGAATTCTCGCGTTCAACCCGGTGACGATTTCGGGGCAAACCCGGAAGTACCCGCCGGCAGTCTTTATGTGGCCGCTGAGAATCCGGTCCGTGGGGTGTCCCTACGGTAATGCCCAGTAAGGTGACGGGTTGCATCCGAAGCTGGAAATCGCCTCCTCTGGCCGTGCGGGCCAACCGACAGCAAACCCAGGCGTAGGACCTGACGCAGCCGCGACAGCGGCTGCGTGTGTCCGCTTTCAGTTCAACGGACCGCGGTCGGACGCTCGGCCTGCAGCGCGATCAGGCGTTCAAGGAGCGCGGGGATCTGCGGGCCATTGTCGACAGAGTCGCCGAGGGTGACGATGCGTGCATCCGGCACCTCACGGTCGATCCGATCAAGCAGGCGCTTGAACAGGTCCAGATGACCATGCAGATCGCCGATCACCACCAGCGGTGCACGCGTGGCCTTCATGGTGCAAGCCCGAGCAGGCGATCCGCGAGTCTGGCAATCTCCTCGCGCTGCGATAGGCCGGCCGAAGAACCGAACCGAGCGCGGCGTCAGGCGCCGGCGACACTTCGGACAGCTAAAGCTGCGGCGCCTCGCGGTTCGGAACCGGACAATTTCGGGGTTTACGGGGGTAGTCTGATGCAGCGCGCCGCCGCCGGCGGGAAAACGCCCTCTCGGATGGCCTCGGCGAGGC
This sequence comes from Alphaproteobacteria bacterium, assembly GCA_009929775.1. GTDB lineage: Bacteria > Pseudomonadota > Alphaproteobacteria > Micavibrionales > Micavibrionaceae > RZZS01. The sequence continues at coordinate 21,138 of RZZS01000034.1, forward strand.
CCTTGTCGCTGTGCAGCAGCAAGGCGAAAAACGTACAGCTTTCCAGCAGGTCGCGGCACACTTATGCAGTCACTTAGTCTTCGTAAACAAGAGACTGTGCCGACGGGTGCTGTCGATCAAGCACCCCGAGGAAGACCCACCGCCAACGCCCTCACAGCTCGTCGACTCTTCGCTTGTTCGCAATCTTACGAGCCTGGCGTAAGCGTAGGCGTTTTGAGGCTGCGGCCATTTCGTCCTTGAGTAGGAACTCGATCCCGGATGCTAGCCGGTGAAAACCAAGGTGGTCGAGTATTCTGAGTTTGATCCGTGGATTCACCTCAGCCTTGCCCCGTCGAAAATCGGACAGGGTGGACGGTGGGATCCCGAGATACTCCGCGAGCTCCCTATCTTCTGAGAAGCCCACTGAATCCTTCAAACTGTCTAGGGCATCTACCCAGCGGATCGAGCCAGTCGAAGGGTCCAAGTGCTTACTGGGGACGCCTTCCATACCGCCATCCTGCTCCACGATCCTAATAGCCTCCTCAAGGCTCCCAGTTCCGCCCCAGGCAAGAAGCTGGAACTTGCATAGGTCGGGAAGGTTCCGACCGAAATCGGCAAGACTGGCCTTGAGGGACTCCTCCGACAGCCGAAGGGCGCTAGCTATTTCCCCATAGCTGGCAAAACGCCCTTCTCTCAACAGCGTCTCGATCAGTTCCGCGTAGTCGTAGCTTGACATGGTAATCAAAATAAGTTAGATACTTTTCTGAGTCCGGATATTCCATCCGGAGCTTCCATCCGGATATTCCATCTGGCATGCCGGTGCAGGACGGCTTGCGCTAAATGTGGGGATCGACCGCTCAGCATGCACATTCTGCCTAATAGCAACAAAGAATCCGACTCCGCCGGCATACCCACCAGGCATGTCTATCAAGACATCACTATTGTCCAATCTGACGAGCAACCTGATCAGTGACGGATTCCGGTGAGTATGCCCCAGTGCGAATCCTCCAGCTGAAACTGCCGTCCGGAGAGCGCCTGCCCATCCTCCTCGAACCTGGGTCCGCCGTCCCCGATTTCTGGGCGATGCTCTACGTGTTGGTGCGCGCTCGGCGGCTGGCCCAAAACACTATCACCAACCATCTCCATGCTGTGCGCCATCTGCGCGCATGGGAGAGGTACCACGGCCGCGATTTAGCGACCGAGTTCCATCGCGGTCGCTTCTTGAGCGAGGGAGACATCCGCTCCCTCGCTGACCATTGCGCGTACGACACCGAGGCTTTTCGCCTATGGACCCAACACGAAATGCGTTGCGCCGGCGGACGCCACGCGACGGCATTCCCAAAGAATGTCCTCGACATCCCGGTTAGTGCTCCGATACCGGTCGTATCACCCCACACGCAATATCACCGCATGACGGTGGTGACGTGGTATGTCGACTTCGTCGCCAGAGCCACATCCAGGGCGGGTCCCAGAGCCGCAACTGCCCACGCAGAGATTAGGCGTATGGTTGCCACACTGCAAAACAACCGTCCCAGAGCAAGCCCCGGCCGCACTTCATCTCGCCGAGATCACATTTCCGCTTCAGCGTTTGAACAATTTCGGTCTTTTGCCCATCCCGCACACGCGAGCAATCCATTCCGCTCAGATGAAGTCAAACTACGTAACCACGTTATCGTCTCCTTATCATACGAGCTCGGTCTGCGACCCGGCGAAATCCTCGCCCTCTGGGTCGAGGACATTGATACCGGCCCCTACCCTACAGTACAGATTGAGCGCCGACACAATCACCCGCTAGACCCTCGTGAGCATCAAGCAGTCGCAAAAACCCAGCCTCGGTTATTGCGCATCTCGGATGAACTCGCCGCGGCCGTCTATAGCTACGTTCAGATACGTAGCCATCACCCTATCGCCGAGTCGCATCCCATTCTTTTCGTCGCCGCCAAACCCCCGTGGTCGGGACATCCATTGGCCCGAAAAAGTTTCGATAACATCTATCGCTCGCTCGCGAATCAGAATCCGGACGATCTCAGCCAAATTACTCCCCATGCGATGCGTCATGATCGCGCATGCCGTCTCGCGGACCAAATCGCAAGCAACAACAAAAAGGCCAGTGCCAACAAGTCGATCAAACCAATCGTGGAGGGAGAATTTACCACTTTACTCATGGACTACTTCGGCTGGACAAATCCCCATTCAGCGAGAGCGTACCTCCGACGATTTAACAAAGATCGCATTGATGAGGCACTAGATACATACCGGAGCGAGCTGGCTCCAAGCGGGGTCGAGTAAACACTATGAGCTTGCCACTAACCTCAGAGCCGAGACCTACGCCTCGGCGAGTTCTTCGCGAAACTCGGCGCGGCTACCAGTTTCGATTAGATCATGTTGTCTGGAAGCTAAGTAAAGACAGCAGCATAAATTGGGATATGTGCTCTATAGCTCCCAGCCACGAGGCGCTCAGGAATGGATACAAGCAGGCTCTAGCACGCGCTGCCGAACAACTTGCTCCCGGAACAATCACTAACTACTTCTCGCATTTCAACCATTTTTGGCCGCATTGCACTGAAGGTATTATCACGTCAAGAGCCATCAACGCCTGGCGAAAAGAACTCGGCGAAGAGGGCAGCTACCGGCTCGGACACATTCGTGGATTTATACAGCAGTGGCGAGATTGGGGCTTCGGCGGCATAGAAGAAAACGCAGTGCTTCTTCTCGATAGTTTTTCAATTCCTGGATATTACTCAGGACATCCCGTTAGAATCGCCTGCCCGTATACCGGTCCGTACACAAGACAGGAGTACCAAGCGATCGCCAAATGGGTCCAGTCGGCGTGGCGAGAAGGGGAAATTTCGCTCATTGAAGCCGCACTGCTGTCTTTCTTTATGGATACTGGACGACGGCTGGAGGAGCCCGCAAAACTGCGTGCTTGCGACCTACAACTCGAGAGCTGTCAAGCAGCCGAGGACCAACAGTTTTCTCGGAAACGAATCCGCCTTCATCAAGCGAAAGGTCGGCTGGGCTTGTATCGTGATCCAAACAGAATTATCGACCTTTCGATTTCCGACGAAACGTACGATCTGCTGGCCAACGTGGCGCGGCAAACTAGAACACGCCTGGAAGCTCATTGGGACTTTTCAATTCCTCCATCGCTCGCAAAAGACTTGCCAGTCTTTGTCGTCACCGAGCGCATGACGCGCTACGACCCACCGAGCAATGCCGCTGAAGCCGCCGCACTTATTCAAAAAACTCCCGAGCGCTATCACACCACGCGTGCGAGTTTGGATGGCATCATACGCTGCGCCGGGCAGCGCTGTGACGCGGTGTCTGAGAGAACCGGCGAGCGCATGCTGATCACGACCCACCGCTTCCGGCGGACGCTGGGGACCGTGCTGGCCCAGAATGGGTACAACGCGTATGAAATCGCAGAAATCATGGGACATGCTACCATCGACTACGTAATGGTATATGTCGAGAATACCGCCGAAGCATTCGATCGCTATGAAGAGAAGATGGCGGGTACCTTCGAAACCCTATTGAGATCTTTTCGGGGTGAATTGATTGAGCGCGAACGTTCCGACGCTCAAAACCAGCCTTATGTTCATTCGTTGCGAGGCGATAACCAACCCGAAGAAGCGGGCCGGTGTGGATCGCTATCGCAATGCCACCGCGGGTGGTATACCTGCTACAGCTGCGTGAAGTTTCGTCCATATGTTGATGCGGACCACAAGAGCGCACTGATGCATGTCAAGCTGGAGTATGAGAGGACAGTAGCGATGGGATATCAGGACAGCATGCTAACCGGGCTTGAGGCGACAATTTTCGCGATTGAGGAAGTGATTCGGACAATTGATGCTCTCCACGAGAAATTGCATCATGGCTGAAAATTCCTTCCCTGCCTTCCGAGGTAATCCTGCTTATGATGCCGAAGAGAATCTAAGAAACTTCATTAACTATGCTAAGACCGAGTTGTCGATATTCGATTGGCATGAGAACGTTTGGCGGTTTGAACTAAACGCCTCAAGAAGAACGCTTCACTTCCGGCAACTTGCCGACAACATTCAAGACCATGTGCCTTTCGAGTCGCCTTACATGGACTTTGCAAAGGCTTTTGTTCGGTATACGCATACCTTACGGGCTTCAACTGCAAGCGCGCGCCACCTCAACGCGCTACGATTCCTCTCGGCCGCACTTCGAATAGTAACAGGGACTCAGGAGGTTTTTCGCATTTCCGGGGCAGTTGTTCTGCAGGCGGTCGCTTTGCTCGACGAATCGGGGCTCCAGCAAGCCGAAAAACATCACCTTGCTAGATGCCTTCAACAGCTGTTCGATTTCCTACGCTCACAGGCACTTATTTGTCCAGCGCTTCCGGATTTCGATACCAGGAACTTCTTTCGAAGACCGGGAAATATCGCCAGGTCGACCAACGCGAAGGGGCAGAAGCACCGCGATGAGCGCATGCCGTCAATGCATACCATGAAACAGGTCGTAAACGCTTTTCGGTTGGCGGAGACCACGGAGGATCGATATTGGGCAAGCGTGCTGATGCTACTCCTTTTTGCCCCGAACAGAAGCGGCGAACTGCAGTTCCTTTCGATAAATAGTCTCGGCTGGTCTGACTATACCGATAAGAGCGGTGAGTCGAGCCGTAAGATGTTTGTGCGGTGGTATTCGGAAAAAGGCGGGGGGCATCTGAAGAAATGGGTGTTCGGCTGGTTTGAAGAGCCGGTATTGCAGGCCTTCGAGATACTACGGGAGATCTCCAAGCCGGCTCGAGATGCAGCGCAGTTCGCCTATGACAACCCTGGTGTGTACATGATTCACGAACTGTGCCTGACGCCGCAGGAGTTTCCTCAAGACCAAGTCCTATCAGATGAACAGTTCTTCACCGCCGCGCGGCTTGGATGGCCGCTCAAGCTGCTTAACAAGAAAGGTGTCCTACCGCCAGGCCGGAGAAAAAGCCTAATACCAGCACGTTTGCGCGAGTTCGAAGATCACAATCCGACCTACTCGCAGCTAGCCGCCAATGTGCTGACGAATTACCGGACGAGCGCATGGCCCAAGTATCACCGTTTGTGTAAATTTCCGATCTGGGAAAACCTGCTCCTAGTACGGGAGAATGAATTCGACGAGACCAAGTCAGTAAAGCTATTTTCTTGGGGCATGCCTTCGCGACCGGCTCTCTACACTGCAATGGGGACCGGTGGGATCGCGAAGAAGCCGAGCGTGTTCGAACGCCTAGGATTGAGAGATGAGACCGGACAACCCATAGCAATACAGCCGCATGACATCCGCCGCTGGCATAACACGCATGCCAAACAAGAAGGTGCGACCGAGCTTGAGATCGCCTGGGCCTCGGGTCGCAAGGATCTCAGGCAGAACCGTCACTACGACCTCCGGCAGCCTGAAGCGATCGCCGAACGCCTCCATGAGGTCGTTCAGCAAGGAAGCTCGGGGATAATCACGCGGCACCATATCCCGCTCCATGAGCGTGTCAAGATGGGTCTTCCGGTTCACCGCAGCGATCTCATCACAGGTGAGGTGGGGCACAACACTGTCCATCTAGGCCCAATGGGCGGTTGTGTCCGGCCGGTCACGGAGCCGGATTGTTTGAAATCGCGGCAGTGCTACGGCTGCAGCAAACACGTCGTCGTGAAAGGAGTACCCGGATGCTTCGAGTACTTCGTGGAGGAGGAGCGGCGCTTACAGAAACAGTGGGACAGGCTCCAGGACCGGCGACACGAGCCGATGATGGCCCGTACTCTCATGAAGATCGGTACGGACCTCGGGTTCGTGAGAGGTCGGCGCAGGATCTTGCAGGACGCGAATGTGCCTGACGGCACCGTGATCCAGATACCACCAGAGTACGACCAGAGCGAGGTAAGAATCGGCCTGGAGGAGCAAGGGCTGGAGCAACCGTCACGACCCTCGCCAGAGGGCGTTACCGCCGACTTGGCCCTTCTGCTTCCGGAGCTATATGGCGATGCCTAGGAGAGTCGTCACCGACGATACCCTTCCGGTGTTTCTGCACGTGCTCGATCATTGGAGCGGGAAGCTTACCTGGGATCGCTATCGCCAGCACATGGCAATCCGGCTCAATATCCGTTCCATGGCTCCCATGACCGTGCAGGGGCACAGGGAAATCGCGAAAGCCTTTGCACAAGCAAAGGAGCGTATCAAGCGCGCCGATCAGGAGTCCGTGCAGAATTATGGCGGAACCCTCGAATCCTTGCGTAAGGAACTACAGGCACTTAAGACTGAGCGGGAACGTGACCGCGCCAACCTGCAAGCCCTTCAGGAGCGCTTCGCCAACCTCGCGGGCAACCTGTACATGATCGATTGCCTGGATCTAGAGCAAGTACGCAAAGCTATTTCGACCCCGCTGCGAGATATGTCGAATAAAGGGAGCATGCATGGCGAATAAGGGATCGAGCGGCCGCCAAGATGCCGATTGCATCGTTGCCCGCCTCGAGAAATGGTTGAGCGAGCGCAGCAAGCGCCGCGATTGGGATGAATGGAAGAGTCCGCAGGGTAAAATCAATCGCACTGCACTGGCCGCGGAACTTGAAATATCGCGCAGCGTCATGCACTCCAATCCCAGAGTCAAGGCGCTCCTACTTGGCAAGGAGATGCTATGGTTTGGTGCCGAGGCGCTAACCCTGGAAGCAGCCCACGCAGCTCATGCGCGAGCCGATATTGCGGCTCGCCGTATCTCTCAAACCAGCGCGAAATTACTCGTGCGTATCGCCGAACTGGAAGCGGAAAATCGATACCTCAAGGATAATTTGGCTATGCGTCAGGCATTGGACGATATCGTCAATTGCGGGTTGCCAGGAGCGAGCCCATGACCTCCGTCACGCATCTGGCAACGCGCGTACAGGTGATGTCCGTACGCTGCGCTGGCTATGCCATGGTTGTGCCTATCAATCGGGACGGTAGCCTGACGCGTCGCAAGGGCACGCTGACGGTGCGTTTCCCCCGAGATACCCATCGTTTGGTCGTTGAGGGCTCAGTCTGGGACGTCGCCGGTCCGGAGCGTTGCACGTCCTTCGCGGTCAGGGGATATATTCGTTACGAGACCCTGATCGACGCGCAACGGGTGACCTATGTCCGTCCCTCCGGCTTGATCCTGGCCCGGTGGATCGCGGCCAATGTACCCGGCATCGGCAGTGTGATCGCCAACCGTCTGGTCCGGCAGCGAAAGCTGGACCACTGGGTGGCCAACAACGACCTGGATGCGCTGACATCGAAGGCCGCCATCAGTGAGAAGCAGGCCCGAAATCTGGTTGCGCATTGGCCCGCGAAAGGATTGTACGACGCAATCGAGTGGTTGCAAGAACGAAACCTCCCCGCTGGCCTTGCAGACCCGCTGATTGGACTGTGGAAAGACCGCACAGTTGAAACGCTGGAGAAGAATCCGTTTCTTCTCCGCCCGGGCCTTTTGTTTGATCGACTCCATCAAAGACATGACCGTTGTTCCGCCTCCGTTTGATCAAATGGTGTTGTTTTCTTTCACCAATCTTACATTTTTATATCCAACCGCTAGAGTATACCACA
>RZZS01000175.1 GCA_009929775.1 Alphaproteobacteria bacterium
CTATGTCGACAAGACAGGTTTTGCCCGACAGTTGATCGACGAGGGGAAATACTATTTCCTCTCGCGTCCGCGGCGCTTCGGCAAGTCGCTGCTGATCGACACCCTGGCCGAGCTGTTCGCCGGCAATGAGCCGCTGTTCCGGGGCCTGGCGATCCATCCGCACTGGGACTGGTCCACACGCTAATCCGGTGATCCGGATCAGCTTTGCGGAGGGCGTGCTGCAGAGTCGCGACGCACTGGACGCACGCATCGTGGATCTGATGCGGATTAACCGCGAGGTCTTGGCGGTCGAGGTGCATCCGGGTCTTGATAGTGCCGGGGCCTTCGGCGAGCTGATTCGCAAGACCCACGCCCACTACGGTCAACGAGCCGTGGTCTTGGTGGATGAATACGACAAGCCGATCTTGGATAATCTGAGCGATCGCGACACGGCGCGCGCCATGCGCGACGGGCTGCGCAACCTCTACTCGGTGATCAAGGGATCGGACGCCCATATTCGCTTCGCCTTCCTCGCCGGGGTGAGCACATTCAGCAAGGTGAGCATTTTTTCCGGGCTGAACAACCTGCGTGACATCACCGTGTCGTCCGATTATTCGGCCGTCTGCGGCTATACCGAGCAGGATGTGGAAACCGTCTTTGCCCCGGAACTGGACAACCTGGACCGTGATCGGATGCGCGACTGGTACAACGGCTACAACTGGACGGGCGAAGCCGTTTACAACCCTTTCGATCTACTGCTGTTTTTCCAGGAGCGCGAATTTCGCTCCTGGTGGTTCGAGACCGGAACGCCGACGTTTCTGGTCGATCTGCTCACCACGCGCGGCTATTTCACGCCCGATCTGGCCGGCGTGCGTGCCTCGGAGGCACTGCTCTCGACCTTCGACGTGGACTGCATGTCCGCCGAGGCATTGCTTTGGCAGCGTGGTTATCTCACCTTGACCGGCTCGCGACGCATCGGCGCACGGATCGAATACAGCCTGGGGTACCCGAATCTGGAGGTCGAAGCGGCGTTGAACGACGCGCTGCTCAAGGGACTGATGGGCGATCCCATGCAGGCCGAGCGCGCCGTCAGCCGGCTCTACGACGTGCTGGTGAGTGGCGATTTCAGCGCCCTGCGCGCCCATGTCGAGGCGCTCTTCGCCGCCATCCCGCATCAGTGGCACGACGGCCATCCGATCGCCCGATACGAGGGCTTCTACGCCAGCGTCTTCTACAGCCACCTTGCCGCGCTGGGGCTGGACCTGACGCCGGAGGATTCCGCCAATCAAGGCCGGATCGACCTGACCCTCAAGTTCAACAGCCGGATCTGGCTATTTGAATTCAAGGTGGTGGAGATGGCACCCGAGGGACGCGCGCTCCGGCAGATCAAGGATCGTGGTTACGCGGACAAATACCGTGCCGCAGGTCAACCCATTCATCTAATCGGCATCGAATTCAGTCGCGAGCG
>RZZS01000176.1 GCA_009929775.1 Alphaproteobacteria bacterium
GTCAGCGGAGATCGCTCACTTAAAGATCGCCGTGTTCCGCAAAGGAATAACTGTCCTCGGCGCTGACGATCATGTGATCGATGACACGAACGTCGATCATCTTCACCACCTCGCGGATACGGTCAGTGATGCGCCGATCGGCCATCGAGGGTTGGCACACGCCTGACGGGTGGTTGTGGATCAACATAATCGCAGCCGCCTGGTGATGGATCACATCCTTCAGAACCTCCCGCGGGTGCACGGATGCGCCGTCGATGGTGCCTCGAAAAAGGGTCTCGATGGCGATGATCCGGTTCCGATTATCCAGGAACACGATCTCGAACACCTCGAAGTCGAGCTCGCCGAGACGCAGCCTGAAATGCGCCAAGGCGTCGGCCGGAGAGGTGATCGATTTGCCGCGGCGATGCTTGCGCTCCATGACAGCAAGCGCAACGACGGACGCCGATTCCTCTGCGTCGAGATCGGACGGTTTCAGCCGAGCGAAGCGGTTGACCGGCTTGAGATGCGGGGCGTTTTGCCCTACCAGATTGAAGACCGGGCGAGACGCAGCCATCACGACCTCCCCTGCGCCTTGGCGGCGTGGTAGTGGTCGATCAGTTGCCCGTGCTCGGCGTCGAAGACGAACACCTCGTAAGGGTCGTCGGGTTGGAGTCGATCGTCTTGCTCGGCGATCGCATGGTTGACGTTCTCGACGTGAGGCATGGAGAGAACGGTGTGACCGTGCTGGCGGACCAGCACAGAGCAGTCTAGCGTGGACATACTGAGATCCTCATCACCGAACCCCTGCGCCAAGGGGTCCGGACTGTGATTGAAAAACCCGTAGCGCCGGGTGAGATGGTGAAGAACGCCTGAGGACGTTCAGGAGAGACTCGGATCAGAATGGCGTAAACGCGAACGGACCGATGACGGACCGACGTTGCCACGCCTCGGAGCGTGGCAGAACGGGAAGCGGGTGAATGATCGTAACCTGTTCCCCGACCTCGCCGTCCCAGGAGGCATGACCATGCAAGGTCCATCCGCCTTCTTGAAGCTGCACCAGCCATAGATAGGCATCGACATCGCAGCGGATCCGACCGCGCGCACCATCCGGTGCGACGGCAACATGCTCGCCGAGCACGGTCTTCAGAAACGTCATGGCCTCTTCGATGGGAGATGCTTGATCTTGCGCATCTTCCGACAAGGTGCTGGCTGCCGCGACCACACCTGCATTGCACAGGCCTTCGAGATCGTGACGATCGCAGATATCCACGATCACCGCTGAATCGAACTCCCAGAACGGCGGGTTGCCTGGAGTCGGCAAGAACGCCGGGGCGAAGTGGGGCAACGCGTCTTCGCTCGACAGCCAATTCAGTGCGATGTCGTCGCTCGGACTCAGAGTACGTTCACGCCAATCGCTTAGCGGGAACAGGATGCCGGCGATGGCGTCGCACTCGCGCAGGTCCCA
>RZZS01000035.1 GCA_009929775.1 Alphaproteobacteria bacterium
TTCGGCGGGGACGATTCCGTCTGGTTCAACCTGATGAACGAGCCGTATGACGTGTCGGCGACCAAATGGGCAGGCATCACCCAGCAGGTGGTCGACGACCTGCGCGCGGACGGCATCGACAACAAGCTTCTGCTGTCCGGTACCGCATGGTCCGGTGCGCATTCGTGGGTATCGAGCGGCAATGCGGCGGCCTACGAAAACTTCCACGACCCGTTGAACAACTTTGCGTTTGACGTGCACCAGTATCTGGACGGCGATTCTTCCGGTACCAGTGGAAGCTCGGTTTCGGGCGCCGGATCGACGCGGCTTGTCAAGATCACCGAGTGGGCCGAAGCGAACGGTTTCAAGCTCTTCCTTGGCGAGGCGGGCGTGGCCGACGATTCCCAGTCCATCAAGGAAATGGGAGATATGCTCCAGTACATGGAAGACCACAGCGGTGCATGGCTCGGCTGGTCCTTGTGGGGCGCGGGTCCATGGTGGGGAAACTATTATTTCGAGATTAACCCGCAGGGCGGTCAGCACGATCCGGCGATCGACGCTCTCATGAAGTTCATGAAGCCGGGGCAGGCCGCACCGGAGCCATCGCCGGAACCGAATCCTGAACCTCAGCCGAACCCTGCGCCTTCACCCGAGCCGACTCCGACGGAACCTTCGACGGGAATTCAGGCGAACAACATGAAGGGCAACACGGCGATCGACGGGACCACCGGTAATGACACCGTTCACACGTGGGCAGGCCAGATGGATGCGGGGGATCGTATCCAACTCGGCGAGGGCTTCGATACTCTGGTGTTCCGCAATACCGGGCTGAAATTCGATAGTGCCGTTTACAAGGGGCTGTCGGGCATCGATCATCTCGATATGACGGCCTCGACCGGAAAGGCGTTCGTAGTCCTGGATGAGGCGTTTCTGCGCTCGACCGACGACGGGGCGATCAAAATCACCTTCGGATCGGCCGGTCTTGGCGGGCTTGACGCCAGCAGGCTCGCGGACGGTAGCTATTCGGTCGAGTGGAAATCCGGTTCGGTGACGGTCGTTCTCGGCGATGCTCCTGCGCCTGCGCCACAGCCTTCCCCGGCCCCCGGCAAGTCGACTCCCGATACGGACCTCGGTCCTGCGCCGGACCCTGTCGACGTCGTGAAGCCCACGCCGACAGCGTACGAGGATGTCGCCGGCATCAGGGCGAACGTCTACTCGGGGGCGAGGACGGTCGACGGGACGGACGGCAATGACACCGTCTATGCGTTCAACGGGCAGATTGATGCGGGGGACGTAATTCGGCTCGGCAGCGGGCACGATACGTTCTTCTCTCTGAGTTCCCGTGCGGATATCGATACCGCCAGCATGCCGGGATATTCCGGCGTCGACGAGTTCGATCTTTCCGGGACAGCCCGCGCAGGGTACGTGACGCTGACCGAGGGTTTCCTTGCCAATACCGATCACGGCGAAGTGACCGTCAATGTTGGTGACAAGGGGCTGAGGTTGCTCGACACGAGCGCTCTCGACCATGCGTCCACCGATGTTTTCCTTTACGGCGACGGGGACGTATTCCTGTCGGACGGGGACGACGAGGTGGCGCTGATCCGCGGTTCGCAGGCGACGCTCCACGGCGGCGGCGGCAACGATGCCCTGTACGGCGATACGGCGGATGATGTGCTTTATGGCGACGGCGGTATGGATTTCCTCTACGGCGATGACGGCAACGACATTCTCGTTGGCGGCGCCGGGGCGGATCTCCTGAACGGCGGCGGCGGGCACGATGTCTTCCAGTATCTGGATATCGCCGACGCGGGAGACGTTCTGCAAGGGTTCGAGGCGGGCGACCAGCTCGACCTGCTGAACCTTCTCGCCGCCAACGGGATCGGCAGTATGGACGAGGCCTTCTCGGGCGGCTATGTCACGGCCGCGCAGGCCGGGGCGAACGCGACCGTGTCGTTCGACGCGGACGGCGCTGCCGGATCGGCCAAGGCGGTTACGCTTGCGACGATCGAGAACTTCGCTTCCGACGACCTGACCTTTGCGGGAATGTCTGCGGCGTAACGCAGGAAACGAACTGTCCCTCTCCCCGGCCGGGGAGAGGGATTTTTATTGTCCGGCATCAGCCCGATCGGTCTCCCCGAGCCATTCCCGAACGAACGTTCCCATCTCGCTGTCATTGCCCAACATGGCCGGTCCGCATTGCGGGTCGTAGCTCCAGGCCGTCCAGCCGATATGGGGGCGGTCGTCGAGATAGGCGCGCATCGGCTCGCCGTAATCCTTTTGCGTTCCGTAGAAGGGCGACGTCCGGTTTCGAATCCGTGAACTCCAGCCCCATTCGCTCATGAAGACAGGGATCTTTTCGGACGCTTCGCCGAAAAGCCCGTCCCACGTTTCCGGCTTCCAGCCTCCGTAAATATGGGCGACATAGACGAGGTTGTCGCCCGCGAACGGCGCTTCTACGGCGAAGGATGGCATTTGGCTCCAGTGCGGAGAGCCGACGAGAAGGACGGTCTCCGGGGCGGCGGCGCGGACCTGGTCGATCCATTTCTGCGCGGTGTCCCGAAAGGCGATCCAGTTCTCGTAGGTGCGTTCTTTCGGGGCGATGGGTTCGTTGAAAAGCTCGTAGAGGATATGCGGCTGGTTCGCGTAGCGGGGCGCGACGGTATGCCAGAAATCTTCCAGCCTTTTTGCGGTATCGTTCGTGTTCCAGTCGCCGATTTCATGCCAGTCGACAATGCAGTAAACGCCGTTGCGGCGGCATATCGCGACAGCGGGGTCGAGCCGGTCGCGGATGTAGTCCTGCGGTCCGAGCCGTTCCCATTCCTGTGGCTGAACGGGCAGGCGGACGATGTTTCCCTTCCAGCCCCGGACGGGATCGCTCGCATCGCCGAGCAGCGTCAGCGGTTCGTGCCACGACAGGCTGCACAGGCTTACCCCGCGCAGGGCGACCGGGCTTCCGGTATCGTCCACGATCCTGTTGCCGTCGACGGAAAGGCGCGGCAGGTCGACGGGTTGCGCGTGCGCCGGTCCGGCGACGAGAAAGACGATGAAGGCGAGCGTTACGGAAATGATCGGCATCGTGTCAGTTCCTTTCCGGAGGGGCGTCGGCTTCTTCACCAAGCCTGTGTTGCGAAAGCCATCCGGCGAGCAGCCAGAGCGGTGCGGCGACCTTGATCGTGAACACAGCCGCTCCGGCGACGAGGCCGGAAAACATGAAGATCGTCATGCCGTGCGCGAGCCGCTTTCCCGGTTTGCTGTTCTGGGGTACGGCAAGCGAGACAAAGAGCCAAAGGGCGAGGAAGCCGAAGATCGTCTGCGTGAAAATGACGTAGGCGTAACCGCTGTCCAGCGCCGTCGTCCACCGATCCAGTTGCGCGCCGTAGAGAGCCGGGAATTCCATTTCGGTCATGAACCAGGCGTTATGCGCGATGCGCTCCTTGAGATTGTCCTCCTGCAGGATCCCGGTATGGCTCGGGTCATGGAACGCAAGGATGCTGATCGCAAGGATCAGCGGCATATAAGCGAGATTAGAAAAACGCGGCGCGAGCGGGAACAGAAAATAGCCGAGAGCGAAAAGCGGAAGAAGAGACGCCGCCGTCCGGCTGTTGGTTCCGAAGATCGTCATGACAATGAAGAGCGCGAGAAGGATCCGGTCGTACCAGCGGAGATCCTTCCAGAACGTCACCATAAGGAGAGCCGTCACGAGCGCAAAGTTCGCCAGCGAAAGCGGTTCCAGAAACAGGGAAGAGAGCCGGTGCATGTCGAACAGGCCGAAGGTTATACGCCCTTCGAAACTGAGAGAGTTCCGGAACAGTTCATCGTCACCCAGCGGCTCGATCCCGCGCGTGTTCTCGTAGTACGAGGCCGGAAGGAAGAAGTCCGCGTACATGTCCGTAAAGAACGCTTCGAGGATCAGAAAACCGAAGGTCACCACGGCAAGCCAGCGAAACGTCGAAACGATGTGTTCGCGTTCGATCAGTCCGCCCAGCAGGAAAAAAATGACAATCAGAAGGAAGTCCCGGAAGAATTTCGGATCGATCGTCTCGTTTACGAACGAGACCCAAAGGAACAGCATGAGCGAGGCGAACAGAAACAGAGCAGCCGCCCGCAGGTTCCGGAGAGAGCGATAGTTGAGGACGATCAGGCCGAGCCCGGCCATCGCGATCAGTCCCTCGGCGGCCACGACATGCATTCCGCTCAGGGCGGTAACGTGTCCGTTGACGACGGCGAGGGCGGCATTGTAGAGCACGCCCGCCATAACGATCAACTGGACGAGGCGGCTTCGGAAAGCGCGGCCGGCGGAGCCATCGCTGTTCGCATGCGTGCCGGACAGGCCGGTCGGTGCCGCAAGGGAGGCGCCTGTCATCGGCTACCGCCTGCGTCCGTAGAGGGCACCGTAAAGCCAGCCCGGAATATAGTAACGACGCCGGTTCAGGATTGCGCCCCAGACATGGCCGCCATACTCCTCGATCGACTTTTTGAGCTTTTTGGCGACCGGTGCGCGGGTGCGTTCGGCTTCGGTGACGACAATGGTTCCGTCGACGAGCCCCGGGAAGGCCGACGACGCCCCGCCCGCAAGCATCTCGTCGCCGCCGATCACGGTTACCTCGAACTTGCTGCGTAATGCCGCCATCAGCAGTGTCATCGTTTTGGGTGCAAGGCCGGTCTCCGACTGTCGAAGGTGGGTGCAGACGAGGCCGGAATCTTCAAGCAGAACGAAGGGAAGGACCTCGCCGCCTCCGGCACGGACGAACTCGGTCAGCGTCACCGGAATTTTGCCCTCGATGTCGAAAAAGAATTCCGGGATGTGTTCGGACGCATGAATATAGAGGACGTTCCCCGGCGATTGTTCCGCGGCGGCCCGGGCGGAATGGAACGCGATCGTCGGCGCGCCCTCGCTCCCGTAGGCGCTCGTGAACAGGATCGCCGGATTGGCGTCCGTGGCAAGACCGGCGTGGAGCGCGGACAGGATGGCGGACGCACCGGCTGTCGGCACGGCGGCGTGCGGGGCCCTGTCCTGTATTGTCGGGAAGGGCTGGCTTGTGAGCGCCTTCATAACGTCGTCCGAAGGCGGGTTGCCGGATACGCTCTTGAGAGGACTGACGTGTTGAATTGAACTCATGAATGTTTCTCCTCGTCGTCGAAGGTCGCCAGCACGGGGACGCCGAGACTTGACGAAAGCTGTGCCGGGGTTGTCAGGCGGTCGTCGAGGAGTTCGCGCGATATCGCCCCGCCCGCGCCCGCCACGACCGCTGCGATGAGCGTGATGGCCAGAAGGACGTTTTTGCGCGGCTTGGCTGGAACCATCGAGGCGGCCGGTTCGTCGAGAACCGAGATGCGCGTGATGTTTTCCTTGTTCAAAAGGTTGTTGATCCGCGCCTCCTCTCCGCGTTTGACGTAGTAGAGGTAGTTCTCCTCGTCGATTCTGACGTTCTGCTCCAGTTCGTTCAGCCGTCCGCGCTGGGATTCGAGATAGGCGATGCGTTCGTCGATTCTCTGGATCTTGGTGGAAAGCGGGCTGTCGCCTGCGCCGTTCAGGTCCGCCTGCCGTTTTGCGAGATTGGCGCGCGCGACCGCAAGCGAGTCCTGCAGGCGTTTGAAGAACGGACTGTCGCTGCGGTAGGTCGCGCTCATCTGCGCCTCCTCGGCTTCAAGCTCGGCCAGGCGGCTTTGCGCTTCGGTCAGGGCGGTGAAGGCGAGGGCGCCGATATCGCTTTTCTCCCGAAGCAGTTGCTCCATTTCCGCGTCGATGGCCGACACACCCACCTTTTTCTTGTAGGCCTGAAGATCGTCCTGCGAGGCTTCGAGCCGGTGGCGGGCGTCGTCGATCTGGCCCTCGAGGAAGCCCGTCTGCGGCGTGTCATAGATGGCGGTTTGCTTGATGATGAAACTGTTGATGATATGGTCCGCAACGGTCGCCGCCATCTCCGGGTCCGGATTTTGGACGGCGACACGGATGACATGGCTCGAGTCGGTTCCAACCTTGAAGTCACCTTCGAGCAGCGCCGTAACGGCCATGTTCTCAGGCGTGTCGGCGTTCCCGGCGGCTTCCGTTATTCCGGGGTAGATCGTATCGGCTCCCATCTCCCGGACCACCGTTTCCATCAGGGCGCGGCTTGTCAGGATGCCGACATAGGAATTTAAAAGCTCTTCCCGCTCGCTGGCGGAGGTTTCGTACGGCACGGGATTTTCGGTCAGGGCGGTTTGCGGGCGCGCGTCCGCGCCGAACTTGATGACCATGCTGGCGTTCGCTTCGTAGACCGGACTCGCGGCGACGACGTAAACGGCGCCCGCTGTCAGGATCAGAATGAATATGGCCAGAAAAACGCCGCTCTGGCGAAAAAAGGCGGTCATGACGCCGCGCGGGCTCTGTTCGATCTCCATGGCATTTCCTCCGTTTCTTGCGTTTGGGTCAGGGGACCGAGTATCCGAGGCCGAAGCTTGTCGGCAGGAACTGTTGCACGTTCTGCTGCCAGGCGATGTAGGCGTCGGCCACCGCCGTGCGCGGGACGAACACGACATCGTATGAGGCAAGGCGGATGTCCTCGGTCGGCAGGCCGCCTTCCGTGGCGGCGTTGTAGTTCGCGCGGTAAACCTCCGGCTTGTCGCCCGATCCGCGGCGGAAGATGAGAATTTCCTCGGTGTCGGCCGAGTTCCGCACGCCGCCGGCGCGTGCAAGCGCCTGAAGGAGGGTCATGTTCGGTCCGACCGAGACGAGTTCGCCCGGATTTTGCACTTCGCCGAGAACGTAGACACGGTTCGGGGCATATGAACGGACGATAACGGTCAGTTGCGGGTCCTTGAGATGGCGCTTGTATTCGTTGACGAGCAGCCGCCGGAGTTCTTCCGGCGTCCTGCCGACGGCGGGAAGGTCCTGAACGACTGCGGTCGAGATCATGCCGTCCGGGCGCACGGTGACTTCCTCATCGAGTTCGGGATTGAGGATGAACTTCACCGACAGGACGTCGCCCGTCTGGACGCGGTATTCCGGCAGGTTCTGCATGATTGGCGCGGCCGGCATGATGTCCCTTGGCGCGTCCTGAAGGTCCGCGGTCGCGGTGCCGGATTTGCCGCCCCCGCAGGCGGCAAGCAGGAGGGCTGTCAACGCGGACAAGGCGAGGAGAGAATGTCGTATCATGTTTTTTTCCTTGTGGCCTTATTCAAGCTTGTTCGTCCCGGTTCTCCCGGCTTACCGGCCGCCTTTGAAGAGCGGCCGGTCCAGCCGGTAGGGGTCTGTTGTCATGGCACGAACGTTTTCAAAGCACACTCCGTTCCGTGCCCTGGCCGCCTGATTGCAGGTTTCGCCGTCCGGGAAGTGACACTCGGGTTTCATGCCGCTGTCCATCAGACAGAAGGCGCCGGCATATTGCGGGGTCTTCACGGCGGCGGCGTTAACGGTGCAAAACCCTCCCCGGCGGGCAGCCGCTTCCTTGCATTGCGTAATGTCGTGGTAAAGGCATTCCCGCAGCGCACCGGCGGATTCGACGCAGAAAGGGGCCGCCTGCGCACCTTGCGCCAGAGGAAACGTCAGCAGAATTGCCGCAAGGCCGCGTCGGCAAAGCTCACGCATGGCAATTCTCCTTCCGCTCCACAAGTCCGGCGATCCAGTGGTAGCGGGAGACGCAGGACCGGATCCGTTCGTCGTCGCCGTGAACCGTGCTGCGTCCGTACGAGTCGAGATAGCGTGTAATATCGCTCTCGCGGCAAATGCCTTCCTGTCGCTCCTGAACGAGGCACGGTTCGTCGCCTGGGTTGGCCATGGTATGGACGGCGCGGACGGGGATATGGACGGACTGTCCCGGGTGGAGCGCAAGGCAATGGGCGTCGACAATGGCGATCAACGTTCCATGAAGAACGGTCCATGTCTCGCAGCGCAGTTCGTGCGACTGGAGCGAGAGGATCTTCCCCGGATTGATCACGATCAGCTTTTCGCAAAACTCCTTGTCCGGGGCCATCCGTCCCGTTCGCGTGACGCGCCACGACCCCCACGGTCGCCGGTCGTTGTCTCCGACGAAGTAGGTTTCGGGTCCGGGAAGAGTTTGATTTGTGGCGTCGTGTTTCATTGGCCTCTCCTGTTTCGTTATTCCCGGTTCGGTCCTTCCGGGGGCAGGGCGCATCACTCGCCGGGAATTTCGGGAACATGGACTGAAACTGTCGGGACTTCCGCCGGGTTCCAGCCGCCTGCTGTCCCGTCCGCAAATTTTCCTTCGGCTTCGCTTCGAACTTCGGCACGGGCGCGGGCGTTGTCGATGGGAATAACGTTTTGTCGCAGGAGGTATCGCTTGCATGACCGGTGACGCATCGCTCGTTTCTCTTCTCGATCGCATGACTCTCGCCAGAGACGAGCGGGCCGTTGCGCGCCTGCTCTCCGCTCTTGGGCCCGACGCCGTTTCGAGACCTTCCCGTCTTGCCTTTGTAAACGCCCACGCGGTGAATCTCTGTTGCCGCGAGCCGTCGTTTTATGCGGACCTGATGGATAGCGAGATCGTTCTTCGGGACGGATCGGGTATGAAAATCCTGTTTCAGTGGCTCGGTCGCGATCCCGGCCTCAATCTTAACGGGACGGACCTCATTCCGCGTATTATCGACCGATATGCCGGCGAGGAGGCCGTTCTGCTTGGAACGAAGGAGCCCTGGCTCGGCAGGGCGGCCGCGAGGATCGCGGAGAAAGGCGTGCGTCCGGTTCGAACGGTGGACGGCTTTCAAAGCGACCGGGCCTATATCGAAGCGGTAAAAGAGAGCGAGGCGAAACTGGTCATTCTGGCCATGGGCATGCCCCGGCAGGAGCACGTGGCCCGGCGTCTTGCGGCCGAAGTCGACCGGCCCTGCCTGATCGTTTGCGGAGGGGCGATTCTCGATTTTCTCGGCGGGAAGGTGCAGCGCGCGCCGGTCGTGTTCCGGCGTTTCGGGCTTGAATGGCTGTATCGCCTTTTTCGGGAGCCGAAGCGGCTGTTCCGTCGCTATGTTATCGGCAACGCGGTCTTTCTTTTTCGCGCTACGCGTCTCGCCGCGTGCGCCTTGCCACGGACGCGGGGCAAGCCGAAAGTCGCCCGGGCGCGATAATTATTTTTCGGACTGCGAAACTCACGCATGTCGCCGGACGTTTAACCCGGCACAAGCCATAATTTCAGGAAGGGAACGCTCATGGTTGCCATCAGCCAAACGCAAGCCGTCGGCCGGTCAGGAACGAGGGCTTTTCGCAAGCGGATCGAGGAAAACCAAATTCACTTCATGGTCTTCGCGCTCGACGTGCTTGCGCTCCTGATGGCGTATCAGGTCGCGGTGCCGCTTGCCGCCTTTCTCGTCGAGCATTTCGGAACATCGTCGCCCGCCGAGTTCGGGCGGGCCGAGGAAGTCCGGCGGATCGTCTATCTGTGCGTCTCGGTCGGCGCCCTCCTTTTCTTCTTTGCCAGCGGTCATTATACGCGCCGGATTCCATGGTGGAGTCAGGTCCAGACTCTGGTCAAGGTCGCTGCCGTCGCGTTGCTGGTCGACGGCTTTGCGAGTTTTGCGCTGGAACTCGATTATTCCCGCATCCTGATTGCGACCAACTGGGTTGCGATGCTTGTTTTCGTCTTGCTGTCGCGCTACGGCGTCAATCTCGTCAAGGCGCGTTCGGAAGCGTGGCGGATTCCCGCGGTGATCGTCGGGGATATGAACACGGCGACCGATACGCTTTTCGCGCTTGTATCCGATGCCGGCATGGGGCTTGAGGCGCGGTGTATTCTCATGCGCGACCGCGAGCCTGAGAAGTTCGATCGCGACGAGTTTCCGTCGCTTTACCGGGATATTCCGGTGCACTCCGGACTTGCAGACTTCGAGAGCTTCATCCTCGGCAATCCGGACGATTATTACATCGTTTCCATCGAGAGCTTCCGCGGGCGGCAGCGCGACGCGCTTATTGCGCTGCTCAACCGGAACCGCATCCGGTTCGGTCTCGTTCCGGCAATCTCGCGCCTGAGCATGGTCGAGACCGCGCCGCTGCGCTTCTTTGGAAACGACGTCATGCTGCTCGACTCCCGGAACTTTGTGACAACGCCGGTCGGCCGTGTTCTCAAGCGGGGAATGGACGTTGTCGGCGCGACGGCCGCGCTTGCGATTTTTCTCGCTCCGATGCTCGTCGTTGCCGCCATGCTGAAGGTCGAGGGGCAGGGCGGGAGCGTGCTCTATGGCGGCAATCGCGTCGGGCGGCACGGGCGCGTGTTCCGCTGCTGGAAGTTCCGGACAATGGAGCCGGGCACCGATCATTTGCTTCATGAGTATCTCGCGCGGAGTCCCGAGGCGAAGGCCGTCTGGGAACGCTATTTCAAATTGCCTGACGATCCCCGCGTCCAGACCCGCACCGCGAGGTTTATCCGCAAGGCGAGCATCGACGAACTCCCGCAGCTCTGGAACGTGCTCAAAGGTGAAATGAGCCTTGTCGGTCCTCGCCCGATCCTTGAATCCGAAGCCGGGGCCTACGGCGACGCGATCCGCGAATACAAGTCGGTCAAGCCGGGCATAACGGGATTGTGGCAGGCGAGCGGCCGCAACGGCACAAGCTTCCGACGCCGGGTCGTCTGGGATAGCTGGTACGTGCGGAACTGGTCCTTATGGGGCGATATCGTCATTATTTTCAAGACCGTCAAGGTCGTTCTCGACCGGCGCGGGGCGAGCTGACTTTTCTACCCCGTAACCAGCGGACGGCCGAACCGTGACCTTAAGGCGTGGTAGGCGCCGCTGGATTGCATCCGGAAGATCGCAAGGTTCTCGAAGTCGCCGCGCACGGCGTAGCGGGGAAGCGAGAGCAGGTGGTGCCTGTGTCCGGGGAAGATGTTGCCGTCCCGGGTCGTGACCGCGACCGTATAGCCTGCCTTGCGGGCAAGGGCGTATTCGCGCGCGCCGCACGCTGTTTCATTTCCGTATGGGTAAGCGAAGGTCTCGACCGGCTGGCCGGTGACGTCTTCGAGGTCGCGCCGGTTCTGCCGTATTTCCCGCCACGCATCCTCGTCCGACAGGTCGCGCAGGCGGCGGTGGCTGATTGTGTGACCGCCGATGTCGACGAGCGGATCCCGGGCAATTTGCCGAATTTCGTCCGCCGACAGGAAATACGCCTCGACGAGCGTTCGCGGGTCGGAGGTGAGCGACGCGCGGACGCGTTCGAATGCGTCGCAGTGGCTCTCCATTTTGCAGACCATTTGCGCGTAGGTCGCTTGCGGGGTATCGGTCCCCCGCGCGAACTGCTCGACTTGCAGCCACCACGGATCGAGCGTCCGGTCGAGCACGCCGCTCGGCACGAAGATGGTTGCCGGGGCGTGATGCTTGCGGAGGATCGGCAGGGCGATCTCGAGGTTGTCGCGGTAACCGTCGTCGAAGGTCAGGCAGACAAACCGCTTCTTTTCCGCAAGCGCGCGCGGCACGTCGGCAAGGCGAACGATCGCCGTTCCGCTTTGGCGGATGGCGGCGACAAGCCGGTCGAAATAGGCGGCGTCGACGACCCCGGCAAGGTCGACGCGCGTTTCTGGCGCGTTCGTCAGGCGATGGAACATCAGGATCGTCCCGATTCCGCCATAGAGCGGCCTGCAGATAAGGTTGATTCCGGCTGGGCCGCAAAGGTGTGCGATTTTCGCAAGCGTATGTCCGTTCATTGTGTGCCGTACTCTCTGTAAGCGGTGATCGTATCGTCGGCGAGTTTTTCCCAGGCGAAGGTGCGGGCGAACCGGCTCGCTTTTTCGCGCTCTTCTCCGGACGGCGGATCGAGATGCCCGCCGATTTGCGCGGCGGCTTCGGCTGGATTGGTGAAATCGACGCACATGCCGACGCCGCCGCTTTTGACGAGTTCGCGGAAGGAACCGTTGGGCTGTACGAAGGGGATCAGGCCGACCGACATCGCTTCCAGCATCGCCATGCCGAAGCCTTCGAAGGACGATGCCGATACGAACCAGCCGCAGTCGCGGAGAATGTCCTGCAACGCCGTGACATCGGCGAAGCCGTGAAAGGTGACCGCTTCCCCGATACCGAGCCGCTCCGCAAGGGCGGAGAGTTCTCCCGCCGTGACGTCCCATTCAGGCCCGATGATATGCAGGCGGCCGCCGGCGTGATGTTTCGTCCTGAGGATCGCATAGGTTTCGATCAATGCGGGGAGGTTTTTGTTTTTTGACAGGCGGCCCAGATAGACGAAGCTCTCGCCGCTCGCAAGAAAATCGCCGGGCGGGACGACGGCGTTGGGTTTCAGCAAGAGATTGGCGTTCGTGCCGCGAAAAATGGTGTAGTCGTTTTCGGAAATTGCGAACAGCGCACGGTAGCGCCGTCCGGAGGAACGGGTTATCAGGCGGAAATAGGGACGTTTTATGACCGCGAAGTCATTCGTATGAAAGAACCCTCCATGGGTCGTCGCGAAAGCGGGTTTGTTTACGGCTTTGCACATAAGTGACAGGACGTCGAAAAACCCGTCCGTATTGTGGACGTGCACGACGTCGAAGTCATTGAGGATCGATGGGGGAACGAGCGGAACGAAGAAGCGGCGACCGCCGATAAACGGGACGCGGCGGACCGGAATTCCCTCGACCGTTTCCTGCGGCGGCAATCGCGATCCGTCGCCGTGAAAAAACCGGTCCAGGGTCAGAACCGCGCATTCGTGACCGAGGCGTTGCTGGTGGTGGGCCATGTTTTTCACGTACGATTCGAGACCGCCGATGGCAGGGTGGAACTGGCGAACGACATGAAGGATGCGGAGTTTCTGGTTCATATACGCGGTCTCGTTTCTCTATCCGGGTAAACGCGCTTCGTGCGCCGACGTTTCGTTCGCGAGCATGTCGATGAAGTCCTCATAGCTCTCCGCGATGCGGTCTTCATCGAATTCGCCGGAGAAGCGCAGCGCGTTGTCGCGCCACTTGCCGGTCAGGGCGGGCGCTGAAAAAATCGTGCGGAATGCGTCCCTCCATGCGCGCTCGTCTCCCGGCGGTACGAGCATGCCCGTGACTCCGTCGCGGACCAGTTCGGCTGTTCCGCCAGCCCGGCTGCCGATCACCGGTGTGCCGAGATGCAGCGCCTGCGCCGTTACGAGTCCGTAGCTCTCCGAGACGAGAGAAGGGATGCAATACAGGTCGCTTTCGATCAGAAACCGGCCGATATCCTTTCTCGGGACGAAACCGCGGAACGATACCCAGTGCCTGCGCCCGTAGCGGGCACGGAGCGCGTCATCAAGGGGGCCGGTTCCGAGAACCGTAAGGCGAAAGTCGAATTCGCCGTCAAGCGCATCGAGAGTGCGCATCAGGAGTTCGATGCCTTTGACGGGATCAAGACGTCCGGCGAAGAGCAGGCGGATCGGACCGGTTCGCTCGGTTGGCCGAAAGGAACCGGGGAGGTCCTCCGGCGCATTTCGTATGACGCGCGAAAGCGATCGATCGATGATGGGCGCTACCTTGCGGGCGCTCTCAAGATTGGCGAAGGACGGCGAAATGAAGCCGAGCCTCGGAATGGTTTCAAGTGGCCTCTGCCTGAGGGAGGCCACGACCCGGCAAGGCGCGCAGTGGCCCCGGCAGGGCTTTCCGCTTCGGCACATGCCCGTATTGAAGCAGGCGAGATTGAGATCGTGAAGGATATAGGTCGTCGGGATGTCCCGGCGGGTGAGTTCGGCAAGCGCGTTAAATCCGATGCCGATGATGTTGTCGATATCGACGTGGCCCGGTTGCGCGTCGTCAAGTACGGCTCCCATTTGCTCGACATTGCTCTCGTCAAGATAGTCGTGAAGGTGCCAGCTCATCTTCGTCAGGAGGCCGCGGTTTCCATCTCGCTCGAAAAGCGTGTAGCCGCGGGGCGAGGTGATGCGATACAGCCGGTAGCCGTCCGGCGTCAGGTCGCCCCAGGCCGGTTGGGTATTTTTCTCCCGCAGTGTCATCACGCTGACACGGTGTCCGCGCTTCGCGAGCAATTTTGCCCGGTTAAAGGCGGCGACTTCGGCTCCGCCGAAAATGTGCGGGGGGAAGATCGAGGAGACGATCAGGATGTCTCGCGGTTCGACTGGATTCACGGACGGTTCGGCACGAAGCGCTTCATACATGGCTGCGCCTCGGCCAGACAGAGCGGGTGTAGACGATGCTTGCGAACGCCACTGCGACCGTCGACAGGACGATGCCGTAAAGGCCAAAGAGTGCGACTCCGATCACACCGACGACGAGAGAGAGCGCAAAGCCGATAATGCTGTAGATGATGTTTTCACGGTCCTTG
The DNA here is from genome assembly GCA_009929775.1 of Alphaproteobacteria bacterium. GTDB lineage: Bacteria > Pseudomonadota > Alphaproteobacteria > Micavibrionales > Micavibrionaceae > RZZS01. Next base: position 14,188 of record RZZS01000035.1, read on the forward strand.
TGCATGGTGTATAGCGCGTTTCCTCCGGCCGTGGCGGCGGCGCGAAGTGGCAGCACGGAGAGAAGTGCCCAGAGGAAGGGAAGATGGGCGAGCAGCTGTTCCCGGTCGGCGAGAGTGACGATAAAGGGCATTGCGGCCGCCGCCAGCAGGCACAGGGCGACTGTCGTCAGAACCGTCCGGACGAGGCATGCCTTGAAGGTGGTGTTAAAGTGTTTCATGTCCCGGTTGTCATACTGCTGGATCAGGCGGGGCCGGTAGACGATCATCACGCCCGAGTTCACGAGGTTCCAGATGGCCGTCACGATCTGGCCGAAAAAGATGTAAATGCCCGTCAGTTCGAGGCTCAGGAATGCGGTAACGATGTAGCGGTCTATGTAGTAGCTGAAGACGCTGAGCACATCGACGATGTAAAGCCGAAACGAGCGGCGGATGTTTTTCGGGTACCAGTCGAAATCAATCCTTCTGCGAAAGGCCGCGCGCCACGGCCATTTGTGCGAGAGCCCCCCCGCGATGGCGAGAGCGAAGAGACCGCCGCCGATCCAGAAGGCGAGAATGGCCTCGAGCGAGCGCAGTTCCGGGGCGAAGAAGGCAGCCGCGACGAACAGGTAGATCCAGATGGCGGATTGCGCAGAGAAGATGAGGTTGGCAATTTTCGGGTATTGAAGATTGTTGATGAGGATGAAACTGTCGTAGGACAGGTGTTCGGTGACGAACACAGCCAGCGCGAGAAGGGCGATGTGCTGCGCGTCGAACCAGGCGCCTGCGAGAAGGGCGAGAGGGATCAAAAGCGTGTAAAGCGCGATAATGCCAAGTCCGTAATGACGGAGATTGTCTGCTAGCTCCGCTTGCGGCTGTCCGACAGCCTCCCGCGAGAGGCTTGTAAAGACGCCGCCGCGCATGACAGCCTGAACAGTCCCCGACGCTCCGACGATCAGGCCGTATACGCCCAGTTCCTCAAGCCCCATGTAACGCGCGATAAAAAGCGACAGGATAAATTTTGCCGCGAGCATGCCGATCCGCATGCCCATGATGACGAGAGACGAAAATGTATCGCCGTCCCACAGGCGTTTGAACGCAGGAGATGGGGTTCGGCCAGCCAGCACCCTCATGTGCGCGTCCCTCGCTTCTTTTCCGGAAATCCGGTTATCGGCATGGCGAATTCCTTCAGGTAGTAAACGAGACTACGCTCAAGCCGCTTTCCGGTTCCACCGGAGCACCATCTTTCAGGCGAAAATGTGTTCGGGTCCGGGGGATCGGCTTCACGGACGCCGGTTGCGATGTGCAAAATGAACTAACGGCGTCCTGTTACGTTTGGACCAGGAGTTCGCTAACCGACAGAGCTGAAAGGGTGACGACAATGAGCTTGACCGCCGCTGCCGAGAACAACAACGTTGCAAGCAATCCCCTCGTGCCGGTTGCTGCCAGGCTAGGAAAGAAAATCTCTTGCCGACTTGCGCAAGGGCCGTATGCCGTCATGTGTCGCTATGGCTTGCGGCGGGATCTCACACAGCCGCAGGCCGTTCCGAAACCCAGAATTCCGATCGAAATCAGGCAACTTGCGGAAGCTGACCTCGAAGTGCTTCTCTCACATGAGAGTGTCGATTCCGCGAAAGAGCGAACGGAAATGACATGGCGGAGGGACTTTTACAGCCGGTTTCCTGACGGTTGCTTTGTCGCGGTCGACCAGCGCACCGGGGTGCCGTGTTACATGCAGTGGCTTTTGGGGCCTGCGGATAACGCGGCCCTTGCGCGGCTCAGGTGCTTTCCGGCTCTTGGCGAAGACGAAGCGCTGCTCGAACAGGCTTACACGCACCCGGATTATCGTGGACGCTATATCATGCCCGCCGCCATGGCGATGATCGCGGATCGCGCGGTTGATATTGGAGCGCGCTATGTTCTGACCTTTGTCGAGGAGAGCAACGTTCCCTCTCTCAAGGGTTGCCAGAGGGCTGGTTTCAGACCGCATATGCTGCATCGTCGTGCTCAGTATGCTTTCGGGTCGATCGTCTGTAACCGCTTCGTGTCGTTCGCTGCGGACGACCCGCGGCGGACGATGCATTTCTAATCTCATTCAGAAAACGGTGGCAGGTTATGACGGACAGGACGAGCCGCGTGGTTTCGCACGGGCTTAGGAACCCGCGCAAAACATTTATGCAATTGCGTCAGAAGATTTCGGGTCGTGTGTGGCAAGGTTTTTATTCAAGGTTCCACGGCTACGGCACGCGCCGGGATCTTTATGCGCCGCTTGTGGCGCCGAAGGCTGCCATTCCGCTTTCCGTTCGCCCGCTCGTGCATGCGGACCTGGATTTATTGTTTCCTGATGACGCACGACTGTCGCCCTCCGAGCGCCAACAGATCGAGTGGCGGCGTCACTTTAGCCGTAAGGTTCCGCGCGGCGGGTTTGTGGCTGTTGACGGGCGGACGGGCCGTCCCTGCTTTGTTCAGTGGCTGCTCAGTTCTGCCGACAACATGTTTCTTGCACCGTACAAGTGCTTTCCCGTTCTGCAGGAGGATGAGGCGCTTGTGGAGCAATCCTATACCGTTCCTTCTCATCGCGGCCTTGGTGTGATGTCGGCGGCGACGGCCATGATTTCGGATCGTGCCGCGGAGTTCGGGGCGCGTCACGTTCTGGCATTCGTGGGCGAGGAAGGCGCGGCGTCATTGAAGGCTTTGCGGAACGCAGGATTCGAACCACATCTCCGGCACCGTCGCCTTCAGATCGGCTATGGCGCGCTCGTCTTTAATTGGTTTGAGGTTCTGGAGGATCACGATGGAATCTCTTGACGCCCTGCCGGATCGTGTCGTAGAGCCCAGGATGTCTGCGCAGGGCCGCCTTCGCGTAGAGCACGGTGAATGGCAGAAGTCCTGCCGCTCTCCGCGGCATGGCCCATTCGTATAGCGGGTGCGCCTCGCAGCCCATGCGGCTTTTGTAGACTTCATCGCCGATTGTGAAATCGAAATACCCCTTGCCGTCAGTTCGATCAGCAAAATCAGTCAGCATGAAATAGAAAAGCTGCATGCCCGGTCGGAATTTTTCCCACTTTCCCATCTCGAAGGAGGGCAGGATTCCGTAATAATGGTTGCCGCGTGCGAAGCCGTAGCAGGCGGCGATCAGTTCCCCTGAAACTCTCAGCGTGTAAATGCTTTGGTCGAGGGACGGGCCTTGTCGCTGAGCGAGGTCATAATAAAACTTTCTCCATGCCGGCGGCATGGCCGGGATTCCCATTCCCGTGAAGCGCGCGTCACGCATTTCGATCAGACGTTCGAGAAGCGGCTTCATATCACCGGGGGCAGTGACAGGCTCGACCGTGATTTCTCCCACCTTGCCCAGGCGGTTTCGCTGGCGCCGAATAGTCGAGAAAAGACGGCGTTGCACGATTTCTTCGGCTAGTTCCGGCCATGGACCTCTCAGCCTTATTCCGTGGCTGCTGACTGGAAAAGGGACGCGTCCGGGGAGATGAAGTAGCGGGTTGCTCATCTCGCCGACCCGGTCGGCAAGCTTTTCGAAATGGATGAGATCGGAGGTCGGCAGAGCCCGTAGAATTTCCCGGAAAATCGCCCGGATGGATGCGGCATCGGACGGCGTGGAGCGCGCCATAACCGGCGCGGCATAGTCGGCGAGACCCATGTCTGCAAACGCAATGATACGGGTTTTCCCGCATCTGCGCAGGCAAAGCGGCAGGATCCAGAGTGGCTCTCCGTTCTGGTCCTGAACCAGTACCACAACCGGCTCGACGTCGCTGCCTGTCATGGCTTGGTACCAGCAATCGACCCAGTCGTAAGTCTGAAATGCGGTGCAGAAGCCGTCCCGTTCCAGAGCGCGCCACGCGGTCTCGAGCCGCGTGTGATCTGCGGACACCGTTGCTGTCCATCCCCCGCGAGCCGGGGCGGCGACGGGCTCATCGACTAAATCCCTTCCGACAAACGGGACAACAATATGAGCTGAGTTTTCAGTCATTTCACCGGGCGTTTCGTTGAAAGCGCCACTCCCAACGCGGTTTGCCGGTCTTTGTTCCGGAAGATTTCCCGGCGTTTGGAGGAAATGTCGGACTGTCAGGAAAGAGTGCTGTCAAGCCCGCCCGAAACACCCATGACCATATCGGTACGGGGATCATTTTGGACGATATTGAAGTTATTGGGCGTTTTCATCACTTTTCCGTACCTGTCGAAAAACGGTCGGAAAAATAATGGCGGTGTAAGGCGACAAAAAAATGACGGATTCTCTATTCTTACGCTACCTTGGCACATACCCCGAAGTTTCAGATTATCGGTTTGATACCAAGTATGTTTCCAGAATTAAGGGAAGTAACGCTTCAAAAGAACTTACTGTATGTGTTGCATTTAAGTTTGTCTGGCCAATAAAAACAGTGTCCGCGTCGAGCTGTTTGCCTGTTTCAACATCTTCTGCTGAATCACCAATAAAAAGAAGGCCTGTCTCTGGCAAATCAAACTGTTTTTTTATTTCTTCAATGGTTTTGTTTGAAGGTTTATACGCGGCTATCTCACTTGATATTATGCGATCTTGGAAAAATCGGTCCAAGCCGAGCTTCTCGAATTGCGGGTTGAGAACATCGGAATCCGCATCGCTGACCAGAACAAGACGAACCTTGTTATCTTTCAGGTAACTGAGCGTTTCGAGTACGTTCGGATAAAGATAAATGGTCTCTGTATATGTATGCCTGTAGATATCGCAGGCTTTATCTCCTATGTCGGGGACATTGTATTCTGATGAGAGATTGCGGCATACTTTTTTTAGAATTTCTTTGACAGTTGCAAACTTATGTTCTTCATAAGGCTTTTCTTTTGCAAATTCTTTAGCGAAAACAACTGGACTGATTTCAGGGTGGCCTAATGCGGTGGCAAGGTGCTCGAACATATTATCCGCACCGACCAATGTTCCGCCCGCGTCAAATAGGGCCATATTCAGCTTCGTCTTTGTTTGCATCTGTTACACTCGGTTTTGTTCTATGGTATATCAAGAGCTGCAAAGCATTTTTTATATTTTTCCGATATCTTCTGGGCTGTTATATCATCTGCTCCTGAATGACTCAAACGATCAAAATAAGAGATGGCAAGACACGCTCGAATCTTCATGGCCGTAACCAGATCTTTTTTCTCATGATCAAGAACAGCCCAGTCCGATACAAAACGATCAAAAAGCTCTTTGTTTTCGGGGTCATTCAATGAAAATGCAGACAATAGAACACTGGCCGGCTGATAGAGAGCTGGCGCAAGAACGGGTGAAACATCGATCTTTTTTAATTCACCGGAAGGAGTGCGAATAAAATTGCCATAGTGACAGTCGTGATCCACAACCTGCGTGCAGGACGCTCTATTGAAGAAGGCCTTTAGATCACTGCTCTCCAAGAAAGCACGTTCCCTGGAATGCTTCCCGTTAATATTTCTTTTAATTTTTGCGACGACATCTTGTAAGAGTGGAAAATCGGCAAGACTTGGTCCTTTATATCCTTGCAGCGAGACGCTCATGCCCTGCATCAGAATGCAAATATCCTGGTAATCCTGCGGTGACGGCGCGTCTAACAATGTATTGCCTTCTATATATTCGCTTATAGCCAAGGTATACGGTTTGCCGTCCTTCGTATATTCGGAAAGAAACAGGAATGGTGTTTGCAGCTTATCTTTCGATAGATGACGCAATAGGTCGTTAAGGACTTCCATTTTAACTAGAGGGGTATCATCGACGCGTTTTGCGACAAAGCCGCGATCTGCCGTTTCTACATGATAAACCGCTGACGTAAAAGTGAGACCCAGCTTTTTCATGCGGAGACAGCCATACAGATCTTCGCAGCTTGTCGGCACTAGGTGCCTGTGCTCCACGATCGTCTGCCTAGGTGCGCCGTGTATTGTATTCAGCAGGGAACGAATAAACGCGGCATGCGAGAGCACGGCGTACGTTCCAGGAGGAAAGATCTCCCTGAGCTTTACCAGAAAGGCGATCGCTCTGGCTTGCAGCTGGTCTCCGGTCTCGGCGCCGGCTATCCCATCCAGATCGCCGTGCCTGTTCCAAATTTCCAGTGCGTCGGGATTGTGTTCTTTCAGCCAGGCTTTGCTTTTCCCGGCAAGAATCCCGGCATCCACTTCACGCAAAAGCGGCTCCGTTTCAACAGGAAGATTCAGATGTGCAGATATCGCTTCGGAAGTTTGCCGGGTTCGCAGCGCATCACTTGTCAGGAGCATGAAGATTTCGTCGCCCCTGAGCAGTCCGCTCTCGATTGCCTGCGATAACTGCACCTTCCCCTCTTCGGATAAGCCAAGATCGTGCGTCTGTCCCTGGATGACGCCGCCTTCATTATAAATGGTCGGGGCGTGCCTTAGGATATGAAGGCTGTATGTGCCTTGATCAGGGTTCGTAACCATATTTCTTCCATGTCCTGTCGGCCGCGCCATAATCCTGCTTCAGAAACGACTGCATATCCTCCGTCTGCCCAAGGGAAAGGACCTCTGATACAACTCGGTCAATCTCGGCAAATGTGATGGGCTGCTGAAGCGCGCCACGATCTTGTTTTTGTTTGAGGCGCATATACAGGGAACATGCTGCCGTCGAATACATAAGCATCGTTGCCATGCTCTCTTCATTGGCCGTGCTTGAGGCAATAATCCGTCTTGATTTGGGATCCGCTTTCAGCCAGTGCGGGGATTGGTAGTCATCGACCAGTGAATCGATTTTCGTTTCCGGAATGGCCGTCAGATGATAGGAATAAATGAAAGCCGGACGGAGTTCGTCAATGACAAAACGGATTGATTCCCTTAAACCATTGATCGTATCCCCCGGCAAACCGGTTATAAGCTCGGCCCGCCATGGAACGTTCCTTTCCGACAGCATCGGCAGGTATTTCCTGATTTTTTCCAAATTGTTGTTTCTGACATGCTGGGGAACATCCGGATTTAAGGTTTGTATCCCGATCAGAACCTCTTTATGGTTCCCGCCAGCGATCAAATCGACAAACTCATCATCCAGAAACTCTGGGCGCATATAGGACTGCAGTGCAATGCCGGGCGCATATTGGTTAAACAAGCGCAAGACCCGTTTTCCCCGTTCCTGCTTCCCGCCAAGGATCGGATCGTTGATGAATATGTGATCAATACCGGTTCGACTCATATTCTGGAGCTCTTGTATTACGAAATCATCGCTGAAAGTTGCAAATCTTGGCAATGTATTGTGGCCGCAAAAACTGCAAGTATATATGCAGCCCCGTGTCGTTTCATACCAAGAAAAGCTTTCCGAAGGTTTCTCAACAAAGCACTCCGTGAGCTCGTCGGAAAACAGCGGCACACCTTCGGGCAAGTAGATAACCTTGTTTTCCTTGCCTCCCAGCTGTTTATTGCGAATATCTGTTGTATCAAAAACTTTTGAAAATACAGGATAAGGACACCCGCCTAGGTTTTGCCCGTTAAAGGAGGCCTGTTTTTCTTTCTGATCGCAGATCCATAAGAAAGCCTCTTCTCCTTGCCCCGCGACAAAAAGGGTTTGGTCGGACCAGGGCAGGAATTTAAAGCTGGTCGGTTCCGGGCCGCCGCATACGATGATGGTGTCTTGGCGAACGCGCTCTATGTACTCCGCTATCGCCCTGGTCTTTGCGGTTGTCCACATATAGCCAGGCAAGGCCACGATTTGGGGATCGGTTGACAATATGTCCTTGGCAATCGTCTCTGGTGACTGCCCCATCTCGTATGCGGATAAAACTACGTCATAGCCCGGGCGGTATTTCCTAATATATGCGCCAAGCCGCAGGGCATGCAATGATTGCGTGGTCGGGTATTGATCCCACCGCTTGTTATCATACAATGAAACGATATTGGTTTTCATGGCTCTGTCCTTCTACAGAGAGTGCGTAACAATAACGGGCTTGAAGTTCACAAAGGGACTTCCGGGCTTTGTCATATTGATTTTCGCTTCGGGGTGGTCCTTTAAATAATCGGACGGACACAAGGGATCGGCCATCTGGGAAAATACGCCTGATGTCCTGGTTTCATTGAATTTACCCTTTTCCACGATTTTTCTTGTCGTGCTCCCGCTACGGCATCCTGAATGCAGGTCACAGGAACTGCATTTTTCTGCCTCCACCAATGACTGGCGGAAAGCCTGCAATTTGGCAGATTTCTCCCAAGCTTCCTTTAAATTGGGAAAATCGTGCAAGTTACCAAGGTCTGCGTTGTGCATAAGGCACGGGGTAATCTTCCCATCCGGATTGATCGTCAGAAGTTCCTGGCCGCCGATACAAACCTTCGTTCTCGGCAAACCGATTTCCTGTACGCCACCAAGCAGGGGATTGTTGATTCCCGTAATCTTTATTTGTCCCCTAAACTGTTCCTGAAGCTCCAGGATATACTGCCCCATGGCATAGTAATCATCCCGAATCCGCCTGTAATAGCCTTTGTCGTGGTAAAGACAGCGCTCGGGGTTCGCAAATTTCAAGGAATCCGCCCCCAAATCAATGGCCATGTCAACTAACCCCCGCAGAACGGCTTTCGGCGTATAGGGCGTAAATGTCGGTTTGATGCTAACTTCCGTATTACCCATTCCGGCCGTCCGATATTCATCTCGTACAGATTTGAAAAGCTTGAATCCCTGTAATGCTTTTACAAACAAGTCCTTTCCTCTCACGGCGGCATAGCTTTCCTCGTCATGCCCGTCAAAGCTAAAGCTTACGGAGAAAATGTCCCGGTCAAGAATGGTCTCGGCCATTTTGCGGTTCATTAAAATACCGTTTGTTGCCATTGAGGTAACCTGCCCGCAATCGTATGCGGCCTGCAGATAATTCCCCAAGTCCTCCCGCAGGGACGTCGGTTCCCCGCCGGCCAGATGAATGCGCATCACCCCCCAGTCAGCTAGGTCTTGCATGACGCTTCGAACGGTATCTTGTTCCATCGTTTGTTTGCCCAGAAACTCACGGGCGTAACAATAGGAATCCAAGCCGCATTTCTTTTTGGCAAGATTACAGACCCATGTGTAATCAAAATATATTTCAAGAGGCGCACTAAGCCGATCAGAAAACGGCGAAATCAGGGTTCTGGTTACGCCCGTTACACCTAAACCTTCCAAGTCCATGATTAAATCGCGGTCGTATTTATCCGCTAAAAGCAAATGTCCGGTCTCAATATCTTTTAAGGCTGCTGTCAGCTTAGCGGCTGTTTCATCGTCGTTTGCAATAAAATATTTTCCATGAGCATGGCTCCATATTACAGGGCCACTATTCTCATGCCGAACGACGGCGTCATATATTTTTCTCGGTGCCACTTAAGTTCTCCTTTTTGCCCCTCTTAGAAAAGCATCTCAGGCTTTTTCTGTATTCAGACGAGACGCCCACCTGGATTTTTGTGTGTGGGGAGGGAGGGCGTCTCATCTGAAGGCAGCCCGTTGTTTTTCGTTTCCTTTTCTTCCGTTCCCGAAAAGAACCGGGCGCGCGGCGTGAAAGCCGCGGCCCGCCAGTCGTGTGTGGGAACTAAAAACCTCTGTTTGCCGTCTGTCCTTTTCCTTGTTTTGTCATTGTTTGCACACTCTATTGGCCGTTGTCCGGATCCTGTTCCGGCGCCGGTTCGCCGAAGCCGAGTCGGTCGGGTTCTGGCTCCGCGCCGTCCTCGTCTCGCATCAGCGATTCCATGCGTATTTCCGCATGCTCGAGCAGGGTGAGACCGTTCTGAATATGATCGTAGCTTTTCTGGATGGTGTGCCAGCATTCCATGGCGATCTCGCGCGATTTCGTTTTCGTTTCCATCGCTTTTACTCCGCCTTTGCCGCGCGCCGGGACGGACGGATGTTGTCGATCACCCATTGCGCGAAGCCGCCGCCGTAGCGCATCTCGAGAACGTCCTGAAGATCGTCCAGCGTATCGTTCGCCGCCTGTTTTTGCTGAATGCGCGCCATGAGGCGATCCGCTTCCTTACGAAGCAGGGAGGCGCCGCCCTCCAGCTCGTCGTAGCTCAAGGATTCGACATCGCGGGCCAGAAAAGCCTCGATTTCGTCATGCCTGTACTGTGCGTTCGTTATATTCCCCATCTTGACCCCCACGTCAAATGTGTTACGATATTTTTGTTGTTGGTACGGTTTTATCGTATGCCGCTTTCCATGTCAACGATTTTTCCGTTGATTATGCTCAAAATTTGCAGTATAAGGGGCGTGCGGTGAAATTTCAAAGGCAGACTTGAGAAAAACACAAGAAAGAGGTTTTCGAATGTTCATTACCCTCGAACAAATCAGAGCGGCCAGAGCGCTTTTAAGGTGGACGCAAAAGGATCTGGCCGCCCATGCAGGGGTCAACGACGACCAGGTGCATAATTTCGAGGGAGGGCGTTCAAGGTCGCTGGAGGTTCTGGAAGCGATCTATCAGGCGTTTGTCACGAACGGCATCGAATTCACGGACGGCGAAGGCGTCAGGAAAAAAACCAATCAGGTCTACACGCTCAAGGGAAGGGACAACTTTCTCCGTTTTTTCGACGGGATGTACGAGGAGGTCAAAGAGGTTAAGGAGCTATACGCCTGCAACGTGGACGAGGAACTGTTTGACAAATGGCTCGGGGAAACGTCAGAAGAGCACACGCTCAGGATGAAGGAGATAGACGGACTGGTTTGCCTGACGCTTGTGGAAGAAGGCAAGGACTATTTCCCCTGCGAAAGCTACACGGAATACAAGTGGGTGAAAAAAGCCCATTTTGAACCGTCCCCATTTTATGTCTTCGGGGACAAAGTCGCGATCCTGCTGTTTGATGACGACGATGTTTCGATGATCGTGATCCACCATCCGGACGTCGCCAGAGCCTACAAGAAGCAGTTTCTGCTGGCTTGGGAGACGGCTCTGGTGCCTGAGAAAAAATGAATTCAAAAAAAGAGGGTTAATAATAATGCAAAAAACGAACCTAAAAAGAGCAGACGGACCTTATTCTGTTGGCGGTCCGGACAGGGATTTTTCCATCTCGGTGGATGAGCTTCTCACAGGCAGGAAAGCCGGACATCTCGGCCTTTACCATTACGGCGAACCAGACAGCGCGTGCGATCCTGTAAACGGCTCGGACCTATGGGACAGGTTCGTGAAGAACTCGCCCAACTATTACCAGTTCCGTTCCGAGAACGCGATCATACCCGAAGTCGCCGGATTTGTGGCCGACCTTACAGGTAGCAGGCCGGTCTCCCTGGTCGACCTCGGGCCGGGTTCCGACACGTCTTTGCAGGCGAAGACCTTTCCGTTCCTCTCGTCGGTGGACAGGATCGAAAAATACATCCCGGTGGATATCAGCGCGGAATACCTGCGTGAGATAGACGGGGCCGTCAGCGCCAGATACCCAAACTTGGACGTCTCGCTGCAGCAAAGAAACTACTTTACCGATGCCGTCAGCTTCAACGTCAACAGCGTCCCCGTATTCCTGTTCCTCAGCAGCAACATCTCGAACCTTCCCGAAGCCGACCGGAACGGGAACTACGAAAAGCATCTGGGGCGCATCCTCTCTCATTTCCACAGCTGCATGCGCCGGCCGGGCTATCTGGTGGTGTCGCAGGATTCCAACCAGGACGAGTCCAGCCTGATCGGCGCCTACGGCGACCCGCTTCATGTTGATTTCAGCCTGAACGTCCTGCACCGGATCAAGCGGGACGCTCTCGACGAGGGGTGCGACACGTTCGACCCGGAAAGCTGGATTTATCAGCCCGAGTGGTTCCCGGAAAGAAACCTGCTGGCGCACAGCGTTTACAGCGCCGCCGATCAGGAAATCAGCGTTCTGGGCAGAAAATATCGGGTACCGCGCGGCAGCAGGCTGGTACTCGACAACTCGCACAAATACAGGGTTCCGGACTTTCTGGACGTTTGCAGGAGCTCCGGCTTTGCGCCGATCAAGACCTTCATGGACGATTCCGGCAGAATTGCCGTACACGTCCTTGAGGCGGTTGTGTAAAGGCAACCTCAAACAAAGCTGAATTCCATCCCCCTGACGGAAAACCGATTTATCCGGTTTTCCGGCTTGTCCTTTCCTGCGCGTTCCTTTAATTTCTCAAAGACAACATTTTTGTCTTAAGGGGATGCGATGACGATTGAACCCGACATTATGACGATCCGTGAGGTGGCGGACTATCTGCGCCTGACGGAAAAAACCGCGTACCGCTTTGCGCTGGAAGGAAAAATTCCAGGGTTTAAAGTCGGTGCCGCTTGGCGGTTCCGGCGCGAAGATATTGTGAACTGGACGAAGGAGGCGAGTAAGCAGCGTGCATGAGGCAGCCCTAAAAAATGCAGACCATGCTCCCCATCAGGGCACCGTCCCGGTGGTTACGCCGTATCATGCTAAATATTACGCGCATGAGCTGACGGCGAAAAAATCTTCCGACATGGTGGATCGGCTGACTTATTCGCTGGTCGAGGCCACTGTTGACCTGAACCCGCACCAGATTGAGGCTGCGCTTTTCGCCCTGCGTTCGCCCTTATCAAAAGGCGTCATTCTGGCCGACGAGGTCGGCCTTGGTAAAACCATTGAGGCCGGGCTTTTGCTCTGCCAGTTCTGGGCCGAGCATAAACGCCGCCTGCTGATCATCTGCCCGGCCAGTTTGCGCCGCCAATGGTCGATTGAGATGGAGGAAAAATTCGGCATTCCCTCCATCATTCTTGAAAATAAATCCTATACGCAGATGGAAAAAGACGGGCAGGATCCGCTGGTGCAGGATCGGGCCATTATCATGTCCTATCATTTTGCCGCCCGCCTGAAAGACCAGATGCGCGGCGTGAACTGGGATCTGGTTGTTATTGACGAAGCGCACAAGCTGCGTAATCTGTATAAAAAAGACAATAAGATGGGCAAAACCATCGTCGAGTCGGACGGGCGCGGCTCATATCGTTTGCAGCAAAAATTTCTCTCATCCATAAGCCGTCCATAACCGATCACTAAGCCCGCAACAGGCGATCATCGAGCGCCTGCCGGTAGCATTCGCGTAAACCTGTAAAAAAGGACGCGAACGCCGATGGACCACAGGCCGCCTTCGAAAATGACCACAGAAGAGCGCCACGCGCAAATCGCCGAGATCCTCGGCAATGCCTGCGTGCGACTCAAAAAACGCAGCGAAAACAAGCCTTTCAGAGAGTTTCTGACTGGACTTCTCCGCGAGGAAGAGCGTCCATGGGAACCGCGAAACGAAGACAAAAACGAGGAAAGGAAGGAGTCATGACGGATTGCACCATCGCCCGGGTCGCGGCTTTGCCGCAGATGGACTACAAAGAGTTGAGAGCCCTGTGGGACGAGTTGTTCGACGCGCCGCCCAACAACGCCAACAGGGACTTCATGGCGCGCAAGCTCGCCTGGCGGATTCAGGAGATCAGATATGGCGGGCTATCCGCCGACACGAAGAGCAGGATGACGACGACCGCGCGAAGAATGACCCGGACTTTGCAGGAAAGCCGGTGGCGGACAAGCTGCGCCGGATGCTGGAAATTCTGGAAACGGACACGGCCTATCCGCAGGAATATGACCGCTTTGTCAAAAGCGTCTCCTACGCAAAGGACGGCGAGGCCCCGGATTTCGCCAGCGCCGTGCAAGCCCTGCGCGCCCTCGTGCATGCCGTGACTTCCTGACAGGCATTGCACTTCAAGAGAAATAGAATACACTGCTTACCTGTTCCTAGGACTCATGAACGCATTCAATCAAAAGAATTGATTTGCTATGGGTTTCTGGCAACGGATTGTAACCCAAAACGCCAAAATATTGGTTGGTTAGAAGATGAAAAAAGAAATATCTATAGGGCACCTCTAAAAACCCCGGAAATCCGGAACGCGTGAACCGTTGAGGTAAATTTTGGGGGTGAAGCGCGGTTTCCGCCGCCGTATTGCAGCA
>RZZS01000177.1 GCA_009929775.1 Alphaproteobacteria bacterium
TGCGGCGGCTACAATCTCCTCTGACATTACGGGCTTCGAAACCATCACGGTTGAATCGGGCCACGTGCTGACATTGGAAGGCAGTGTGACCGGTGCAACGATTTCGCTGGAAGCCATCAACGCTCAGGTTACCATTGATGCAACTGGCGAAACCATTGCCGGAACGATCGCTGGTGATGCTGCTGTTAACAAGCTGACCCTGACCGACGGTACGATCAGTGCAGCGGTTGATATGGGCGCTGGCATCGATGTTGTCGATATCAATGGAGGCACGATCTCCGGTACGTTCAGCACTGGTGAAGGCGCTGATACGGTCACCGTTGCGGGTGCGACCATCTCCGGCACGCTCGATGGCGGTACCACCGTTGAAGATGCCATCGTGTTTGATGGTGCGGTAACGGTTTCCGGTACGGTTCGGAATGTTGACTCGGTGACAGTCTCAAATAGCGATCAAACGATTACCGTTTCTGGGACAGGATCGATTGTAACCGACAACAGTGGCTCTGATATCGACCTGACGGCCGGCGCTGGCGGTGAAACCCTTGCCTTTAGCGGCACCGGTTCCTATGTCGGGGAAATCGTCGGTAATGCTGCGGACGCAGTCAGCTTCGCTGGTACGCACACCACAGGCGGCGAAATCGAGGCTGTCCTGCTTTCGGTCACGGGCAATCTTACTGTTGCGGATGACCTCGGCTCAGGTACAAGACTCGCCGGCCTTACGAACGATGGCACTATGCGTATCAATGAAGGTGTAGCGGTCGCTTCTGCTGCTGTGGCTGCCGGTGCGGCAGACGAAGGTACGCTGGAAATCGTCGTCGGCACGACGCTCTCGGGGGCCGTTTATGTTGACAACTCCGGTACTATCGACCTGACAACGGTTGACTGGGACGACCTTGACGGCACGAATGACGTACTCACAACGACCCTTCGGGTCGGCAGTGGCCGCATTCAGGACGGCGAAGAGTTCCACATTGTCGAAGGTAACGCAGGTCTGACATTCGCTGCTGGCGATGTCGACTCCGCGATTGCCGACAACTCGGCGCTCTTCGACTTCACGGTCACGACCGGTGATAATGCAGCGATTCTTGCTGGCCTTGACGCTAATGACGTCATTGCCATCGCGGATCGGTTGGCCTCTGCCTCGGTTGTCGACTCTGGTGCCGAAGCGGCTGCGGTAGATGCCATCCTCGGCATCACGGACGCTGAATACACTGCTGATGCCGACTTGGCTGCCGTTTACGACGCCGTTGCGAATGCTTCGGCGGCTACGATCGATGCCGTTGCCGAATCCATCATGCCAGATGTTTCGGGCGGTAACGTCGTTGCGGCCACGGTCGTCAACAACACCTCCATGGGTCTGGCCCAGACGCGTCTCGCCTCGCTCCGCGACGGCGGCATGACGGGTATG
>RZZS01000178.1 GCA_009929775.1 Alphaproteobacteria bacterium
CAGCCAGTAGGCCCCGCCGTTCTCGGCCACGTACTGCGCCCCGTCGGTATAGAGCACCGCGCGGACGAGGGGATGGCGATACCAGCGCTCGGTGCCGGTGAACTGCCGTAAGGCGGTCTTGGTGAGTGTACGTTCCTGTGTCATGTCGTGCCTCCTTGGCTTGCGTTGGTTTCGATGCCGGGGAAGAGGCGGACGCGGCAAGCCGCGCGGTCAAGCCCAACACGGGAGCCGCAGGCGAAGGGAGCGGGCCGGGCTTGACGGTGCGGCGGCGTCCGCCACCCTCGGGCATATTCTCGAAACCGACCGGGCGAAGGAGGCCGTGAGACAGGGGCCTTGCTCAGGATACCGGCGCACAGGAACACACGGCCCCGCGCGCACGCCAGACCCACGAAAGAACCGGCCTCGGGCAAGGGGACGGGGCAGGGCAGGGGAGCGGCACGCGGACCGCAATACGGACAGTCGCTGCGTCAGGTTATTCCAGCACGAGGCGACGCATCGACGGGCTGAGATTGCCGACGATCAGCGCGGCGGACGAGGTCTGCCCGGCGCAAAGTTCGCAAAAGCGCTTCAGGCCCTCGAAGCCGTCGCCGTACCGCAGGGCCTCTTTCAGGCACAACACGACTTTTTGCGCGTCTTTGTTGTTGATCTGATGATGGGAATTGCCGTTGAAATCGTGACTGTCGAAAAAATGATAAAGTCCCTTTGCAAGATGCGGGCTTTTAATCACCAATGCTGCATTGTCGAATGACGGAATCTGCAAGATCAGAAACCCTTTCTGTTTCAACACCTCGATTTCCGAGTGCGCCGGTATCTTCGCATCGTGACCTGAAAAGAAACAGAGCATCTTGCTCCGTGCCTGCGCAAACACGGCATCCAGTCTTTCCAGGATGGCGATCTTCTCCTCGCACGAATAGGACGAGGACGGCGAGAACCCGAAATCAATGAGGGCCTTCACCGGATAAAACTCCATATTGACGATGCCGCCCTCCCGGATGTTGGCGAGCCGCCGTTTCTCCGGGGCGGTGGCAGGCGCGGCATGATAGATGGCACTGGGAAACCGCGTCAGCACCACCATTCTGCCCTGCGATTCCATAGCGGCCATGTAGTCATAGTAGGCATCGCGATCCGGAAACTCTTTGAACGCGACAAACCCCACACCTTCGCCGGCCAGTCGATTGATCCCGTCTTCGTCGATCAGATCGTAGATATTGATCGTCCCGTCTTGTTTAAGACCGGCCAGCAGCGCCGATAGATGAGCCAGACCGACCTTGGCTTTACCTGTCCGGAAACGGCTGATCTGTCGTTCGTGCACACGCAGCAGCTCGGCGGCCTTTTTAGGCCCGACCTGATCGGCCAGTTTCAAGGCCGCTCTTCGCGC
>RZZS01000036.1 GCA_009929775.1 Alphaproteobacteria bacterium
GTTCGTTAGTCAGCTTTTCTGGCTGGCGGTAGCGTTTCTTGTTCTGTACCTGTGGTTCAGCCGGAAGACTCTTCCGGAGATCTCCGGGGTTCTGGAGAACCGGCGCGAGCACATCCAGAGCGATCTTGACACCGCGGATCGCCTTACGCGGGAGGCGGAGCAGGTTCAGGAGATGTACGAAAAAAGTCTGGAAAAAGCTCGCGAGCAGGCCGCCCGCATCATTGCTGATATGGACGAATCCCTGAAAGTGAGAACATCCCAGACTCTTGGCAGCTTTCGCGAGCGGGCCGACCGGGAGATCGCGATGGCCGAGTCCCGAATCTCGCGCGCCAAAAGCGCGGCCATGGCCCAGGTGAATGTCATTGCGGCGGAGGTCGCCGGGGATGTGGCAGCGCGCATTGCCGATATTTCCGTCGATCAAAAGGATGCGTTGCGCGCGGTCGAGAATCTGGTCAATCGTGACGGAGAGCGGGTGGCATAGGAAAAGCGATGTTTGATTTATTGGCTAATACGACGTTTTGGGTCGCTCTTTCTTTCCTTTTGTTCATTGCGATGGCCTATCGGTTTGGGCGTATGACGGTTCTTCGTCAACTCGACTCCAGAATTGATGAAGTCCGTAAGAAGATTGCCACGGCCGAAAGCCTGAGAGTCGAGGCGCAGGAGATGCTTGCCCAGTATCAGCGCAAGCAGCGCGACGCCATCCGGGACGCGGAGAAGATTATCGACGCCGCAAAGGTGAATGCGGCGCGCATTCGGAAACAGGCTGAAGCGGATCTGGACGAATCTCTGGCGCGGCGCGAACAGATGATGGTCGCTCGTATCGAACGCATGCAGCAGGACGCGCTTCGGGAGATTCAGGAGAGGGCTGCGGACCTGGCTATCGCCGCCGCGGAAGAGTTGGTCGCCGGGAAGCTCGACAAAAACGCAAACGCGGCTCTTGTGGAAGAATCAATTCGGGATATATCATCCCGCCTCAGTCATTAGTTTATTCGGGATCTTTCCATGAGCCGTTCCATGACGCTGTTATCGGTCGACAGCATCGTCGAAGACCTTGGCGCGAGCGCGAAGGAGGCGAGCATCGCACTCGCCGGCGCGAACAGCGACGTGATCGACAAGGTTCTTGCCGATATCGCGGACCTGATTCGCAGCAACGCGGATTCGATTATTTCCGCGAATCGTGAGGACCTCTCCGGCTCGCGCGCACGAAATCTTACGGATGCGATGATTGATCGCCTGAAACTCACGCCCGATCGAATCGAGGCAATGGCATCCGGTGTCGAGATCATAATGTCGTTGCCTGATCCGGTCGGGGCGACCATTGCGGCGTGGGATCGCCCGAACGGCCTGCGAATTGAAAAGGTCCGGGTCCCTATCGGCGTCTTTGGCATGATATATGAGTCTCGTCCCAATGTGACGATCGATGCCGCGGCGCTCAGTCTGAAATCGCATAATGCGATCGTTCTTCGAGGCGGATCGGAATGTCTGAACAGCTCACTCGCCCTCCATGGTCTGATTCAGCAGGCGCTCGTAGATAACGGGCTGCCTGCGGCGTGCGTCGGCATGGTCCCCGTCCCGGACCGTGCAGCGGTTTCCGCCATGCTTCAGGCGAAAGATTATATCGATGTTATGATTCCGCGCGGGGGCAAGGGACTTGTCGAGAAAGTCCTTAGCGAGGCTTTAATGCCGGTTTTCGCGCATCTTGAAGGGATATGCCATACATACGTTCATGCGAGCGCAAAACCCGAGCTTGCCAAAGCCGTTACCGTGAACGCGAAGATGCGCCGGACCGGCATATGCGGCGCGACCGAGACGCTTCTTCTTGATAGCCGCCTTCCACAGGAGATGATGCGGGAGATTATCGAGGCCCTGATTGACGCAGGGTGCAAGATTTTCGGCACACCTCCGATCCAGCGACTCGATTACCGCGTCCAGCCAGCGTCGGAAGCCGACTGGTCCACAGAATATCTCGACGCGAAGATCAGCGTTCGCACCGTCGAGGGGGTTGAGGAGGCCGTTGCGCACATCAACACCTACGGATCGCACCATACCGACGCTATTCTCGCCGAGGACGGTGAGGCGGTCCGCTACTTTCTCCGTTTCGTCGACAGCGGCATCGTTATGCACAATACCTCTACGCAGTTCGCTGATGGTGGCGAGTTTGGCATGGGTGCAGAGATAGGCATTGCGACAGGCAAGCTGCATGCCCGCGGTCCCGTCGGTGTCGAGCAGCTGACCACTTACAAGTATCTGGTTCTGGGCAGCGGGCAGACGCGTCCCTGATTCGCGCAAAAAGGATTTGATCGTTGCCCCCCCCTCCCCTTTATTCCCCCCCCCATCTTTTGGACGGTTCCCGGTGGCGGGGAATGCGGGTCGGTCTGCTCGGCGGATCGTTCAATCCGCCGCATGAGGGGCACCTGCACATCAGCCTGATCGCCATGGCGATGCTCAAGCTCGATTGCGTGTGGTGGGTTGTGACGCCGCAGAATCCGCTGAAAAGCCCGCAGGGAGTCCTGCCCTTCGAAGAGCGCTTTTCGTTGTGCGAGGATATAGCGCGGCACCCGAGAATCATCGTCACAGCGATCGAGCAGCAGCTAAAGTACAACCGGACGCTCTATACGGTCCGTGCCCTCAAGCGCCATTTTCCGAAAACGGAATTCGTATTTGTCACCGGCATGGATACGGCCCAGATGATGCACAGGTGGCTTCGCTGGAAAGAACTGCTCGCCGAGATTGCGACCGTCCACATGGGACGACCTCCCGCGCACTCGGTGATCCGTGCGACCCCGATGCGCATGATCGGAAGCCAGCGCCATGTATACCCTCGGGTCGCCGCGCGTTACTCGCTGCAGCCGCGTACCAGCTATTGGGTACTTCAGAAGAAAATGATCGATATTTCGTCGACGGTATTGCGTCGAACAAACTCGCGTTTTTCGAACGAGTTCGAAGGATTGAGAAGCTGCACCACGGAAGCGAGGTTCCCTTGCGCCGCGCCGTAAATCGGAATAAAATGGATGCATGAGCATTGGATATGCTGAGACAGAAAGAGAGGTCCGGTGACGTCTGACAAGCGTCTGCGGGCTTCTTTGATTTTGGAAGGCGGACGGCGCCCTGTATCTGTCATGGTACGGGGCTGTTTCGTTTTCTGGTAAGCGAGCTTTGGAAAGGAGGCTTCAATTTTACCGTATGATGACAGTGGGGTTTTGACCCCGTCCGATCTGAAGGATCTTATCGCGCAGTCGCTTGACGCGGATAAGGCCGAAGACATCGAATCCATCGATCTGCGCGACCAGACCGCCATCGCGGACTACATGATCGTCGCGTCCGGTCGTTCCACCCGTCAGGTTATCGCCATGGCCGAAAAGCTTCAGGAACGCCTTGCCGCCCGGGGCGTTCGCGGCCTGCGCGTTGAAGGTCTGGCGGTCGGCGACTGGGTGGTCCTGGATGCCGGTGATGTGATCGTGCATCTGTTCAGACCGGAAGTGCGAGAATTCTACAATATCGAGAAGATGTGGCGTCCCCATACGCTCGAGGTTGTGGGCCATCAGATTTTCGCTTAATCTCCCGGAGCGATGCAGGAGGCCCCGGCCCGTCCTGCGTGACAAGGAAGGCTTGTGCTTACCCTTTCCATTATTGCAGTTGGCCGAAATCGAAACGGGCCGGTCGATGAACTGGCCCGTCTTTACGGGGGCCGGATCCGCTGGCAACTCACGATCCATGAGATCGAGGTCAAGGCGTCGTCGTCATCTCGCCAGAATGCCGAAGAAAATGAGCGCATATTGAAGGCAATTCCCGATGGCGCCTTCGTCGTGATCCTCGATGAACGGGGAAAGAGCCTCAAAAGCCGCGCGTTCGCAGAAAAAATCCGGGAAATCCGGGACTCCGGCATCGGACCGCTCGTCTTTGTCGTGGGTGGAAACGAAGGCCTGAGCGATGCTGTGCGCGCCCGTGCAGACATGATGATGAGTTTCGGCGCACAAACATGGCCACACATGCTTGCGCGCACGATGCTTTTGGAGCAGATTTACAGGGCACAGCAGATATTGGGCGGGCATCCGTACCACAAGGAATAGCGGTCTTTCATGAGCGCCCCACGCATTCTGACAACGGCCATTGGCCTTTCGATTTTTTGTCCGGCGCTCGCCTTTGCCCAGAGCGTCCCGACGCCTCCCAGCAAGGCGGCGGCTCTCGCCGGACAGCAGGAGCGACTTGATGCCGAGCAGCGAAAGGAGCGCGAGCTCCGCGCAAAGCTTGCCCAGGTGGAGAAGGAGCTGGCCCAGACCCGGTCGGAGCTCGTGTCACTCGCCGCCGATATGCGTGAGAACGAGATGAAGTCCCAATCGCTTCTGAAACGTATCTCTGGCATGGAAGATGAGGCGGAGGATCTCGCCGGGCGCCTCAAAGCCGATTACGGGTCCATTGGAAATCTCGTCCTCGCGCTTCAGCGTCTCAAGCGCGTTCCGCCGGAGGCCTTGCTCGTTCGACCGGGCGCACCGATTGACACAGCGCGCAGCGCAATGCTGCTTCAAACTACGCTTCCTGCCCTGTATGACCGGGCTAACCGCGTGAAGCGCGATCTTCGCAGACTTGAGGAAATCCGGCATGGTCTTGAGGAAGACCGCCAGGACCTGGAGCGGGAGGGTGCGACGCTCGCCGTACGCCGTAAAGCAATGGATTCGCTTCTGGCGCGCCGGGAAAAGTTATACGCGGGCACGCATGAGGAGCATGAACGCCAACAGGCAACCGTCCGCGCAATTGCTGCTCAGGCCCGCGACCTTCGAGACCTTGTCAATCGGCTCGATGAAGATCGCAAGCGGGCAGAAACCCGCGCTCTGTCTCAAAATGCTGTAATGATGGCTCCTCCTCCGCGGTCCGACCGGGCGGCGCCCCGCGCCTCGGGTCCGTCGCAGTTGCCTGCGACCGGAATTATTCGCATCGGATACGGTCAGAAGGACGAGTTCGGCGCCGAGAGCAAGGGGATTACTATCGACGGTCAGCCGGACGGGCTGGTTACATCGCCGCTCGACGGTACGGTCCGTTTCGCCGGTCCGTTCAAACGTTTCGGACAGATGGTCATCATCGAGCACGAAGGCGGGTATCACAGCCTTATTGCGGGTCTTGCAAAAATTGATACAGTAGTCGGTCGAAAAGTAGCCAGCGGGGAACCCGTTGGGCTATTATCCGGGCACGATCAGGGCGGGCCGCCATCGCTGTACTTTGAATTGCGTTATAACAGTGAACCCGTCAACCCATCCAGAAAGTTCACTATTCCGAACTAGCTCTAGAGAAGAAGGAAAGCCCATGCGTTTTGGAAAGTTTCTGATATCGGCCGCGATGGCGTTGTCCGTTTCCCTGCCTGCTTGCGCGCAGGAGGAACGCACCGCCGGTACCCGACAGGGCGTCGACATGACGACGAGCGAGACCTACAAGCAGTTGAATCTCTTCGGGGACGTATTTGAGCGCGTCCGCGAGCAGTATGTCGAGCCGGTTGGCGACGAGGAACTTATCGAAGCCGCAATCAACGGGATGTTGACGCATCTCGACCCGCACTCCTCCTATCTCGACGAAGACAACTTCCGGGAAATGCAGGTCCAGACCGAAGGCAAGTTCGGCGGGCTCGGGATCGAGGTCTCAATGGAGAACGGATTCGTGAAGGTCGTCTCGCCGATCGATGACACGCCCGCTTTCCGCGCCGGTGTCCAGGCGGGGGACTATATCACACACATTGACGGAGAATCCGTAATGGGCCTGACACTCGGCGAGGCTGTCGACAAAATGCGCGGCGAGGTTGGCGCACCGATCGACATCACGATACGCCGGGAGGGTGAAAAGGAAGCGATAGAGATCAATATCGTTCGCGACATCATCAAAATCCGTTCAGTTCGAAGCAAAATTTTCGACGACCAGGTCGGATATATCCGTATCACGACGTTCAACCAGAACACCGAAACCGGCGTCAAGGACGCGATTCGGGAGGCAAGGGAAAAGCTCGGGGACAAACTCATCGGGTTGGTCATCGATCTGCGCAACAACCCGGGCGGATTGCTCGATCAGGCCATCGCAACGTCCGACATATTTCTTGACCGGGGCGAGATTGTATCGACCCGTGGACGTCACGAACGCGATACAAAACGCGACAATGCGACGGCGGGCGATCTCACGGGCGGATTGCCGCTCGTCGTTATCATCAATGGCGGCTCGGCCTCCGCCTCCGAGATCGTTGCGGGAGCGCTGAAGGATCACCGCCGGGCGCTGATCGTCGGGACGAAGTCGTTCGGCAAGGGATCGGTCCAGACTGTCGTTCCACTGATCGGCCATGGCGCGATGCGCCTCACGACGGCGCGCTATTACACCCCTTCTGGCGTTTCGATCCAAGCCACCGGGATCGAGCCTGACATCAAAGTCGAGCTTGCCCGGATCGAGCAGATTAGCGACGAACGTCTGCGGGAGTCCGACTTGCGTGGGGCGCTTGACAAGAAAGACGGCGAAGCGGCCCCGGCTCCCGAAGCGGTGCTTCAGGAAGGCCCCGTTCCGGACGAGGACGCCGATTCGGTCGAGGAACTCGAGGATTATCAGCTTCTTCGCGCCATCGACCTCCTGAGGGGCGTTGCCTTGTACGGGGACAGGATGCAAAATGACCTGGCTGCTTCGCTTACGCCACCTGCGAGCGCAAACGCGGGTTCGGCGACGGAAAAGAAAACTCCGGTAACGAAGTAGGGATTCGGCTGGACCAGAATGAGCGATATTGCAGGGCATAGAGACGATCTGGAAGACGACGCATTCTTTTCGTGGAACGCGTTCGGTTATGGCCTGCTGTTCTTTGCTGCGCTGTCCCTGGCTGTCGTGCTCTGGCTCTGGCTTAAGGCGGACGATACGTTATCGCGCCGGGCGGACAGGCTTGCCTCGATTACGGTTGAACTTCGCCGAACCGAATTGCCTCGTCCCGACGCTGTACAACTCGCCTCGCCTTCCGCCCCGCCAGTGATTCCCTCTCCCGTTCCGCACGCGGCCTCGTGGTCGTCTGGCGAAGGTCTTTCGGAAGCGCCAGCGGAGGGGCTTTTTGTAAACAGCAAGTACGGGAACCTCCCGGTTGTTCGTTCGAGTGACGGGCTAACCCCGTTCGCAGCGTACAGGCGACCTTTCAACCCGGCTGTTTTAACCGGAGCTCGGGGGCTTGTTGCAATCGTCGTCGTCGATCTGGGTCTCTCCCGCGAAAACTCTGAGGCTGCCATAAAACGCTTGCCGGCCGATGTATCGCTCGTGCTAACTCCGTACGCGCTCGATAGCGATTTCTGGCGGGAAGCTGCACGGGCAGACGGGCACGAAGTTTGGCTATCCCTGCCAATGGAAAGCAGTAACGTGCTCGTTGACGATGCAGGGCCCTTGACGCTTCTCACGGATACATCTCTCAATGTAACGAACGACAGGCTTTTAAAGGTTCTGGGTTCGGCTACCGGCTACGCGGGCGTGATCCCCTCGCGCGATACGGTTTTCTACAATTCGGACCTTGAGGCCAGAGAACTTGCGAAAAGTATTTTTGAGCGTGGTCTCGGATATGTGGATTCCGATCCGCGGCTTCATCTTGAACCCCAAAGTGTCGCGCTGTCGATGAAGGCGCCGTATGCGCACGCCGATATCTGGCTTGACGACGAGGCGACAGGTTCCAGCATTCGAGCGCGGTTGCAGGAGCTTGAGCGCATTGCGCTCGAGCGTGGCTATGCGATCGCCTTCATGCGCCCCTTGCCGGTTACTTATGACGAGGTCAGCAACTGGATTGCCTCGCTCGATTCCCGGGGACTCGCTCTTTCTCCCCTTTCCGCACAAACCGGTGTTTTACGGTGATTGCGGCAAACTCTCTTCCGTACAGACCGTGTGTCGGTATTGCCCTTTTCAACGGGGACGGTAGTGTTTTTGTCGGCGAACGGATCGATAGTCCGGGCGCATGGCAGATGCCGCAGGGCGGGATCGATTCCGGAGAGACCGTCGATCAGGCGGCCTTTCGCGAACTCGAAGAGGAGGTCGGAAGCGCCAACGCGGCCCTGCTGCGCATTCATGACGTTCCGCTCCGCTATGACCTTCCTGACTCAATCCGGCACAAGCTCTGGAACGGAAGATATCGGGGGCAGGAGCAAACCTGGGTGGCCATGCGTTTCCTCGGGGACAACGATGAAATCGACATTTGCCGGCACAGCCCGCCCGAATTCCAGCGCTGGCAATGGGTGCCGCTATCAGATGTCTGCGACCTGATCGTTCCATTCAAGCGCGACACCTACAGGAAAGTTATAGAAGCGTTCGAGGAATTCGCGGTGCAGTAGCCGCCCCAGCGCAAAGCCCATCTCTCCACGCGCCGGAAAGGCGTGCCATCGAACAGGATTTTGCTTACGGATTCAGCGGCGACCACGCCGGGTCGGAGGCATCCTTGGGCGTCGGCAGGACGCGTTCGTTGAATCCTGTCAGATCGATGGTGAAAAGCTTCGCCTGACGCAGATTGCCGTTTGGACCGACAGGGCGCTCCTTGAAGTAGATCAGAACGCGACCGTTGGGTGACCAACTCGGCCCCTCGACGTGGAAAGCCTTGGTGATCAGGCGCTCGCCGGTGCCGTCGGGACGAATCACACCAATATAGAATTCTCCGCCCAGAATTTTCGTAAAGGCGATCAGGTCCCCGCGCGGCGACCAGACCGGGTTGGCGTAACGGCCCTGATCGAACGTAATTCTATGCGCGTTGCCGCCGTCCAAGGACATAACGTAAAGCTGCTGCGTTCCACCCCGGTCGCTCTCGAACACCACCTGACGCCCGTCCGGTGAGAAGCTCGGCGATGTGTCGATGGCGGAATGATTGGTCAGCTGTTTGCTCTGGCGGGTGCGCAGGTCCATAACGTAGATATCGCTGTTCCCGTCGCGGCTCATTGAGAAAATTACCTTATTGCCGTCGGGAGAAAATCTTGGAGCGAACGTCATGCCGGGAAAGTCCCCAAGCAGCTCCTGGCGACCGGTATCGATGTTGTACAGGTACACGCGGGGCCGGTTGTTCTGGTAGGCAAGGTAGGTGATTTCCTGCGCGTTCGGTGAAAAGCGCGGCGTCAATACAAGATCCCGTCCGTCGGTGAGATAGCGATGATTCGCCCCGTCCTGATCCATGATGGCGAGCCGCTTGATCCTTGCGCCCGGCGTCCCTTCTTCGGAAATATAGACGATACGGGTGTCAAAATAGCCACTCTCGCCGGTCAGGCGCTTGTAGATTTCATCCGAGATGATGTGCGCGATCCGACGCCAGTTTTGCGGCGTCGTCATATAGGCCATGCCGATCAGTTGCTGCTGGGAGTACACGTCCCAGAGACGGAACTCGACGCGGGTCTTTCCGTCAGCACCCTGTGTCACCTGCCCCGTCACGAGCGCCTGTGCGTTAATGGCCCGCCATTCACCGAAGCGTGGGCCGTCCTGCGCAATCGAACGCGGGTCCTGGATAAAGGCCCGCGGGTTGACGGGGCTAAAGAGGCCGGAGTTCTCCAGGTTCGAACTGATGATCGACGGGATCTGCTGGGCTATGTCCGCTTGCTGAGGGTTTGAATAGCTGAAGGTGCTGATCGCAACCGGGAGAGGCTGGATTTTTCCAGAGGTCACGTCGACCTTGAGTTCGGCGTAGGCCGGGGCTGCCAAAAGCACGCAGAGCGGCAGGATGGCAAGAATTCTGATCAGCTGTTTCATTGCAACATTTCCCTTGGGTCGAAGCGGACGACGATCGTCTTCCATTGATCATATTTATCCGGCGGCAGATTTAAAGGGTTGCAGCGCGGACTTCTTACGGCACGTACAGCACTATCCGCCGCCGCCGCAAAAGCAGCGTCCCTGCTATAGCGCACAGTATCCAGTATATGCGTATCTCGGACGGTTCTATCAGAATTTACAAAGATGCGCACCTCTACGACAAGATTCTCCGCATATTTCGCGCCTGCCGGAATTGCCCAGCACCCGGCGAGTTGCTGGCGAAGTGCGTCCATCTCGCTCATCGAGACCTGTTGTGCGAACCGTGCAACAGGCGAGGCTTCCTGAGACTGCTGCGTAGCATCGATCGTCTGCGGGGCGTTCTGGCTCTGCGTAGGAGCATGCGGTGTAAGGTTGCGAAGAAGCGAACTGAACTCCTGCTGCTGTGCGGCGGCATCCGGCTTCTTCGGTGCGTCCTTCTTTGGTGGTGCGGGCTCAGGCTTTTTCTTTTCGCGCGGTTGCGGCGGCGGAATCGCGGGCGTAACCGGCTTCGAGATGTCCTCCGCGAGTTTTGGCGGCTCCGGAGCAGTGAGTTTCGGCGGCTGCTGCGCTTCCATTTTCGGCGGAGCCGGTTTAGACAAAGGCGCGGGCGTGTCGTTTTTGGGCATGACTTTGCGCGCGGGTGGCCTGTCCGTCTTCGTCTCCTCTTCGACGGTAATGATTTCGACGGTCGCCGAGTTCAGGACGATGGGCTCCGGCGTTGCGACATACGGAAGTCCGAAATATGCGAAGGCGACGATTCCAATATGGAGGATCGCCGACACGATGAGGGGAAACCTCATTGCCGGGTCGATGTGGAAATTATCGTTCAACGCCGCAGCCGCCATGCGTAAATCACTAAATGCTCTCTATGGCTTCTTTATGGAAGCCTCGGAAATAAGGGCGACTTTCCGGAAGCCCGCCGCGTTGATCGCGCCGATGATCTCCATGACCTGTCCGTAGGAGAGGTTCTGGTCGCCGCGAATATAAACGCGCCGGTCGGGGTCCGAGTTCGTCATCGCCTCGAGCATGGCGACAAGCCTCTCGAATTTGACGAGTGTCTCCCCGATATAGATCTCCCCTTCGTCGTTGATCGTGATCTCAAGCGGCTTGTTGTCCTCGTCGGGAATCGGTGTGGCCTCGGAGTTCGGGAGATCCACAGGAACGCCTGAGGTGAGAAGCGGAGCCGCGACCATAAAGACGATCAGCAGCACGAGCATGACGTCGACGAACGGCGTGACGTTGATATCAGCCATCGGACGATAGCTGCCACGACGCTTGCCTGAGGTTTCCCTGAATTTGATGGTCGCGCCCATGGATGTACGATCCTCCCTCAGGCCGCAGTCTTGGTGCTTTCCTGCCGGTCGAGGTGGCGGGAAAGGATTGTCGAAAACTCGGACGTAAACGTTTCAAGCCTGTCTGCGTAGCGATTTAACTCGTTCGAGAATATGTTGAAGGCAATAACGGCCGGAATTGCGGCAACAAGGCCAAGCGCCGTTGCGAACAGCGCTTCAGCAATACCCGGAGCGACGACGGCAAGGCTTGTGTTATTCGTTTTGGCGATGGCGGCGAACGAGTTCATGATCCCCCAGACCGTTCCGAACAGACCTATAAACGGCGCGGTCGAACCGACGCTGGCAAGAAACGTCATGCCGCGCTCGAGCCGTCCGACTTCCTTGCCGATGGTCACAGACATGGCACGCTCGACTCGCTGGCGCAAGCCCGCCTGCAGGCTTTCCTTTGAAGGAAGTCCACCTTCGACCCCCGCCTGCCATTCCTCCATCCCGGACGCGAAGACTGCAAGCATTGGATCGTCCTGACTTTTCTTGACTCGCTGATACAGCTTGTCGAGAGGTTCGCCAGACCAGAAGGCGTCCTCGAATCGCGCCGCGCGGCGGTAAAGACTTCGCAGGGTTGCGCGCTTCTCGATAACGATCGCCCAGCTCCATACCGATGCAATGACGAGCATGATCATGACAGCTTTTACGATGAGGTCGGCTTGCATGAACAAGCCCCACATGCTCAAATCTCCGTGGAAGCTGCCGCCGAGATCGATGGCTTCCACGACCCTGTCCGGGAACTCTTCATCCATTGGCTTTACGATCCTTCGAGTGCTTTTTTGATATCATCAGGAATGCGCCGCGGCCGGAAATCGCGCCCGATACAGGCCAGCGTGACCTCCAGCGAGAAGACCAGATCATTGTGACAAAATATAGACTGCCGCATCACAAACGAGCTGTTTTTCACAGTTTCGACGTCGGTCTCGACGGTGAGAAGATCGTCGAGCCTTGCAGGTCTGATATAGTCCGCCGATAGCCTCCGGACAACAAATCCGGCGCCGTATGTTTCGCCGATTGAGCTATTTTCAAACCCTGTGGCGCGTAAAAGCTCGGTCCGGCCGCGCTCGGCAAATTTGAAGTAGTTGGCATAATATACCACACCGCCCGCATCGGTGTCTTCGTAGTAAACGCGGTACTCTGATTTATGCTTCATCGTCGCTACTTAGAAAATCGAGTTGATCGCTGACATGCGGGTCCAGTCCCAAATGCCTGTATCCCTTCGCGGAAACTATCCGTCCGCGTGGGGTGCGATTGATGAAGCCCTGCTGGATCAGATAAGGTTCAATGACTTCCTCGATCACATCGCGCTGCTCTGAAAGTGCTGCGGACAACGTCTCTACTCCGACAGGACCGCCGCCATAATTGTCAATCAGACAGCCGAGATAGCGGCGATCCATGCTATCGAGTCCAAGCTTGTCGACATCTAGACGGGTCAGCGCTTCGTGCGCCGCATTTGCGTCGATCACACGGCATCCGGCCACATCGGCGAAGTCGCGTACCCGGCGAGTCAGCCGCCCTGCAATCCGGGGCGTACCACGGGAGCGGGCGGCAATTTCGTGTGCACCGTCTTCCGTGAGAGGCATCGCGAGCAGACTCGCCGTGCGCGAAACGATCAGTCGCAATTCATCCACCTCGTAGAACTCGAGCCGGAGCGGAATGCCAAAGCGATCCCGCAAAGGGCCGGTCAGCAGGCCGCTGCGAGTCGTTGCGCCGACGAGCGTGAAAGGATTGAGCTCGATCTGAACCGATCGCGCCGCAGGCCCTTCGCCGATGATAATGTCGAGCTTCCGGTCTTCCATGGCCGGATAGAGAATTTCCTCGACCGCCGGGTTCAGCCGGTGAATTTCATCGATGAACAGAACGTCGTTCGTCTCGAGATTGGTCAAAATCGCAGCGAGGTCCCCTGCCCGCGCAATCACAGGTCCCGAGGTCGCCCGAAAGCCAACGCCAAGCTCCCGCGCAATTATCTGGGCGAGCGTCGTCTTGCCTAGCCCCGGAGGCCCGGCGATCAGAACGTGGTCCATCGCGTCGCCCCGATTGCAGGCGGCCTCAATGAAGACCTTGAGGTTTGAGCGCACCGGCTTCTGGCCGATGAATTCGTCCAGGCTTTGCGGGCGGAGAGAGCCTTCCTCGTAATGCTCGCCTTCGTGCGCCTTGCGTTCGAGATCCGGATTTTTGATTGTGGCTGTCATCTCAGGCGCTCAACTCCTTCAGCGCAAGGCGAATGACCGCCTGCAGGTTGTCCTTTGTTTCTTCTGATTCTTCGCCTGCCTTCGCGAGGGCACGCATAACGGCACTGTAGGCTTCAGCGCGGGCATAGCCAAGATTGACGAGCGCGGAGACGGCATCGCCTTCGACTGAACTCGCGGGCGCGGGTCGTGTGGTTCCCTGAGCCGCCTGAGCCGGAGCGCCTGGTTTTGCAAGCGAAAGATCAATATCACCCGCCTTGTCCTTGAGTTCCGTAAGAATTCGCGCGGCGAGCTTCGGCCCGACTCCGTCGGCGCGCGTCAGAGCGGCCTTGTCCTGTGAGGCGAGGATGAACCCCATCTGATCCGGCGGGCAGACGCTCAAAATCGAAAGTCCCGCCTTCGCCCCCACGCCCTGAACCGAGGTCAGAAGCCGGAACCAGCTCTTCTCGGCCGGGTCCGCAAACCCATAGAGCGTAATCGCGTCCTCTCGGACCTGCGTTTCGATCAGAAGGCTTGCAGTATCCCCCGCCTGCCCGATGCGGGAGAGAGTCCGCGAACTCGCATGCACGATATAGCCGACACCTTGTACGTCGAGAACAAGGTGGTTCCGGGCGATGCTGTCGATGTTGCCGGAAAGTTTTCCAATCATCCTGCGATCCTCTCGAACGTTGCCGCATGATGGGCGTGGCAGATTGCGATGGCAAGCGCATCCGCTTCGTCGGAGGAGGCGGCTTTAGCGCCGGGGAGAAGCATGGAGACCATCATGCCGATCTGGTCCTTCGTCGCGTGCCCGTTGCCGACGAGGGACTTCTTGACAAGATTCGCGGGATATTCGGCGACCGAAAGTCCTTCCCTTGCAAGGGATACGATGGCTGCGCCGCGCGCCTGCCCAAGGAGAAGCGCCGAGGCAGGGTTGTTGTTCATGAAAGTTTCCTCAATAGCCGCGGCCTGCGGATTCCAGAGCCGCAGGACAAGGCGAATCTGCTCGTCGATCAGGGCAAGCCGCTGTGAAAGTGGAGTCTTTGCGTTGGTGCGGATCTGTCCGCACTGGAGAAACCGCAGGGCGTTTCCCTCCTTCTCGATGATACCCCAGCCGGTTTTTTGAAGACCGGGGTCTATGCCGATAATGCGTGTCAAGAGGCCATCAGCCTTTCCGCCATCTCGTCGTCGAGCTCGAGGTTCGTGACAACGCTTTGCACGTCGTCGTTATCCTCAAGCGCATCGACCAGTTTCAAAACCTTTGCGGCGGTCTCTTCGTCAACCTGACCGGGGACGTTATATTTCCAGGTCAGTGATGCCTTCTCCGGCTCGCCGAACTTGTCGGTAAGAGAGTCCCGCACCGCCGAAAAGTCGTCCGGTTCACAGATAACCTCGTGCATCTCGTCGTCGGATTCGGCATTCGTTGCGCCTGCCTCGACGGCGGCCTCGAACAGCACGTCGGCGCTGGCCACGGTCGCGGGGAAGATGATTTCTCCGACTCGGTCGAACATGAAGGAGACGGAGTTCGTTTCGCCAAGATTGCCGTCATACTTTGAGAAAGCAGCGCGTACCTCGGCGGCAGTGCGGTTGCGGTTGTCGGTCAGCGCGTCGACGATGACAGCGATGCCGCCCGGCCCGTAACCCTCATACCGGATTTCGGTATAGTCGGCTTCGTCTTCCGTTCCAACAGCGCTCTCAATGGCGCGCTTGATGCGTTCGTTCGGCATGTTGACGCCGCGCGCAGCGATGATCGCGGAGCGCAGACGCGGGTTCGCCTCCGGATCCGGCCCACCGAGCTTGGCGGCGACGGTGATTTCCCGCCCGACTTTGGTGAACTGTTTCGCCCGCCTGGCGTCCTGTGCGCCTTTGCGGTGCATGATGTTTTTGAATTTTGAGTGGCCTGCCATGGTGTTTGCCGTACATAGAGTTTGGGAAGCTCGCGCATTATAGGAAAGGCGCACGGCGCTTACAATATGGCCGCGACATTTACTTGTTGACTTTAGATCTGCGTGCGACGTTCAGGACGTTGCCTTGAAGTTCAATTGGCGGTACTATCCGGCATTGCCATAATCGTGGCGCGGTTTTTTGCGTCAGTTAGGGGGAGAGCCATGCCGGACACTGAACAGGGGTTTGCTCGATTCAGCGACGACCCTGTTAAAATCGAGCCGGGATCGACTGATCGGTTCGGCGCGACATTCGATCCAGAAACTGGTGCGCTCAATATCGCCCTTTGGCAGGAGTCCCTGTGGGAATATGCCCGCGATAACAAGCGGGAATCCGATTGTGGAGTCATTATTGATTTCTACGACGAGACCGGAAAGAAAAAGATAGGCGAATGTTCTCTGCTCCCGCCGACCGAGAGTAACCCGTATTCCGAAAAATATGGCGTATACACCGCTCGCCTCGACGCAGGGGACTTCCCGGACATCGACTTGGCAAAACTCACCTGCGCGGTTCGAATGAAAGGCCCGTACGATCCCCCGCGAGGTCTCCGGTACAACCCGAACAAAACCCTGATGCTTCCGGGGTCGACTGAATTCGTTGGAATCGCCGAGCTTCGCGCGGCAAAGCGGCGTAACGACCGGCGTCTCAGCGTCTTCAAGCCTTCCGCCAACCCTTCCGAACACGAACGCAACGCCCTTGATCCCTGCAAGATGGATACACGGGAAAATGCGGACATTATTCCGAAGTCGAAGGTGCAGGTTCTGGATAATTCGAAGGGACTTCCAGCGGACTCGCCGTTGCGACCGGTCAAGCCCGGCGTTAAGACGAATCGGACCATTATGGAAGTCCACGTCGCCGGTTTCACGAAGGCGCACCCGCTTGTTCCGGAAGAAGATCGTGGGACGTTTCGCGGAATGATGCATCCCGACGTCATAAAATTTGTAAAAGATCTCGGCGTTACATCGATCGAACTGATGCCCGTTCTCCAGTTTATGGATAATGGCGCGACGAACGTCTGGGGATACGATCCCCTGTCCCTTCATGCCGTTCACGATGAATACGGCACCGAGGAGGACCTTCGAAAAACGATTGACGCCTATCACGAGGCGGGTATCGAAGTCATCACGGACGTCGTGTTCAATCACACGGCTGAGGGAAATCACCTCGGACACACGCTAATGGCATTCGATCCGAAGTTTTACTTTCACGTTCCCGACGCGCCGGGCTACTTTTACGATTACACCGGCTGTGGCAACTCAATCAACGTCAACCATCCGCAAGTAAGCCGCCTCTGCCTTTCTTCGATGTCTCACCTCGTCAAC
The DNA here is from genome assembly GCA_009929775.1 of Alphaproteobacteria bacterium. Classification (GTDB taxonomy): domain Bacteria; phylum Pseudomonadota; class Alphaproteobacteria; order Micavibrionales; family Micavibrionaceae; genus RZZS01. The sequence continues at coordinate 16,516 of RZZS01000036.1, forward strand.
GACATCGGCGCGGATGGATTGCGACTGGATCTGGGCGGCATCTTCGGGCGGATGCAAAACAACGTCACCGCCTGGGACCCGAACACACCGATGTTTCGAGCGATTGCCTATAGGTTTGGCGACACGTACATAAGCGCCGAGCCATACGATACCGGAGAAAACGGCTACCATATGGGCGGATTCCGAAACCCCATTTATGAATGGAACAAGGATGCCTACCACAAGCGGGATGGCGACACCGAGAGCGGCATACTCGCTTTTGCCGATGGTCGCGCGGATGCCTCGAATATCGCGACTATTCTCGCAGGGTCTGCGCCGACGTTCGACCAGGACTGGAAGGACAATGGAGAGGACGGCGTTCGGATGAACTTCGGCACTGTCGTAATCGACCACGACACGCCGCGCCTGCCCGACATGCTCGCCGACGACGAGCCCCACAATGGCGATCACGGGGGCGGCCACGCTCCGGACAAGCTGCAGAAAATCGGCAGGTCCGGGCCGGATGACAGCCCCGATATCGTCAAGGCGCGTCTCCAGCGGGCGATGTACGTCGCGACGATTGCCTCCGCAGCACACGGGGACCTTCTGGTGCACGCCGGCGACATAGTCGGCCATTCGCAAGGGGGGGACACAAACCCGTATTGCGTTGTAAACCCGAACGTCATCGACTGGTCTTTTCTGGACGGGCAGACACAAGGCGGAATTCACCCGACACCTGCCGGGGAGCCACCGATTGTTCAGGTTCTCCCGCCTGACGCCAGACGGAAACTCGTAAGGCGCTGGCAACAAGCGTTCGCCATTCGTCGGCAGGATCCAACCCTTCTTCGGCGCGAATTCCCACATGGCGACCTGCTCAACGGCGGCAAGGACATAGATTGGTTGAACGATCAGGGCGCGGAACTTGTCTGGCATCAGTGGCCTTCAAATCACTGCTTCGGCATGATGCACGCGCCCGATGAGAATGGGCGGCGCTTCCTGTGGTATTTCAACTCAAACGCGCACGGGCATGACATCAAAGTTCCGAGCGGGCGCTGGGGCATGGTAGCGGACGGGGAGCGGACGATCACCACTCTGCTTGGCAAAGAGTTCCTGCGTGTATGCTCCGGCGGCGAGGCGGTTCATCTTCCCCCGAAGACTGCGGCTGTATTTTATGAAGCTCAGGCTCCAGAGCCGCCGTAAGTTCCCGCGAAATGCTTCGATTCCCGGCTCTCGACGCGCTTTCGCTTGGTTGATCCTTTTCCTTGCGAGGCGTTTTGTGTAAGAATAGTTGTGGTGTCTGTTTGTCAACCCGTTTGAGAGCCGCCCCGCCGGAAAGCCGATGTCCTACGATTTCCACAGCATTTCGATCGAGGTGGTGGAAGATAATCTTCCGATGCTTGAACTGGCAAAGTCGCTGCTTCTCACATTCGGCGTCGGTAATGTCATCACCGCCCGGGACGGAGAAGAGGGTTTCAGGAAGTTCTGCGAAAGCAACCCGGATATCGTTCTTGTCGACTGGATGATGAAGCCGATGGACGGGATTTCGCTCACCCGCCTTATACGGACGCATGTGTCTTCGCCGAACCAGTATGTGCCGGTTATCCTGATGACAGGCTTCAGTCAGAAGCGCCGAGTCATTCAGGCGCGCGACTCCGGCGTGACCGAATTTCTGGTTAAACCGTTCAATGCGCGGGATCTGTATCGCCGCATTTATCAGATCATCGAACGTCCCCGCCAGTTCGTGCGGTCTGAAGATTTCTTCGGGCCTGATCGCCGCCGGACGCGCCGGGACGATTATCAGGGGCCGTTCCGGCGCGAGGGTGATTTTATGAATCCCGAAACAGCGCGGTTCCGTCTTGAAGAGCGCCGTCAGGCACAGACGAAAGCTGAAGAAATTCTGACGAATGCCGGACTGAAAAAGGGGGATAAGTTTGACGAGTCCCTGCTCTCTTACGGTCCTGATGACATCGATATGGTTTAGGGGATTGCCGCCGTGATCGATCACTACAACCAGAAGCCACGCCGTAAAGCCGAATTCATCCGGCCGCCGAACACGCTTAAGCGCAAGGTCGGCTCCGGCGGTTTAAGCGAGGAGCTTCTGAATAAGGCGGAGGCGCTGCTCGAAAACAACGCAGTCGATTTTCGTCCCCTTGGTGAAATGTATCTCGAAGGACTCAAGCGCGGGATCGACGCCGCGCGCGCGGCCTCCGACAAGGCCGATCCGGAGGAACTGATCGCGGGGATGCTTTATCCCGGCATGCAACTCAAGGCGAACGGGGGAATGTTTCATTACCCTCTGGTAACAAGCCTTGCCGATCACCTGATCCAGTTTCTTGAGGTCATCGCCGAGCCGGACGCACATGCGGTTGAAATCGTCGAGGGATTTCATACAACGATCCGGGCCGTAATCCTCGGTCAGGTCAAGGGCGACGGCGGCCGCTATGGTGCGGAACTGGTTACAGCCCTTGAGGACGCTTGTTACCGGTATTTCGAGAAATACCCGGAGAACATCGAAGCGAGCCGAAACGCACCGTGACCGCGCATCAGATTTTCGGCCATGCCTCCTGAATCCGGGGTCCGAGCCGGATTGGTTCAATCCCCTTCGCGAGCCCCGTGCGGTCGTCGGTGACAATCAACGCGCCACAAAACGTCCCTTCCCCGCCCGCCGGAGTCATGCGCTCGCCCGGCACCTTGCGCACGAAGCGCTGGACAGGCGTATGTTTTTGCATGCCGATGACACTGTCATAGTCGCCGGTCATACCAAGGTCGGTGAGGTAGGCTGTGCCTTTCTCGAGGATCTGGGCGTCGGCTGTCGGGATATGGGTGTGCGTGCCGACGACACAGGAAACCTTGCCGTCGACGTAATGGGCGAACGCGACCTTTTCGCTTGTCGCCTCGCCGTGGAAGTCGACAACGATGGCATGGATGCCGACTCCGAGCGGATGTTTTCTGACAAGATCGGTAACGACCGCGAAAGGATCGTCGAGCGGCTCCATGAAAATGCGGCCGACGACGTGCACGATAAGAATTTTGCGCCCGTCTGCCAGCGTCTCCAGTCGAAAGCCGTTGCCTTGCGTTCCAGGAGGATAGTTAAGCGGTCGCAGGAGCCGCGAATCGTTATTTATGTACGCAAGAATTTCGCGCTGGTCCCAGACATGGTTGCCTGCGGTAATGCAGTCGATTCCCATTTCGTAGAATTCTGCGCAAATCTTGCCGGTAATACCAAATCCGTGGGCCGCATTGTCGCCGTTCAGGATCGTGTAATCCTGACGCAGTCGTTCCCTGACCTGCGGGAGATACTTTGCAACGGCATCGCGACCGGATCGTCCGACGACATCGCCGATAATGACTATACGCATAATGTCCTTTCTATCTGTCCGCGAAGTTATATGCCCGCGCGGGTGTGATAATCCAGTCGAGAGGCTCGTCGTGGTCCTCGTTGGGCAGATTGAACAGGCACGCCTGCTCCGGATAGGCCAGCCCGACAGCGACAACGTTCCCGGACTCCCTAAGTGCGGCCAGCGTTGCATCGTAATAGCCGCCGCCGTAGCCGAGTCTGTGGCCGCGCTGATCGAAAGCAAGGAGCGGGACGACGAGAATGTCCGGCTCAACCCACTCGGTTGTAGTGTCTGTCTTCGGCTGCAGAATGCCGTAACGACCTTTGCGCAGCTCGGTTTTCCCGTCCCAGAGAGCGAATCCAAGTACGTGCCCTTGATCCGGGCGAACGACGGGAAGCGCAACCTTCCGGCCGGTCGCGAGAAGCTGTTCGATGATCGGATGCGGGTTGAATTCCTTGCCCTTCGGCCAGTAGGCACTGACAATCGCGTCCGGGGCAGGATTGATTTTTTCGAAGAATGTGCGGGCGGCGGCCTCGATCTGGTTTTCATCTGGCTCCAGACGATCACGGTGCCGGATCGCTTCTAGCCGCAGCGTGTTTTTGGTGGTCATCATTGGCAGGTGCGCCGGGTTAGTGGTGGGGCAGCCGCGCGAGCCGTGTGCCATTTAAATCCGCATGGGGCCCTGGTAACCAGGTGGGCGCCGTATACCAGAGCGAAGCGGCAAAACACTAAGCCATGGCAGGGACAGCTCCCTTGCGAATAAATATCGGCCACTGGGATATTAAGTGCATCACGCACACCGCAGCCTACCCCGATTAATTATATATCATGCGCTCTCGATTCTTCCAGCAATCCGTTCAATGCGGGTCGCCAGAGAATCAATCGCGCGGACGATAAGCTCCTCCTCTTGGGCGGAAACACGTTCGCCCTGCGAGGTGCCATTTGTCTGGGGGTGGTTGGTCAGGTGATCGCGCAGATCGAAAATCTCGTCCGCAAGAACGAGCGCCGTGAGAACGAACAGATGAGACTCGCTTCCCGCAGCGCCCGCGCGCCCGATTTCCCGCAAGCGCTCGTCGACGAAGCGTCCAAGCTCGATAACGCGCTGTTCCTGCCCGTCATCGCAGGCAACGCCGTAGTTTCGCCCGTTGATCGATAAGTTGACTTCAGCCATAAAATTTTAACCCTCTTTCAAAAGCCGCTCGACCTTGCCGATCGCGTCATCAAGCCGACGCGCGAACAACTCGGCGTTCGAGCCGTCAATCCCGCCAATATCCGCAGAACCGGAAGTGTTATCGTTGAGGGCTGCCTGTGCCGCGAACAAATCGCGTTGCTGTTCCTCGCTTCTCTTTACGCTGTCGTCCACGGCGAGTTCGAGGTAATCGAGAGCGTCGTTGAGATTCGACAAAGCGTTCTTGATTGCGGCTGACACGGCGCTGGCCCCTTCCCGTTAAACAGAGAAATGATATTGATCCCTGGTTTTTAACAAGCTCAAGGACGAGAGGTCAACTAACATTCCCGGGACCCGCAAAGAAAGTAACAGTTTTCTTCTTTCGCTTGTTGACGTTGGCCAAGCCAGTAGGCAATGTACTTTAACTTTCCCGTAAAATAACGAGGGTCCCGTCCATGTCGTCGTCTGCATCTTCTGTATCCCTGCAATCCGCTCCACACGTTTCCCTTCGCGAAATGGCCAACGCCATCCGCGTCCTGTCGATGGACGCCGTCGAAAAGGCCAACTCCGGCCACCCCGGCTTGCCGATGGGAATGGCCGATGTCGCGACGGTTCTCTTCACGAAGTTTTTGAAATTCGATCCGCGTAATCCGCTCTGGCCGGATCGGGACCGGTTCATTCATTCGGCCGGGCACGGATCGATGCTGCTTTATTCGTTCGGCTACCTGACTGGATTCGAAAAGATGACAATCGAGGAAATCCGTAATTTCCGCCAGATGGGCAGCCGCACGCCGGGCCACCCGGAGATCGACCCGGAAATCGGCGTGGAAATCACCACCGGTCCGCTTGGGCAAGGCATTTCCAGCGCGCCGGGGTTTGCGCTTGCGGAGCGCATTCTGAACGCCCGCTTTGGCGACGAGCTTGTGAATCACATGACTTATGTGCTTTGCAGCGACGGCGACATGCAGGAAGGGATTTCTCACGAAGCCTGCGCCCTCGCCGGACATCTGAAGCTCTCGAAACTGATTGTTCTCTACGACGACAACGGGATCAGCATCGACGGCAAGACGGACCTGTCCTTTACCGAAGACGTCGGCAAACGTTTCGAGGCCTATGGATGGGACGTGCAAACGATCGACGGGCATGATTTCGTCCAGATTGAAGCCGCCATCGCGGCCGCGCAAAAAACGGGCACGCCGAGCCTGATCCGTTGCAAGACGAAAATCGGATACGGAGCGCCCAACAAGGAAGGCACGCACGGCGTCCACGGCTCGCCGCTCGGCGAAAGCGAGCTTGCCGCTACCCGTGAGAATCTCGGCTGGACCGCTCCGCCTTTCGAGGTGCCGGACGATATTCTTTTGGCATGGCGTTCGGCCGGGGCGCGGAGTCAGGGCGAATTCGAGGCGTGGAAAGCCCGCGCCGACAAGGCGGATCCCGCATATAACAAGGCAATCGAAGGCGACCACGCGGCGACCATCGCCCCCGTTATTGCCGGATTAAAGAAAGATTTCGCCGAAAAGCGTCCAAAAATGGCCACCCGCAAGACTTCCGGCGCGTGCCTCGACAAGTTGGTCCCTGCCCTGCGGGAACTTATTGGCGGCTCGGCGGATTTGACCGGCTCTGTCAATTGCCACGTAAAGGGCACGGAGTCCATACAGGCGGGGCACTGGAACGGTCGCTACATCCATTACGGCGTGCGCGAGCACGGCATGGCTGCGATCATGAACGGGATGGCGTTGCACGGCGGAATCGTCCCCTACTCCGGTACGTTCCTGCAATTTTCGGATTACTGCCGCCCGTCCATCCGCCTTTCGGCCCTGATGAAGCAGCGAGTCGTCTACGTGATGACCCACGACTCCATCGGCCTTGGCGAAGACGGACCGACGCACCAGCCGGTCGAGCACCTCGCCGCTCTGCGGGCGATCCCGAACTGTAAGGTCTATCGCCCAGCCGAAGGGATCGAAACCGCCGAGTGCTGGGAACTGGCGATCAACGATCGGCACGGCCCTTCGGTCCTCGCCCTGACCCGTCAGGATTTGCCGACCTATCGTGACGCGGATACGGAAAACAAATGCGCGCTCGGCGCGTACGTTCTTGCCCCGTCCGAAGCGATCAGCCCGGACGTGACGATCTATGCGTCCGGATCCGAAGTCGAAATTGCGATGGAAGTGCATGAGATTCTAAGGGACGAATTCACCGTGCAGGTTGTCTCCGTCCCCTGCATGGAGCGTTTCTTCGAGCAGGACAAAAACTACCAGCGCACGATCCTCGGCAACGGCAGCCTCAAGGTCGCCATCGAAGCCGCCGTCCGCCAGCCGTGGGACCGCTTCATCGGCCCGGATGGCATCTTCATCGGCATGAGCACATTTGGCGAATCGGCCCCGTACTTGGAGTTGTATGAACATTTCGGGATAACGGCGGCGAAGACGGCGGAAACCATCAGGGCCAGGATAAAGGGGGCGCTGTAATTTCAGCAGGGCACACGCGTCAGCTATGTAAAACAACGAGGCGTGTGTCCGCTTTCCGCATTTGATCGTTTGAGCCGGACGGCACATCGGTCTATTCCGGACATGTCCCGGACATAATGGCGTTCGAGCTGGCTGCGAATGGTACGTCCGACTTGGCGGTTCGATGGCTGAACCTCCGCCCCCGCCCCATGACAGCGGACGGCGTGCATATCTATGCTTTGACACGGTAGCAGCGTTACGCCTCGCCGGGTTGACAAAACGCACCCGCTGCTGTCTGCGTGTCATTTTCCGAGCCATCGCGACAATCTGTTCCCGTTTTCCTTTGCTTTTCCTCTTTATGCACCCCACCTTACCTGTTAAGACAGAACACGTCTGAACTAACATTCCTAAGCTGGAGGGACGAACCACTATGACTTGCAAAGTTGCCATCAACGGATTTGGCCGCATCGGACGCCTGGTTTTCCGGTCGCTGTTCGAACAGGGCCGCGACGATATCGAGATCGTCGCCATCAATGACCTCGCGCCCAACAACACGAACGCGCACCTGCTGAAGTACGACACCGTCCATGGCCGCTCGCCTTTTCCGGTCGAGGCGAAAGGCGAAGACACGATGATCGTCGCCGGCAAGACCGTGAAAGTCTTCCAGCAGCGCGACCCAGAACAGCTTCCGTGGGGTGAACTGGGCGTCGATATCGTTATGGAGTGCTCGGGCATTTTCACCGAACGTGACGCCGCCGCCAAGCACCTGACCGCCGGAGCGAAGAAAGTCCTGATTTCCGCGCCAGGCAAGAACGAAGACATCACGGTCGTCTACGGCGTCAACAGCAACAAGTTGGAGGCCGGGCACAAGATCGTTTCCAACGCCTCGTGCACGACGAACTGCCTTGCGCCGGTTGCCTACGTCATCCAGCAGGTCTGCGGGATCGAAAAAGGCTTCATGACCACGATCCACAGCTACACCGGCGACCAGCGCACGGTCGATACGATGCACAAGGACCTGCACCGCGCTCGTGCTGCCGCTGCGAACATGATTCCGACCACGACCGGCGCCGCCAAGGCTGTTGGCAAAGTGCTGCCAGAACTCGCGGGCAAGCTCGACGGCGTGGCCATCCGCGTGCCGACGCCGAATGTTTCGCTCGTCGACCTGAAGTTCGTCGCGAAAAAGGACGTAACGGCCGACGAATTGAACGCCGCAATCAAGAAGGCCGCCGAAGGGGAGCTGAAAGGCGTCCTCGGCTATTTCGACGAGCCGCTCGTCTCCAGCGACTACAACCACAGCCCGCTGTCTTCCTGCTTCCAGAGCGAAGGCACGAAAGTCATCGACGGCAATCTCGTGCGCATCATGAGCTGGTACGACAACGAATGGGGATTCTCCTGCCGCATGCTCGATACCGCTAAGAAAATGCACGACGTCGGGTATTGATATCCCCGTAGAAATTTTCTGGTTGAAGGGGCACAGCGTCCGGCTGCGCCCCTTTTTTTCCGGAAAATCCGGACCGCTTTGGTTACATTTCACTCCGTTTTCCCTTAGAATATGAGGGATGGAAGTCGCTTCCGTTTCATATGCCCCCAGGACGGTTCAATCTCCGCCCCAACGATCTGCGGTTGGCGAAACGCCAACCGCTTTGCCGGATTGTGGCGACGGGCCGTCCTGTGCGGACGGGTCCGATAGCCGTGCGCTGCAGCCTTCTTCCCGCGTTTCGCCATCGAACATGAACGTGCTTCTCGCCGCGCAGGAGGAAGACGGCGGCGGAAACAGTCTTCTCGAGCTAACGCCCGAAGAACAGGAGATCGTCGAGGAACTCGCGCAAACCGACCGCGAGGTCCGCGCGCACGAGCAGGTCCACAAGACGGTCGGCGGTCCCTATGCGGGCCATGCGTCCTTCGAGACCGTGACCGGGCCGGACGGTCGCGACTACGCCGTTTCGGGCGAGGTCGATATCGACGTTTCTCCGGTCCCGGGACGGCCGGAGGCAACAATTCGAAAAATGGAAATCGTCATCCGCGCCGCCCTCGCCCCGGCCGAGCCCTCCCCGCAGGACATCGCCGTCGCCCGCACCGCGCAGGAGATAAAGTTACAGGCGGAGCGGGAACTCGCGGCGCGGGAGACGTGAATGCCCTTCCCGTTGGAACCGGCCTGTTGTATAAAGCCGTTGGAAACATAAGATTCACCACAGCCAGAATCGGAGGGAACATTGGCCTCAACCACACTCAAGCCCGGCGTCGTCTCGGGCGATGATTATCTCAAGCTCATCGCAGCCGCCAAAGCAGGCAAATACGCCCTGCCCGCCGTCAACGTCGTCGGCACCAACTCGATCAACGCCGTGCTCGAAGCGGCCGCGAAAAACCGCGCGGACGTGATCGTCCAGATTTCGAACGGCGGCGCGGAATTCTACGCCGGGAAGGGCTTTCCGGGCGACAGCTTCGACGCCAAGGTCTATGGCGCGGTCTCGGCCGCAAAGCACGTCCACGAGCTTGCGAAGTTCTACGGGGTGTGCGTCGTCCTGCACACGGATCACGCCAACCGCAAGCTGATCCCGTGGATCGAGGCTCTGGTCGCCGAGGGAGAAAAATTTTACAAGGAAACGGGCAAGCCCCTCTTCACCTCCCATATGCTTGACCTCTCCGAAGACCCGATTGACTTCAACCTCTCCGAATCGGCCCGCATCCTCGAGCGCGTCACGAAGATCGGCATGAGCATTGAAATCGAACTCGGCGTTACCGGCGGCGAGGAAGACGGGATCGGCTCGGCCGACAATATCGACAACCCGAACATGTACACCCAGCCCGAAGACGTGCTTCAGGCCTACGAGCGCCTCGCACCGATCGGCAACTTCTCGGTTGCGGCGAGCTTCGGCAACGTCCATGGCGTCTACAAGCCCGGCAACGTCAAGCTGCGCCCCGACATTCTTAAGAATTCGCAGGCGCTGGTCAAAGAAAAGCACGGCACCGGCGACAATCCGCTCGATCTCGTCTTCCACGGCGGCTCGGGCTCGGAGAAAGAGAAAATCACGGAGTCGCTGCAATACGGCATCTTCAAGATGAACATCGACACCGACACGCAATTCGCCTTTTCGGAGCCCGTCGGAAAGTATGTGCGCGACAACGAAAAAGCGTTCCTGTACCAGATCGATCCTGACGACGGCACGCCCTACAAAAAACTCTACGACCCGCGCAAATGGCTGCGGGCGGGCGAACTTGGCATGGTCGAGCGGCTGACCGAGGCTTACAAGGACCTCCAGTCCGCCGGTAAATCGATCTCCTCCGCCATGCAGCAGCAGGAAGCGGCCGAATAATCCGTCCCCCGCCCATGGCCTCGTTTGAATGGTTTGTCAGCCTGCGCTACCTGCGGGCCAAGCGCAAGCAGAAGTTTATCTCGCTGATCACCATCATCTCCATTCTGGGGGTCGCGGTGGGGGTGCTGGCGCTGATCGTGGTCCTGTCGGTGTACACCGGCTTCACCGAGGGACTCAGGGATCAGATCATCGGCGTCAACGCCCATGCCCTGGTGCAGCGGTTTGGTTCGGTGATCACCGACACCGACGAGGTCAGCCGCAAAACCCAGGCTGTCCCCGGGGTCGAGGCCACCACCCCCTACATCTACGGCCAGGCCCTGATCACCTCGGCCGCCAACTCCACCGGGGTGGTGCTGCGCGGCATCGACCCGGCCACGGCCGCGCGGGTGATCAGCATCGGCGAAAAGATGGTGTCCGGCGCGCTCACCGACCTGGACGCTCCCGGTGAGGTGCCGGGCATCGTCCTGGGCCGCGACATGGCCCGGCAGCTGCAGGTCGGCCCGAACGACCGGGTGCGGCTCATCTCCCCCAACGGCCCGCTCTCGCCCGGCGGCATCCTGCCGCGCATCCGCACCTGCCGGGTGGTGGGCATCTTCGAGACCGGCATGTACGAGTACGACTCGACCATGGGCTTCCTCAATCTGGACACGGCCCGTTCG
>RZZS01000179.1 GCA_009929775.1 Alphaproteobacteria bacterium
GGTTGGGGGATTTATGGAAGTACCGGGTCGGTGATGATCGCCTTATCGTGAGTATCGAGGATGAGACGGTGCGCCGCCTCGGTCACCGACGGGACGAGTATCGGCGGTGAGTCGCGCCACGTGCCTGGTAAATAAATCTGTCCCCTTTAGGCACATGATCCGGCTTCCCGATCCCCTTGCTCCCCGAGCACGGATACCACATAGTCTCGACATGGATATCGAGTTCGATCCCGACAAGGATTCGGCCAATCAACAAAAACACGGCGTTTCCCTCGCCTTCGGGATCGAAATCCTTGCCGATTCCAAACGGTTGGACATCCTTGACGTGCGCTTTGACTACACCGAGGAGCGGTTCATCACCTACGGCATGGTGGAGCGGCGGGTCTGGCTGTGCGTTTTCACCCAACGCGGAAACCGATTCCGAATCATCAGCGTGAGAAAAGCGAATGATCGCGAAACACGACGATACCACTGCACACCCCGTTGAACCTGAACCCGATACTCCGCTCTCCGACGACGAGTTCGAGCGCGGTTTCGGGGCGATGTTGGCGCGCCGCGCCCGGGCTGCAACCGGCCTCTCTCAGCAGAACTTTGCGGAGCAATTCGGTATCCCCGCCGAATCTCTTCGTGATTGGGAACAGGGGCGTAAGGCACCGGATACGGCCGCCAAGAGCTACTTACGCGTGATTGCTCGCATGCCCGAGGCTGTCGCGAAGGTCCTGCACGACGCAGCCTGAGCCGGCAACCGGCTCGGATCTACGTTCTCGTGACACCCGCTCCGCGGTGTCACGCATGCTCCCGGCGCTTCCCGCTACGTGCCGGCTCGGCTGGAGTCACGAACAAGGCCGGCGTCACCCTCGATGCGACCTTCGACCGACCCTGAGACTCCGCACCCGGCAAATGGGCCGACGATAGGAAGCGCAACACCCGCCGGCGGTGCATTATGCCTCGCACCCCTCGGCTCGGCGCAACCGACCGGTCCGAACGCGTTGCCGGCTCACGTCCAAGCCCGATCCGCAGTGCCCGCCGCACCGGCGATTGACTTGAGAACCTCGTCACGCATTGTCGACACCCGGATGCCGCCATACGCTCTACGCATGCACCGCCCCATCGACCCCAAGATCGACTGCGTCTTCAAAACCCTGTTCGGGTCCGAAGACCGGCGCGATCTGCTCATCCACCTCCTCAACGCCTTGCTCGCGGAGGATCTCGAAGCACCCGTCGCCGAGGTCGATATTCTCAACCCCTTCAACGAGCGCGAGACCCTCGACGACAAGCTCACCATCGTCGACGTCAAGGCCCGCGACACGGCCCGCCGGATCTTTCAGGTGGAGATCCAGCTCCTGGTCTTCCCCCACTATC
>RZZS01000104.1 GCA_009929775.1 Alphaproteobacteria bacterium
TTCGGGACTCCCGCCCCTTCGCCACTGCGGCAACACGCTCGCGCCCACGCCTACCCGGGACTACGCGCCTTCGCTTCGCTCTCCATGGCGCGCAGCGGTTGTCCGATCCTTGGTCCTGCCCGATGAGTGGTCGGTGTTCGGCCTGCGTGTGACTCGGCACCCGCACCGGAACGGCGAACTCCGGCACCTGCGTCCTTCGCAACCTCGTCAGGAGCGAAACCCGTAGTAGAATGGGCGCCCAAACCACCGAGAACCTTCTTCCTCGACTGCCCAGGTCCTGCTTCATGACGCCACTCATCAATGACACCTTCCTACGTGCAGTGATGCGCGAACCCGTTGAATACACGCCGGTTTGGATGATGCGCCAAGCAGGCCGTTATCTGCCCGAGTACCGTGCTACGCGCGCGAAGGCCGGGAGCTTCATGGATCTATGCAAGAACCCGGAGCTGGCCTGCGAGGTCACGCTGCAGCCGTTGGAGCGTTTTCCGTTGGATGCCGCGATCCTCTTCTCGGACATCCTGACTGTGCCGGACGCGATGGGGCTGGGTCTGTATTTCGCGGAAGGGGAGGGGCCGCATTTCGAGCGACCGGTACGCACGCAGGCCGATGTGGATCGGATCGCCGTGCCGGATCCGGAGGACGAGCTGCGCTACGTGATGGATGCCGTGTCGACGATTCGACGCGAGCTTGCCGGGCGTGTGCCCTTGATCGGCTTCTCGGGCAGCCCCTGGACGCTCGCGACCTACATGGTCGAGGGCGGCGGTGCGAAGAACTTCTCGCATGTGAAGGGGATGATGTTCGACCGCCCGGACCTGCTCCACGCCTTGCTGGCCAAGACCGCGGATGCAGTAATCGCCTACCTGAACGCACAGATTGCCCGCGGCGCGCAGGCGACCATGATCTTCGACACCTGGGGCGGGGCACTGGCGCCGGCCAACTATCGCGAGTTCTCCCTGGCCTACATGCAGCGCGTGGTCGAGGGTCTGAACCGCGAGGCGGAAGGACGCGCCGTCCCGGTGATCCTCTTCACCAAAAACGGCGGTCAGTGGCTCAATCACATGGCCGACACTGGCTGCGACGGACTCGGCGTGGACTGGACGACCGATCTGGCCGACGCGCGCATCCTGACCGGCGACCGGGTCTCGCTGCAGGGCAATCTCGATCCCTGTGCGCTCTACGCCTCACCCGAGCGGATTCACGAAGAGGTGGCGCGCGTCCTCGCCAGCTACGGCAAGGGTCCGGGCCATGTCTTCAATCTCGGACACGGGATTACGCCGGACGTGAATCCGGAGCACGCGGGTGCGATGGTCGCGGCTGTGCATGAGCTCAGTCGCGCTTATCACAGCTAAACCGCGTCCGGTGCGATAGGGGATGTTTTTGGATTGGGCTTGCGATGGCGTGAGCCCATGACCTTGGTGGGGATGCGGTTTAGGATATTGTTTCGAAAGGGCGGCTCTGGTTCGGCTTGAGTTTACGGACCCGGTGACCGATCCGCTTCCAAATCCTTTGTTGTTTCCAACATTATCTCGTTACGGATTTCTCAGATTCGCTCACCTGACTTCCGCCGATCTTTCCACACTGCGGCACCGGCCGAGAGGCGGCGGAAGGGTCCGTTCTCGACCCGGATCGGCCGGCGAGTCGAGCCAGCCGACCGATCGCTGGGCCCCATACCGGTCGGTCAGGGAGTTCGCGTCAGCGTCTCTTGAACGCCTACTGCGGTCACCGGGATTGCAAGCCCGATCTCCTCCGCGAAGGCCGATTCGATTGCGGCATTCGCCTCCAGCCAAGCCCCAGCTCGACCGAGTCATAGGCGCGAACGTCGTTCTACCGTCTTTGCTCAGGATCAAACCACCCAGGCCCGGTCGACTCACGGACTTCACTGCGGGAGAGGCAATTTCGGTGACGGTGCCCGCCTGCAAGGACCGCCGCCGGATCAACCGAGGCAGCTCGGGCCTGGCGGGTCTCCGCCTAACGCTCGCTTTCGTTGGCGGAGATCTTCAACGATAGACCTCGTCGTGGGTGCCGATGTCGAGTAGGACAACCTCCTGCTCGGTCACCCTTAGCAGCAAGGTCAGTCGGTACGAATAGGTCAGGCTGACAGCCTGCACTCCGGCCAGATTGCCGGAGAGTGGATGCAGCTTGAGCTTGGATTGGAAGGGATCTCGGCTGAGATTGTCCAGGGTATCCCGCAAAGCAGGGCGCAGATCGGGATGCTTGCGAAGAAACTTGCGTGCGCGACGTTCGAAGTGCTGGGTTGTGACCAGCACGAAGCTCACGATACGTCGCCGTCGAGAGCCTGCATCAACGCATCCGCGTCCCCGTAGCGGTTTGTTCGGCCGGCTTCCAGATCTGCCAAAGACTCACGTAGGCGTTCTCTGGCTGCGTCACTGTAGGACTCCAACAGCTCTGCATAGGCGGCTTCACTGAGCACGACATAGCTCGGGCGATTGTTCTTGATGATATGGACCGGGCCCTCGCGGAGCGCCTCGTCAACGGCGGAGATCCCACGACGCTTGATATCTTGAGCTGGAATGCTGTTCACGTTTTGTTCCGTACCGATATTGGCACTTAGTTGAGCACAGGATAAGGTGCCGGTCAACCTTGCACCTCAGACTCGGGATTCGCAACTGCTGCCCGGTTAAACCGCGCCCGGCGCGGTATGCGATGTTATTGGATGGGATCGGCCCCGGCAGACGTGACGACTGCTGGAGTCGGCGCGGTTTAAGAGATTAAAAAATATTTAAATTTAAACCGCGTCTCCGCTAAGGGCCGTGGACGCACCAGACGTTGAACTCACTCGAAAACGAGCATCTCGCTCTGGACGCGGTTTAGCATCCGCTTCTTTTCCGTCTCTGCCGTCCCGAGAACCGGAAATTGCGTAGGCCGCGACTTATTGCACTTCAGACGTCGCGGTGGACCGGTGGCTGGCTTAGGGGCACCCGCACGTTCTTCGGCAGGGTTCCGAGCGGCGCCTATGCGACAAGGTCCGGTCACTTCGCTTCCGGACCACGCTGACAGCAAACAGAATCGAAGAGTCACCGCCTTTCGGGCGCTGGGTGCCCGGTCATGATGGCCGATTGCTGCCGTTAGGGTCGCCCGAACCGACCCAAGGCCAGCTGGACCGCAGGCAGCCGCACAAGCGGTGGACGAAACCGGTAGGGTCAGCGCGGATTACTCTGAGGAGTTCTCGTGGAATAAAGTGACCGACAACACCCTTCCTCGTTTTTCACCTCTGAATCGCGTCCCTCGGACGTTGTTGGTGACACGGACGCCGAAACGGCCTCCAACCCCACATACGCCCGCAAGGACGCGATTCATTTTAGACCGCCTCGGCGAGCGGCATGGCCTCGGATTCCGTGTCCACCTCAGCAGCCGTGTTACCCTGCCCGCGCGTATCCTCGTACCCCATGAGCAGCTCCCGAGCCAAGGCCTGCTCGTCGATTCGAGCTCCTAGATAGGCCGCGATCGAACGCATGTCGGTCTCGCCGCTGCCGAGACAACTCGTCCCGCCCGGTGACGGGGTCATGTTGAAGATAAGACCGGCGTCGTTGGCGATCTTGGCCTCGCCCATGCGCAGCTTGCCGGACACTTTGTCGATCAACTGGGGCCGCAACCCACCGAAGCGCTCGGCATAGCTGATGTCGGCGGCCTTGATGGAGGGGACGATCTTGCGGATCTCGCGCACGAAGAGATGGCGATTCAGGGCCGGAACCTCGTAGAGTAGGTTGCGCAGGATGTAGTGGCGGATGTCGCGCTCCTTGAGCATGGCCCAGAAGGCTGCGGCAACCCTTCGATCGAACCTCAGGACCTTGAAGAACTCGGGGATGCTGTCGCGGTTATAGCGCTCGAGCATCGGCAGCATGAAGGCGGTCGGCCCGAAGCGGGTCTTGCCGCTCTCTTTGATGTCGTGGTCGCCATGGACCGCGGCGAACGGCAGGCTCGGGTTCTGAACCGTGTAGACCTTGCCGTTCAACGCCTCGGGGGCGAAATAAAAGGATCCGGCCACCGGCATACAGGAGTAGTCCAACCCCAGCCCCATCTCCTGTGCCATCAAGAGCGAGTGTCCGCCCGCGCAGACGACGAGTGCCCGCGCCTTCAACAGACCCCGGTTGGTTTCCAAGACGTAATCCTGGCCGTCGCGGCGGATCTTATCGACCTTGGTCGAGAACAACTGGGTGATCTGCTTTGAGGTTTGTCGGTCCAACCGCACGCAATCGGCCGAGAAGGATTGGGCCAGGGCCTGGAAGTCGACGGCACAGTAATCATCCCGTGTGCCCGTAGCGACGATCTCCTCCTTGCGCCAGGTCCCGTCGACGAGTGCGACGTTGGGCTCGATGTCTGCGATCTCCTTGCGCTCGAGCAGCTCCATCCGCGGATAGAGCCCCTTGAAGCGCTCGTAGCGGTCGCGGATGTAACGACATTCGGTCTCGCCCACGCCCAGCACCATCTTGGGCATCCGATGGATGATGCGATCGCGATCGCGCGGTGCGAGCTTGGTTGCGTAGTTGATGACCATGTAGGCGGTGCGCTTGATGGCGCGCGCCTTTTCGAGCGTGTAATTCGTCTCGATGTCGCCGCAGTGAATGGTTTGGCTGTTGTTGTGCGCGTGTGAGTTGACGGTGGCGATGCTGTCGTATTTTTCGACCAGGCAAAGGCGGTTCAGGTCGGTGAATTTCGCCAGCTGATAGAGGAGTGCGGTACCGGTGACGCCGGCACCGACGATGAGGACGTCGTAGTGAGTCGAAGCAGTCATGGTCTTGTGGTCCTGACAAGCAGCCGTGCAGCCGAGCGCTCGGGTCAAACATCCAGAGGTGGTCGCCTGGACGATTTTTGTGCAGCGCAACAATGCCGTCACGTTAGCCCATGTCGACACAGGAAAGAATGCCGCGGGATGGATTTAATGTATTGAGTAAAACAATCGGGTTTTGGGAAGGCCCCTGCGGACAAGTTGCAGGGCATCCTGGTTTCGAGCCTGTAGGGTCGGTCGGCAGGCACGAAGCCATATCGCTTCCATAGCGGAATCGAATCCAAATCGTGTAATTTTATTTTGTGTCGCTCCCCGGTTGAGCTACAGTGTCGTCATCATGAAATAAACTAATAGTGTTCGATGTCGCACTGGCCCAGTCTTCGCCTCGGCCTCTCGCTGCTTCTTCTCGCCATGCTGCGCGGTCATGCCGGTGCAACGACCCAGGGCACGGTCACGGGGGATGTATCGTCGACCTCGCTCGCAAGGGCGAGCGAGTCGTCGACAACGCCGGTGCCCGGTCTGGCACTGGGAGAGGTGTATCGTCCCGGCGTCGATCTCGACCATTACCTGGTCAGCGAGAAGCTCGACGGGGTGCGCGGTTACTGGAACGGCCGCCGTCTCATCACGCGCGGCGGAATGCCCATCTCGGCGCCCGCCTGGTTTACGAGCGATTTTCCCGCGGTTGCACTCGACGGGGAGCTCTGGATGGGTCGCGGCACCTTTGCCTTCCTGTCTGGCACGGTACGACGCTCCGAGCCGGATGAAGGCGCCTGGCGTCTTGTCCGCTACAGGGTGTTCGATCTGCCGGACCACCCGGGCGATTTCGAGACACGCCTGAGCGTGTTGCGCGGTCTCCTCGCGACCTCGCCGAGTCCTTTTCTCGATCTGGTCGAGCAAACCCGCGTTGCGGATCATGACGCCTTGATGGTCGCGTTGGAGCAGGTGGTCGCTGCGGGCGGCGAGGGCTTGATGCTGCATCGACGCGATTCGCTCTACCGCATCGGACGCTCCGCCGATCTCCTCAAGGTCAAACCCTACCTGGAAGCCGACGCCCGGGTGATTGCCCATCTCCCGGGCCGAGGGCGACACGAAGGCCGATTGGGCGCGCTGGTGGTCGAGGAGGCGGACGGTACGCGATTTCGCCTCGGCACCGGTTTCAGCGATGTCGAGCGAGACGATCCGCCGCCCGTGGGCAGTGTCGTCAACTTCAAGTACCACGGGCGCACGGTCAACGGTCTGCCCCGCTTCGCGAGTTTCCTGCGGCAGGTCGAAACCCCGTAGTTTGCCGGTACACATCGCCAAGAGAAGGCTGACGCAGTTCAAGGTGATTTCCGGGAATCATCATCCCAACTGCGCATGCCCGGACGAACTGAAAGGGCTGTCGGTGCGAATTTGTTCGCACACACGCCGGATTCACCCGCGAGGCGCTCGGCGACGCCGCCGCCCCGCCCGTGCGAATAAATTCGCATCTACAGGCCGGTCTTTGCTTTCCCGGACATTGGGTCACCCAATCGGCCCTGCGCGGCGGCGGGCACCAGCCAGTAGTGGATACCGCTGCCCCCGAAATCCTCGGCCAATCCCGCGAGCACCGCTCGAGCGGTCTCCTCCGGGAGCAGCAGCATGAACATCACACGGCGACTGCGCCCGGCGACCTGCTCGGCGGTGGTCATGGAGCGCTCGGACGAGCCGTGCCCGGAGACCTCGCTGCTGGTGAAGCCGGGGATATCCTCGCGCTCCAAAAGCCACTCGACGAGTGCGTCCTCCGCCTGTAGAGGGACAATCAGATGAAGCAGCTGGTGCGGCATGTGGGTCTCCTGTCAGGCGTGAAATCGCATCGATTCACCTGACGATGTTCAGCGTTCGGACGTGGGCTGACCGACACGGTGCGCCACCTCGATTGCCGCAGTCCCGCTCGGGACGTCCGGTACCAGCGTGCTGAAGCTCGCCTTCT